>NZ_LMTZ01000119.1 GCF_001456025.1 Mastigocoleus testarum BC008
GCGTCATGGGTCATATTCTACGACACATGCTCTACTTTTGTTCCTTCTTCTTTTTTCTTCTTACCCCGACTTACTGAGCGGATACGGTAAATAGGTAATAGGTAATGGGTAATAGGTAATGGGTAATAGGTAATAATTAATAGAAAAGGAAATAAATTAAGTTTGTGCAGCGCGTACAAATTACGTTAGCGCCTAGCGACAGCGTACCGGACCCGTGGGTAGCGCAGCTATAGGTATTGCGTGTCCGTTAGCCCGCACCTGACGGTGTTCAGCGTAGCTGCGTCAACAAACGGCTCCGTCGCGTACAATAGGACACATTACGTTCGTCCGTCAGGATGCGTGTCACTACGAACTACGAATTATAAATTATGTATTCCAAAGAGATATGCCATAGCTTGGATAATACTTAGATAAAAATTTCCTTCCTTTTCACGGAATAATTGAAATGGAGAACCTGGAGTACCAAAAAATGGTCTCAATGTCCAACCTAATTGACTCCCAACAAATGCATAAAGAAATAACCAGTATTGAATGATTTTACTGCGGGTATTACTTCCTTCCCCTTCCTGTTCTATAACTATTTTTGCTGATTTGTACAAAAACAATATACCTATTAACCCAGTAATTGCAAACAGAATTACATTTAATAAGATTAGGAATTGGTAATTGCTGGTGCTAATCATAAAAAATAGCGTTATTGGTGCAAAACTAAATAGCAAGACGCTAGTGATTGCGATCGCAGTCATGACCAAAGCAAAGTATTGACCAAAGCTTCGTTTAGAGCCAAAAATAATATTGGCAAAAAACAAAGTAGGCAAACAAATTATTAAAGTAATTAAATACAATGCGGGTAATTTTACTGCTGATGCTAAGGCTTGCATCCAGCTATGATAAGCTCCAATAATTCCACCATATATAGCTAAAAACAAGGAACTACAGACTAATAAAGAAGTTATCTTAATCATTAATCTGTGTCCCTGACGGATTTCCTCTAAGAAACCCTGACGTTCCCGCAATAAACCAGTTAATACTGCAAAATATTTTATTCCTTGAGATTCTTTATCTGCCATTTGATTTTATTGTTTCTTATATTTATAGGCTAACAATGAGAATTTTGCAGTATTTTTTTGATAAAGTTTTACATCTTTATTAACTATATATATTTGCAAAGATAGTTAACCTAATTGTGAATCATTTACTATCCAAATGATAATCACTTCCCGAGCCATATTTCCAAGCATCAAACCAACGACCCAAGTAATATTTGGGGACTCCCGGTAAACTGTTCAATAAGGGTTTTAACATCAAACTTAGTTTAAATAAAACCGAATAAACCCCTAAGTTGATATAATGTATTATCCAATGTAATAAAGCTCCCAAACCCACTTGAGGAAAAATTTGCAATACCAATTTGGGATGAAATATTCCGATAGTAAGTAAACTTTTTGTAAGGGCACTAAACTGGACTATATCTTGCAAAAAAGGTTTGAGTACAGATTCACCTAGTTTTTCCATCCTTTGAAAAACAACTGATAGTAATTGGTTGATTTGTTCGGGGTTAATTTTTTGATTTGCACCCACACTCATTGCTTTTTGAAATAACCAAGTTACTGTTAAGCTTGGCTGATAAGGTTGTAATAGTTTTAAGCCTTTGGCTGATAGTTGTTCTGTTTGCAATGCTTCTTCAATTCCTGAAGCCAAACGCGGTAGATGACGCACCATAGCCCCAAAACCCCCAAAGCTTAGGGGAGATTGACTTCCACTACTATCCCCTATCGGTAAAATTCGATCCCAAGGTGTTCTGAGGGGACTTTGACGATAGGAAGGGAAAAAGCCAAATAGCGCCCGCTTAAATTTCAATTGCGACAATTTTACACTCTGATATTCTGGCATCAGGCGTAGATAATCCTCATATAGCGTCTCTAAACTCTGACGTTGGGGATTTGTATCCATATAGGTAAACATGTAGGTCGTTCTACCATCCTTGGCTGGAAAAGCCTCCCAAAAGTACTGACACTGTTTTTGCACGGGGGTAAAAGATACAAACAAGTCGCCGGTCTTGTTTTCCGGAAAACCTTCAGCACAACTTCCCACTACTAAACAAATTGCATCCGGTTTCTTTCCCTTCCGAGCTTGCTGTGCAATAGGTGAAAAATGTCCCATCGCATCTATCAATAGCCTGGTTTTAAATTGATTGTTAACATTGACGCCATTGGGATGAACTACAGCATCGACAAAAGATGTACTTTCAAACAATTTTCCTCCAGCCTTTAAAAACTTTTGTTTTAAGGTTTCTAGTAAGTACACCGGGTACACCCCAATATTAAGAACCCCTTTAACCCAAATATCTGGACTACCTTGAAAGCCAACCCTTGCTGGATTGTATTCGGTAACGATAGCTGTTTCCAATTCTTCCTTAGTGAGTAAATTTAATTGTAAAAATACTTCTAATTCCTGGCGAGATATATTCCACTCCTGCTCTCTACCTTGTAAAGTACCGCGTTCAATTATCGCTACTCGCCAACCTTGCATAACTAAAGCACAACCGATTAAAATGCCTAATGTGCCACCAGAAATCACAACATCCCAGCTTACTTGTTCTAAGGGATGTGGATTTTCCTTCACTACCATTGGCACGGGTGCGCTACCTTCCCTGATGGATTTTAATACGCGATCGCCTTGGCGTAACTTTCCTAAAATATCGCCTGGTAATGTCTTGAGAACTTCTTCTGTTAAAGTCATATTAGTTTTTGTTAAGTAAGTTTACTTATTTTTATCCTACGCTAACTGAATCTTCTAACTGCAACATCTGCCAATATAAATGTTATTTTCCAACTAAACTAAAAAGTAAACTCAGTATTAAACATCAATCAAATTACCTAATATAATTCACATTAATATATAAATTTGAGAACGTGATGTATATTCATGTGTAAGTTTCATGAGTAAATCATGAGTCAATCTGATAGCTTGAGAGTTGCTATTGATGTTAATCCGCCTTGCATATCATTGGAAACGACTGTAGCTGAAGTCGTTTTGAGAATGAATCAAGGTTCCCTACCCAGGTTACGAAAATCTTCGATACTGGAAGAAAAATCGACTCAAAAACGTTATAGTTATGCGCTGGTTATGGGTGATGGCGAACTTCGAGGTATTCTTACCGAACGTGACATTGTTCGTCTTGCAGTCCAAAATCTTGATTTCGAGGGTACTCCAGTTAATCGGGTTATGAGTTCCCCCGTTAAGACTCTCCTGTTTCATCATATAGATTCTTCCCTTGCGGTAATAAATTTCTTCCGTATCCATCGCATACGTCACCTTCCCATACTTGACAAACAAGGGAATTTGATGGGAACCGTCACACCAGAAAGTATTCGCGCAACGATGCAGTCAACTGATTTATTACGGCTAAGAACGGTAGAAGAATCAATGACTGGAGAAGTGGTTACTGTTTCTTCTAACGCAACTATCATCACCGCAGTTAGTTTAATGTTAAAAAATCAGGTGAGTTGTGTAGTAATCATTGAAAATCAAGGGATAAATATATACTCGGCTGGGATTATTACCGAACGAGATTTGAAGTTAGTTCGTGAAATCTTTACTAATTTTCTGGTACGCAAACAAACTGATGAAGAATTACGGCAATATCAACATCATTTGGAAAGCTTAGTTGACTTGAGAACAAAATTGTGGAGAAGAAGTGCCGCATGCTATCAGCACCTATATGAGAATACCCCAGTAATGCTGCATTCAATAAATATTAAAGGGGAACTGGTCAGTGTTAGTAATATGTGGTTGCACAATCTTGGCTATGAACATCACGAAGTTATAGGACGTAAATATCTTGAATTCCTAACTCAGAAATCACAACAATACGCACAACAAAAATTTCCAGAATATTTACAAAATGGTATTTGTATAGATATTCCTTATCAAATGGTTTGTAAAAATGGTAAGGTCATTGATATTTTACTTAGTGCAATCGCCCAAAAGGATGAAACTGGTCAAATTGTCCGTTCATTAGCTGTTATGACTGATGTTACAGAACGTAATATTGCAGAAAAAGCTCTTCAGGAAAGCGAGCAACGTTTTCGGCGAATGGCTGACGCTGCACCTGTTTTGATTTGGAGTTCGAGAGCAGATAAATTTTGTGACTATTTGAGCAAGGGATGGCTGGATTTTACTGGACGCACTTTAGAACAAGAAATGGGTGATGGCTGGACAGAGGGTGTTCATCCAGATGACTTAAAACGCTGTTTGGATACTTACCTGTTGATTTCCTGAAAATTGATGGAAAATTCATTAGAGATATTTCCCAAGATCCCACAACCTATGCAATTGTGGAATCTATTAACCATGTTGGACATGTGATGGGTTTAGAAACCATTGCGGAAAATATTGAGAATATACAAACTATTCATATGCTACAAAATATTGGTGTTGATTATATCCAAGGATTTGCTGTTGCACAGCCAAAACCTTGGATATAAGGAAACAGCAAACAGGTAACCAATAACTGGGGATTGGGGATAGCACTGCGTGCCACCTTGCGGCATATAGCGACTGGGGATTGGGGATAGAAACTCATTACTATGCGCAATACCTAGAGCTTTTATGGCGACGGCAGAGTCTCTAGCTATAGCTGCGCTACCTACGGAACTGCTACCTTGCGGTTAAGCCTTACGGCAGAGCCTATGACTACGTCACCTTACGGATTCGGCGACGACAAAGCCTCTTGCTGCGCTAACGTCGTCAGACGCGTGCATTCGTCTTTAGACGCGTCCAAACCGGTACGCTTACGCTAGGCGCTAACATTACTTCTTACTCCTTACTTCCGCGTAGCGTTATCAGTTGGGTTTTTTGGCGATAATTGTTCGATGTCGGGGATCGCTTGCAACTGTTACTGGCTCTTTAAAACCAACCGAGTGTAATGTTTCCTCAATATCAAAGGTGTAATAATCATCGCTCCAAGGTTCTGTACTTTTCATTAATGTAAACAGTACCGGTGGGAGGTTTTGAATTACGGGAGACTTGGGGTTATTATCTACCAAAGCAATACAACCACCCGGACGCAACAAACGTAAAACTTCTTGAAAAATTTGCTTGCTAGCAGTTCCAGGGAGTTCGTGGGTGACAAATTGTAGAGTTACTAAGTCAAAGGAATCATCTGGAAGTCCTGTGTTTTCTGCTCGGGCGTGCAACCATTGAGATATTTCACCTTTAACATCTATTTCTTTGGCAACGGCTAGCATATAAGGGGATAGATCTAAGCCAACTGTACGAACGGCATCGGTTTGCTTATCTTGATAGTAGCGATGTAAGGTCAAAGTCGAAATACCCACCGAACAACCAATATCTAAAATATCTTTAACTTGCGGGGGATGATATTTTGAATTTGCTAGAACCTGATGGAAACTCGATCTCAATCGCTCTTGAGCAACTTCCCAAGTCAAATCTTTTTCTTTTGGCCAAACTCTCAATCCCATTGAATAGGTAGCGCTGGGAGCTTCAAAAGCAGCTTTCCAGCACAGGTTACCTTCAGGGTAAGCGTGGAAAGGTACTTGATAGTAATCTGGGTAAACTACATCTGGGTTTATAACTTCCCCTAACTTTTCTTTGATTCCCGATGCTTGGAATTTTTCGTAGTTTTCCCGCCAGGGAACACCCTTCTTCTCGGCAGTTTTTATTATTACTTGCCTTGCTTGATGTTTCATCAGGGCATAGATTGGTTTGGTCTGGATCATTAAGTTGACGCAGCGCGATAGCAAGTCTTCACCAGCCCAGTCAGGTTTAAGTTTTGCGTTCATCAATTAAATCGTAACAGCAAGACAACTCCCTTATTTTAAGATTGAGATTCATGGGAATATTCAAACAACAATTGAAAAAATAATTCTTTACTTGTAGGGGCGCACCAACGTGCGCCCTAATGATTAAAATGCTTCTACTACTACACCACATTAATTTTGATAGGTAAATTAAGGTTCGTAGTAGCGCTTTAGCGCTTTAATATCAAGACTTTACCGGGGCTATTAGCGTTAGCGTGTCCATCAGGACATAGCCCAACTACAAAACCCTCAGAACTTATGTGGTGGAGTACTACTTCTAATTTTGAACCTTCTGGAATTTACGACCTTCACTTGAGGCAATCGCTCTCCTAGTTATTTAACATGGGTGATGATCCCAATTAATTTATCTTGTTGTCGTAAAGATTCTAGAATTTGGTGAACAGTTTCTAATGTTTCTCCATCCAAAGTACCAAATCCCTCATCCAAAAGTAAGCTACTTCTAGTTTAACTTTTTGATTGTTGTAGTCTGCGATTTGTTTTTGCCAGGTTTTTTGATGCTTGGAATTATCCAGGGCATGCTTAAAACTTTCTTCAGTAAATTCAGAACTGACAAGTGCAGCTTGCCAATTTTGTTCTAATTCTGACTTTCTGATGGCTGTTTCTTCTGCGGATTTACTCGCTTCTTTATCCTTTGTTTCGTACTGAATTACTGTTTTATCAGCAACTTGATAAGATTCGTTAGCTTTTTGGAGTTGTTTTTCAAGCTTTTGTTTATCTTTTTCTAATTCAGCTTTTAAGTCCGCACAAGTTTTACCACCGGTAAGCTCGTGAAGTTTGATTTCAACTTCCTGTAATTGTTTTTCCCGACGTTCTACTTCTTGGTTTACGTCGTAATATTCCAATAATGCTGTTTTATGAGCATTTCTGTCAGCTTCTAAAATTTGTTCGGCTTGGATAAATATTGCAGCTAGGTCTTTTTTCTTTGCTAATTCAGCTTTTTCGGCTTGTTTTTGAGTATCTTGCAATTTAATTTCAGTCTGTTCTAATGATTTCTCTAGTTTGAATAAATTTTCTTGTCTCGTTGACTGATTTTTCTTATTCCTTTCTAGTTTTCCCTGATATTGTTGTCTTTGTTGTTCGTAATTTTCGGCAGATTTGAGAGCTTCTTCTCGTATTTTTATTTGAGGTGCTATTTTTTGCTGATGGACTTTTATTTGTTCGAGTTTTTGCTTGTGTTTTTCTAATTCCTGTTGAGCTTGGTTTAAGTATTTTTCTACTGAAATAACAGCAGCTTGAGCTTTTTTATCCTCATCTCTTGCTGCTTTTAGCAAAGCATAATTATCCTTAATTTGGTCAGCTGCTTGCACTTGTTGTAATTGCAATATCAAATTCTCAATTTCTCTATCTTTAACACACAGTTTACTTAAATCATTTTGTAATTGAGACAGACGTTTAATATTTTCAAATAATTTCTCTGCTCGATCTAATTCCTGTTGTGCTTTTAATACTTTTTCTGTTAACAGAGGTGTTTCCTTTTCAATTGCTATTAAGTTCTGCTTTTTCTCTGTAATTTCAGAATCGCTAGGTATTTCTAAATCATTTTGCTGATTTTCTAGGATTTTATATTTACCTCTAAATATTTTTGCTTTTTCGCTAGCTTGCTTTCGCGTCCTTTCAAAAACTTCAAAACCAGCTAATTTTCGTAATATTGCACGACGCTTATCTTTTCTTCCTTTGATAAACCTATCAAGCTTACCTTGGGGTAATAAAATGATCCGTGTGAACTTTTTAAAGTCCATTCCCAAGATTTCTTCTACCCGCTTGGTGACAGCTTTTTCTTTAATCTCTAACTTTTCCCACTTATCATGATTTAGTTTCTCCAACACAACATCATTTTTTGCGGTTTTACCGCAGTTATACCAAGTTCGAGTGACTCTATATTCTACCTCTGGCACCTCAAATCGAAAACTAACTTTAAGATTATCCCTACATTGACTCACTATTTGACTAGCTTTTGCATTCTTACCGAAACGCGGCACATTACCGTAAAGTGCAAATGTAATAGCATCTAGTAGGGAAGTTTTACCCGCACCCGTCGGTCCTGTAATTGCGAATAAGTCCAGTTTGGAAAAATCTAAAGTTTGACGAGAACGAAAACTGGTGAAATTTTCTAATTCTAATTCAAGTGATCGCATTGTTCATCTCCTGATGTAATTGTTTAAATGCTTCTAAAACTGCTGTTGGTACTTCTTCTATCCCTTTGGTATAGGAATAATAATTCTGGAATTCTTTGACAGCATCGAATTTATAGTCTTCTTGCAATTCAACTCGTTTTTTTGGTTCAACTTTTGGGTAGCTAGGTTCAACAATCAAAGCTTGGGGACAAAGCTTACGTACCATTTCTGCTAAACCCATTTTGGAAATATTTAGTTTTACAACCACTTTTAAAAATCCTGGATGTTCCCCTTGAGCTTCTAAAGTTTCTTCTAAATTATCTTCATTACGTTCAATGACTTTTAAAGGTTTCTAACAAGGAATAGATATAAATTCAACTTTAGCCGGACGTCCAGGTTCTGCTTCAACTAAATTAAATCCTTTTTCTTCTTCTGCTTTTAAGTGACCGATTTCCTCGCAAATACTCCACAAACGACGCATTAAAGCTTCTGCGGTTGAAGGTGCATTTCTCCCTAACCAATTTAGCATTTCCGTTTGTACCAGCTTTCTGCGGATTTCTGGTTTATTATCCAAATGCGGTTTCACTGGTAGGTAAACCAATTCTGCTTTATTTCCCCATGGACAGGGAATAAATGTTTCTTTTGGTGCTTTTTGGTTACCTCCAAATCCTAAAATGCGATGGACTAAAATGCGATCGCATTTAGCTGTATGTCTATTTCTATCTACAACTACTGCACCAACAGCAATAGTACCAAAGACACATAATTTACAGTGTTTCCACTACCACCGACTAATACCAAATTCGATTCTTAAAACCCCTTTATATTTTTTGGGATTTCCTCCCACACTTCCCCTCTCAAGGGTAGGTATTTCGTATTTGGTCATTTTTTGGACGTTTTAGGCGATGTTTAAATCCTGAAACGACCAAACCACGTTAAGCAGTTGATAATTTTCTCAACTATTTCTGCAATACCAAAAAACCTACCCTTGAGAGCCACACTTCCCTCTCTCATTCTGAAAAGAGGTAATTAACCCAGATTTAGTATAAGGCTGCATCCATACGGCGACGACCATCAATAAAAACTAGTTTTTTTTGGTAATTCGGGTGGAACCCTTTTCTTACTGAAATCACTCCAGTTTGTTTCCTCTACACTATGGTCGACCTCACTCTCAGATGAAGAGAGTTCCTGTATTTCAATGGGAGGTTGATAGTCAGTACTCCAAGGGTCGAGTCGAAAGTTATTTTCTAGCCAAAAATAAAGTGACACATCAGTTTTTGCCCCCTTTTCCCCTTTTCCAAAATATTCCAAGTATTTATTGAATTAAAATAACACGTATATTTACTATAGCTTATTTGCTGTATACATTGATCGTCAAATCATAATTAAAATATTGTTGAAAACTTTAATTTTTTTTCTATCTATGAAATTATGAGTTTTTTTATATCTAATAATACTTTAAATCATCGAAATATCATCAATATGTGGTATTGTATTACCCCTGCGTTGCATGCTTATGAGCTTTAGCCGAAAGTTTTGTCAGTTCCGATTATGAATTTTGGTGAAATGTTTGAAATAGCAAGTTTTAAATTGAGTGGAATCGTTTTGATTTTTTCTTTGTGTTGACTAATATATCCAATCTATGTTGACAAGTTATGACTACAGGTTTAATCAAGCTATCTTAAAAATTTAAGGTTCCTAATGTGACACTTTAAAATGCAGAATATAAGATTTAATGGTTATCAATGATTATTAGTGATTATTGCCTGATGGAGAAGTAGTAAGTATGTGTAACCCATCAAACTACCACAAATGAAAAAAGTCGCAGTATTTGGTAAGCCAGGTGGTGGAAAATCAACATTTAGTAAAAACTTATCTGTAGCTACCGGTATTCCTTTGTACCAGCTAGATAAAATTGAGTATCTTACTGGAGGCGAAAAAGTTGCCGAAAATATTTACTTACAAAAGCATAATGAAATCTTAAAATCTGAAGCTTGGATAATAGATGGCTTAGGTACGATCGCAACATTTAGAGAACGGTTATCTGAAGCTGATACCTTAATTTATATCGATCTTCCCCTAAGAGTTCATTATTGGTGGGTAACAAAAAGATTATTTAAAAGTCCTCTTTTCAAACCTGAAGGTTGGCCTGATAAAAGTCCAATGATACAAAGTACCATTACAAGTTGGGTAAATCTGCGAAATTCTCCCAAACTATGGACACCTGAATTTAGCAAAAAACTTGCAGGAATGTCTGAATACAAGTCGGTGTATCATATATCTTCAGTAAAAGAGCTTAAGAATTTTATTGATAATTTTATTAATAGGAAAACCAGTTCATAACAATTAATCTTTGTGGATGTTCAGTAATTGACATCTCCCCCGGTTAAAACACGGGGGATTCTAAGCTGATGTTGCTACGTCGGATGGAATCCGGACTACGCAACTGTTGTGAGTGCGAGACGTCTTCAACAATTGTGAGTTTCTCGGATAGCGTCCGGCTTAGACAACGCTTACGATACGATTTAGTTAAATCATTAAATAAGTCATAACGTTGTGGGAGTGTCAAAGCTCCCCTAACCACCTTGGTTAGATCTAGATCTAACTGTGCGGCTACTTTTCTTGCAATATTCGCAGCACCATTGCAATCAGCATTAATCAAAAAACATGAGCCAGTTTTATACAATCCGCGCTTAACTCTTGTTCCCGAGGGCTTCCAGTTCTTGGGTTTTTCACCATATCTCGGTAAGGAGTCATTATCTAAAAATGATGCCTTGGATGTGTAAGACTCTTCAGTGATTGTTAAAACTATTCCATACTCTGGGCAAAATTGTTTTAAGCGCTCAATCAATCTCCCTGTTGGGATTAGAACAAAATTTTGATTACTGCGCTTACTCATCTTAGAACGCTGCTTCTGTCCGTCGTTCCAGCCAATAATCAAATTGCCAATACCATCATCCAAACAGCGGCTAACAATAAATCTAGCAGCTTTGTTGATGGCATCTCTCATTTGGTTGTTACGTTTGCGTTGCACTCTGTCAAGGTTGGCATCCCAGTAAAAATCTGACTTACCTTGCTTGTACTTGGCAATTAAACGGCAGTAGCCCTGGTTCATCGATCTAAGCTTACGACCATTGACAATTAAGCTTTTCCCTTGAGTTGAGATACCTGTTAACCAATTAGACCCACCGTGGTCATAACTCCAGGCTTGGGAATAATCAAGGTTAGGGTTATGAGTTATGGGCTGCTTGCCGTCATCAATAACCCAATCGATCCAGAATTCACCCAGGTTAGGGCGTATTGTTACTTCCTTTACCCAGTCAAAATCAATGAACTCTGGTAAGCAAAAGGATATCTGGTCGATTAAATGTGGCTTGGTTTCTTTACTCACAGATGGGTAAACTCGTCCATCTTTGTAAGCCAGTGCTTGTGCGGGAAATGTTACAGCCGCCAATCCTCCAGCCTTACGGTATCTAAGCAACCTAGGTCTATTAACTTCTCCCTTGTAATAAGCCCTTACCAACCCGTTATAAGAGGTTATAGACTCACCAACAGACTTTAATGTTTGTTGTGCTGCTTGTGCTGCTAGTGCTTTATAGTGTGGATTTTCCTTTAGGTCAGCACAAAGCTTCGCGTAACTTATGTCTTTGCATTGATAGGTTTTCCACCCATTACGCAACTCGTCACCTCGCCAATACAAGGATCGTGAATTATCCATCTCAGCCAGAGCAGCGTAATGTTTTTGCTTGACATAGTAGATTGCACAATTAATTAAACTGTTAGCGTTGCGACACTGGTCAGCCCAGTAATCATTCTCCCAGTCATTAAAATTACCGTTAACCGGAATTGTTTTGTACAAAGTTGACTCACCTCCTTGCCTTTGCTAATCTATACCTAGGTTATACGGCATAGCTAAAAATGTCAATAAGAAAAGGTCAGAAGGGTTTAAAAAATACTCCCTATATTTATGACGAAGTGAAGAAGAAGCACACGCTTGCATTTACCCCTACAGCCTGGGAATTGTTACAAGTTAAAGCTAAAGAACAAGGTGTAAGTGTGAGCGAAATGATAGAACAATGGATAAGAAAGACGGCAGGATGAATCCTACCGTTCAGTTTTCCCCACTGAAGTGGTGCGCTTTAGCGTACATCCCCTGGTTAAAACTCAGGGGCTCTCAACTTCTCGCTAATTTCTGGTAGTATCCTGGAATAAACATTAAATTATTAGGGTCTTAAGCGTTTCAGGTGATGAATAGAACAAAATGGTCACCTCTTTATAAGTCTGAAGATTGGTGGGCTGTGTGGCTTGGTTTGCTACTATCAGTTATCTACATGAAGAAAAGTAAATCTAGGTTTTTGATGTTTGCAACGATTATTGTGAGTGTACCTTTAGTTTTATGGTGCTTAAATACTTTGATTCAAAGTGGTTATTTTGGTCCTATAGTTCAGAAAATCTACACTGAGAATCGTGATGCTTCTGCTATTTTTTGGACTGATACGGAAACTTCACCGGAATAAAATCATCATGAACTGCAGTTAGATTGTAATATTTGACAAATCTTCCTACCTACTAGTAGGATAGTAATGTTAGAAAAATAAATTCATGAAACAGACAGATACCAAAACCCTAATTCTGGATGTAGCTCAAGAGTTAATTCAACGTCTTGGCGTAAATTGCATGAGCTATCAAGATATTAGTAACAGCGTAGGGATTCGTAAGGCAAGTATCCACACACATTTTCCTCGAAAGGATGATTTGTTGGCTGCTCTGCTAGATCGTTATAGCGATCGCTTTCTACGGATGGTGGATGGTATTCTTGCTTCTAGCGATACACCCGAAGTTAAATTAAGGCGTTATTGCGGACTGTTTGAAACTACCCTTAGTAGTGGCGATCGGGATAAAGTTTGCCTGTGTGCGATGCTAGGGGCTGAACTAAAAACCTTAAATCATCCATTAGTAGAGCGGGTTCGCTGTTTCTATGAAGCTAACGAGGAACGGCTAGTAACTCTACTGAATGATGGTCGTGCTGATGGTAGTTTTCGCATTGATGAAGATGTACAGACCACAGCTAGTTTGATTTTTGGATTGCTGGAAGGGGGTATGTTAGTTGCTCGGGTTCGAGGAGGTTCTGACCAGTTCCACCAGGTAATAGAACAATTAATGCAGTTTATCAAAGTCTAATTTCTCAGGAAAAACTAATCTTTGATTTTTTTTAACGTGTTACCATCCAACTAGTAGGAAGTAGGTCAATCGTTATATTAACGAGTGATAGGTTTCTTTGCAATTAGTTTGATTTTGACTAGTGTAATTCGAATTTCTCATCTAGTAAACATTGACTTAGTAAATAGCAGAGGTATTGGTTATGGCGAATGTAGAAATCTACACCTGGAGTACTTGTCCATTTTGTATTCGTGCAAAACAACTCCTCAATCGAAAAGGTGTTGAATACACCGAATATGTTATTGATGGTGACGAAACAGCCAGAGATCGGATGGTGGTGAGGGGTACGGATGGTAAGCGTTCTGTACCGCAGATTTTTATTAATAACAAGCATATCGGTGGTAGCAATGACCTCTATGGCTTGGAAAGACAAGGAGAGTTAGATGCGTTGTTGAACCAAGATCCGGTACAAATGTCGTAATGATTTGACTCAGCAATAATATTTAAAATATCTATTGCTGTAAAGGGTGGATTGATAATGCAATAAGGTTAATATTTAACTTTTAGTTTTCAAGACACCCATATTTATGTTTCACATTTGTATTTCATCTTTATATCTAGAGAAACTGTATTGGGACAAGCACAATGATTAAGCTCTATGGTCACGAAATGTCTGGTAATAGTTATAAAGTGCGTCTGTTACTGGAGCTTTTAAATATCGAATACGAGTGGGTTAAGGTCGATCTGATGAAAGGCGAACATAAGTCTACCGAATACTTGACACTCAATCCTTTTGGACAAGTTCCTTTACTAATTGATGGGGATATCCAACTTGCAGATGCTCAGGCAATTTTGGTTTACTTAGGACGACAATATGGTGGAGATAAATGGCTTCCCTCAGATGCATCACCTCTAGCACAGGTATCTCGTTGGTTATCGATTGCAGCGGGAGAAGTTCGTCAAGGTCCTGAGAATGCGAGACTTTACCATTTGTTTAGGGTGACCAATATCAATATCGATCGCGCGCATCAAAAAGCCAAATATATTTTGAGCCAATTGGAAAAGCATTTAAGTATGCGTAAATGGCTAGAATTTGAGCGTCCCACGATTGCTGATATTGCTGTTTTTCCCTATGTTGCTCTGGCTAACGATGGCAAAATCGACCTTAAACCCTATCCAAACCTACTGAATTGGATTGAGCGTATTAAAAAGTTACCCAATTATATTCCAATGACAGGAATCTAGAAAAATATATTTAATCCAAACAATTGGTTAATTTTCAATTGATTATCAATAAATATCCATAAGTCTATTCAAATTAAAAGTAGGTGAGTTATGTTTCAATAATTTGGAGACCAAAAGTTAATTGTAGTTGGTGGTACGAGTGGTATTGGCAAAAGCATTGCTAACCGATAAAGCCTCTTGGGTAACGGGTGCAGTTTGGGATGTTGATGGTGGTATAATGGCAGGTCGCAATTAATACGACTAGTTTAGGTCAAAGCGGATATTTTGAGATTAATAATCAGATTAATTAAAAGATGGTAGGTAGGAAAGATGAATAAATATAAGTTAGTTGACTGTAATTTTCACGATGAACTGGAAGCTTTAGCAATACTCAGGCAACTGTGTAAAATTATTTATCAAACAGAGGATGATACTATCTTAGAAGTAGACAGCCAAATTGTAGATGTATATGCTGCCAATCAAGAGGAATTTCTAAAATTGAAAGATGGCAACGAAATTAGGCTCGATCGCTTGATTTCAGTCAATGGTAAATCGATTCAGTTTGCCTGTTAATAATTTCAAAAACACAAAAAATACATAATATATCCACACAATAGATAGTACTACTCAAATAAAAAATATCTAATATTTAATACACCACTGGAGAAATCTATGAAACTTTCAACACACAATCTTTCTCAACGCGCAGACCATATTTACGATGTTCTAATTGTTGGGGGTGGTCCAGCTGGACTTTCCGCAGGTATTTATCTACAACGCTATTTACTCTCCACCCTCATCATCGACAAAGGTAAAGCTCGATCCTTCTGGATGCAGGAATTACATAACTATCTAGGCTTACCTCCGGACACCTCTGGTAGACATTTGTTGAAACATGGGAAAGATCATTATCTTTCTGTGGATGGCGATCATCTCAACGCTTATGTAGAGAGTGTTGTAGAAGAAGGAGATATTTTTGTGGTGAAAGTCCGAATTGGACGGAATAATCCCACCTACACAACTTTTCGCACTCGCTATTTGATTGCAGCCAGTGGTATTATTGATAATTTGCCCGTCCTCGATGATATGCAAAATGTTTTCGACTATGCAGGACATAACTTACATGTATGTCTGATTTGTGATGCCTACGAAATTCGAGGTCAACGCGTGGGTGTTTTTGGTAGGAGTGAAGGTAGCTTAGAAGTAGCATTCCCACTGGGTTGGTTTACACCTAACATTACAGTATTTACCAATGGAGGATTTGAAGTTGGAACAGAATTACGCTATCGCCTCGATGCTGAAGGTTACAAACTCGTAGAAAAACCGATTAAACAATTCCTTGGTATAAAGCATGAGCATCAAATGACAGGAGTTGAACTAAAAGACGGTACAGTTGTAGAACTTGATGCAGGTTTAGTATCTATGGGATCGAAGTATCATGCCGACTATCTGAAGGAGATTGAGTTAGACTATCAAGGTGGTAATCTAATTACCGACAAAATGAATCGCACATCTCATCCTCGCATCTTTGCAGTTGGAGATTTGAAATTAGGCATGAATCAAGTAATCGTTGCAGCTGCCGATGGAGCAGTTGCGGCGACTCAAATTTGGCGAGATATTCGTCGTAGTGAAGGGCGTCGCTCTTTTAATATCTCCTCAACTGAAAAGGTAGCTTAGGGTTTCTGCTATTGAGATAGTACTCATCTGAGGAAAATCATAAATCGATGCTCTCCTGTATAGTGTGCAGGGGAGCATCGATTAGCTTGGTTTCCTACAATATCCTTTCTGTATCGAATGGCACTAAGAAAAGCTGTAAGCTATGCAGAATAAGTACCACAGCTTTTTAAGGTATTGAAAATAAAAAGATGGCTAGTACGCACTAGGTAAACAAAAGATTATCCTTGATGTAGTGTCATCTAAAAGATGCGAACGGTACGCGCAGCAGGTCGGCAAAGCCTCTAGCTGCAATAAGCCCGGAGGGCTGCCTCCCATAGCGATCGTTCATCTTAGGTGCGGTTCAGTGCATGGGGCATGCGCCATAAGCGAACTCAAACAAGTATGTAAGAGCGTTGTGAGAAAAATTTGTTGTGGGTAGAAAAGCTTACCAGGAAAGGCAGAAGTTCGTAGGCAGAAGGCAGAAGGCCGGTGCCGTAGAGCTTCTGGCGACCGGAGGGAGCAAGGGTTTAAGGCCCCCACCAAATTTAAAATTTGGTGGCCTGCAATTGGTAGCGGGTTGGAAGCCCCTACCATATTGCTCCCTTCTGCCTTCTGCCCTCTGCCCTCTGCCTTCTTCACTCGTTCATGAAATACTTTCTTTGATACGAGCAAGCCAACAGATAAATACTACTGTGACACTACGAGTACAAATCCTCAAGAATAAGTTTAATCAAAGTCTGGGATTACCTTTTAAAGAGTTATTACCATCCTCAGCAATCGAGCAAGCACTCGAGGAACTAAAAATAAAATACAAAAAGCGATTATTTGACCCATTCGTAACATTATGGGCATTTTTATCAGGAAAGGCAGAAGTTCGACGGCAGAAGGCAGAAGGACTATGCCGTAGAGCTTCTGGCGACCGGAGGGAGCAAGGGTTTAAGACCCCCACCAAATTTATTTTGGTGGCTTGCAATTGGTAGCGGGTCGGAAGCCCCTACCAATTGCTCCCTTCTGCCCTCTGCCTCCTGCCTTCTGCCTTCTTCACTAAACTTTATGGTAAACGTTGGCATGCAGAAATAGATTTAAAACATATCAAAACTACTCTGGGGATGGATATCTTACGTTGTAAAACTCCTTCTATGGTACGCAAAGAAATCTATGTTTATTTGCTAGCTTACAATTTACTTCGTAGCTTAATGTGGTCGGCAGGTACTACTCACGCTACTCCTCCATTACGCTTGTCATTGCAAGGTACTCGCCATCATTTAAATAACTTTATTCCTCAATTGCTAACCGCTTATTCTAAAAAACGTCTTCAAATTTATTCCACTTTACTTAAAGTTATTGCTCATAAGGCTGTTCCAGAACGCCCAGGCCGTAGTCAACCACGAGTCCGCAAACGCCGTCCAAAAGCTTACCCCTTAATGACTAAACCCCGGCATGAATTAAATAAGCAATTACAAACCGCTTAAACCACAAGGGTTCCAGCTTTTCTTAGTGCCATTCCTTTCTGTATCCTTTCTGTAGTTCTAGCCGCCATGAGAAGTGTTCGCGCGCGGTATTAAAAAAATTCAGCAAGAAGTTTCAAGCTATTAGGATTTACTCACTCGTTACTAATTTCCATTAGCGGATCCGTAAGGTAGCGGCTCCGCAGGTAGCGCAGCTATAGCTATAGCGTGACCGCAAGGTCATTTGTTTGGGGTGAACCGCACCTACGGTGAATGCTATTTCTTTGCGGAAACGTTAAACCGCGCTTATGGCGTAAGCGGAGTAATTCCGTTTACGCTTAAAGCTAGCCTTACGTCACAATAACCGTAATTACGTTACTGTGGTGTTAATTGCTGTTCTGTCTTACAATGAACGAGTAAAACAACATTTTTATATATCAATTGATATGATTAGGCACTAAAATTCAAGTGATCTACTCAGTGACTTAAGTTAAAAACAGTCAGGAACAAGATATGGAATTAGAAAACGAGTCGCAAAGTTTAGATACTTTAAATGCATCACCAACGAAAAGCTTTTTTGTGGAGATGCTTACTCGTGATATTGAGCTTCAAGATGCGATTCTTGATCTTCTAGATAATTGTGTAGATGGTATACAAAGAACTATTAGAGATACTCAACAGTTTGAAGACTCAGAAGAACCTTATAGAAAATTTTGGGCAAAAATAAATTTTTCATCAGATAATTTTACAATAGCAGATAATTGTGGTGGCATACCAATTGATACGGCAAAAAAGTATGCTTTTAGAATGGGAAGACCTGATAATAATTTTGATAATGATGTCTATACCATCGGAACTTATGGTATTGGAATGAAAAGGTCCATCTTCAAAATGGGACGTTCCAGTGAAGTAGTATCTCAAACAGAAAGTATACAAGCTTTAGCAGGTCACACCAATACAGTATGGTCAGTAGCATTCGCAAGAGATGATTCCATATTGGTTAGCGGTAGCTTAGATGAAACAATCAAAATTTGGGATATAAAAACGGGTGAATGCTTAAAGACATTAAGATACAGACCCTACGAACGCATGAATATCACAGGTGTTAAAGGCTTAACATCAGCCGAAATTCTCAGCCTAAAAGCACTAGGAGCAATAGAAAAAACCCGATAAAGCATTTATAGAATGCAAATATCAGGTTGATTTAATGACCCATAAAAAGTTTGTTTCGCACAACATCAATTAACCACTACACCAAGCATCAAAAACTCTACCTTGCATAGCTTCAGGAAACTCTTCACAGTATTCTTCAAAAGCAGTTTTGAATATTTTCTTTGATTGTTGATGGGCGATTTCTGCTTGTAGTTCATCAACTGTATCCCAAGCTGCTCCACATTCTCTCGAATTCGGTGAAGTGCGATCGCAAATACTGCGGGCGTTTTCCACTGCATCGTGTAGTTCTTCTTCTAAAAGTACCTCTTGGGGTTCTTCAACAAATTTACTTTCACTAATAATATCGCTAAGGGAAATAATACCTAATAGTTTTCCTTGAATTACAGGTGCTCTGAGTAAGTGATATTCGGCAAACAAACGCGCCACATATGCTACACCGAGATTAGGGTTAATTGCCATACAGGGCTTGCTCATTATTTCATGTACGCGCAATTTGGCAGGATCTTTACCAAAAGCAATTACCTTGTAAACTATATCAGCTTCGGTAATAATGCCATAAGCATCCTGGTCGTGGCGACGTTCTACAATTAATGCACGCCAACCTCTGGAATTCATTAACTCAACCGCTTGTGCTACAGTTGCCGAACTGCGAATAGTTGCAACATCTTTAGTCATTATGTCTGCGGCTTTTAGCATAACTACCTTCCCGTATTGCTTTGTAATTACGTTGTCTTGCTTTCCATCGCAAAACTCAGACCGTACCTGTAATAGAAGGGATTACAGTTGTTTAAAAAATTATTCTGGTTTGTAAGAACCAATATTGTTTGATTCCTGATAATTGACCTTTAGAATCCTTTAAACTCGACACCTTCCTTATAAACAAACAATTTGAGGAAATTGTGAGGTTTTTCTACTAAAATCAACTCCGGTCGTAATATTTCCAAGAATAAAGAGCCCGTAATTGGGGCATCTTTTTCAATTGATGTTCCTGTATCCTTTTGAGGATATCATCTAATATTCTTACTGCTTCTCCTTGATAACGTCCTTTATTTAACATGACGCATTCAGCCTTTTCCGACATAGCAGTATCAGTCATTTCAGCACGAGAAGGAATTCCTTGTTTCACCAGTTTTTCTAACACTTGTGTAGCCCAAATCACTGGGACATGAGCAGCTTCACATAGCCAGAGAATTTCCTCTTGCATTTCTGCTAAACGCTGATAACCAATTTCTACAGCTAGATCACCACGAGCAATCATCACACCAAAAGGATACTTACCTGCAGCATGAACTATTAATTCTGGAAGGTTTTGTATTGCTTGAGGTGTTTCAATTTTTGCAATTATTGCTAAAGGATTGGATCGTTTAATCTGACGAGTTTGTAACTCTTGCTCTAAAAGATCGATATCTGAAGTATTTTGAACGAAAGAATATCCCACAATATCTGCGTGGGATACAATAAAATCCAAATCTTGTTTATCTTTTTCTGTAAGGGGACACAAATTAAGTAAAGTATCAGGAAAATTGATTCCTTTATCTGGCAACAGTTTACTACCCTTATGGCTAGCATGGGTAACTTTTACCAGTACTCCCTCACCACTTAACGACTCAACACAAGCACCGATTCGTCCGTTATCAATCCAAACATTAGCACCTATTTTTAAACTATCTAGCACTTCTGGTATTGTGCAAGTTAATTGTGGATATCCAGTATCGCCAAAACTAGAATTATTTGCAGATTCTGCACCCAATAAATCGCGTCGTAAGAATAAATAATCTCCTGGGAATAAACGGTCAGACTCACAGAAGTTAATAGTTTGCTCGATACGAGGTTTTGGTCCAGCTAAATCCATCATAATTTTACAGGGTTGTCCTGTTTCGCCCTCCGCACGATGTACGTGATGAATCATTGCCTCCCAGAGTTCTGGTGTATCATGGGCACAGTTTATTCGGACACAATTAGTTCCTTGTTGTAGTAAACTTCTAACATACTCATAACTGCTAGCTGCTGACTTGGGTAATGTAACCATAATCCTTACCCAACGGTTATTCCATGGTTTTCCCAATACATCTTGTGTATGACGTCTGAGCAGACGATGTCCTTCTAAAAAAGATTGTATTGAAGGACGAGGTGGAAGAGGATATGATTCTGTTTGACAAATAGCAGCTAAAGTTGCGATCGCTGCGTCCAAGTTAGGTAGTACTCTGGCTTCAATTCTCCCCAAAGATGATAGTCCCCAGGGAATCAAAGCTGCTTGTAAAGGGCGTAGATCGTGACTTTGCAAAGCTAGATAGTATGCTAAATTTTGAGCACTTTTTCGGAAGGATCGACGTTTAATAAGGGGTTCCCATCGTTGAAAAATTTCTTCTCCCTGTTGATAAATTGATTGCCGAAGTTCTTGTAAAGTAGCAAGTAAAACTTCTGGGTTTTTTAAATCTATTGTTTTTATATCGGTTGTATTACTTTGAAGGGAGAACATAAAATCATCTCCTAGCTCGAAATCCAAAATTCAAAAATTACAATTCAAAACCTACAATTCAAAACCTACAGTTCAAAACCTAAAATTCTAAATCCCTATGTTAAACATCAGATTTACTTAGGCAACTGTATAAAACATGGACCATCGTTATGCTGTTTCATAAACACTCAATTTATGAAAACACTGGTAGTAAATTTAAAAATCTTGTAATCTGTACGTAAATAAAAACTCTTCATTTTTATTTATAAGTAAAAAACTTGAGAAACTTGTGAGGTCGCAGACGGAGTGATGAACTCACAAATTCCTCATTTTTTTAACCTATAAGAAAATTAGCCAATAATTATTGAGTATTCTGAATTTAATAAATTTAATAATTAATAAAAGGCATCCTTAAAATGAGACAACAACAACTCAAAGCTTATCTACAACTAATTCAAGAATTGCTAAGCTGTGCTCATGGAGAAGAATGGACGTTGCTAGAACGTAACGAACAACTAGTTACTCCCGATCTAGTACAGGTGATGGAAGAAATCGCCATGCAGTTAAAATCAGACGGAAGGTTGGATGCAGCCAAATACCTCCAACATTGGGCTGGACAAATCAACCATCTGTTTGAACAAGCAGTTCACCACCAAAGTAATGATGAAAAATCCCAAGCCTATCTCCAGCTTATTCAAGACTTATTGGATTGTCCCAGTGGTTCAGAAGCCGATATTTTAGAATCTCATCAAAATTTAATTGACCCCAATTTGGTGCGAATGATGAAACAAGTAGCAGTTCAAATGGCTACACGTCAAGAAAAGGGAGCAGCTCGTTTCTTAAGTAATCTAGCTGCAGAAATTAGTCGAAATCTAGTACCGGTAAAGAATTTCAAAGCAAACTTACAAAAGGATGCCAAAGAGGCTATTTTAGATACAAATCATCATTTTCCAGATTTTAAATTAGATGATGAGTCTGCCTTAGAAGATATTGATGGAGAAATTCCACAATTTGACCCACTCAATGAAACCTTTGCCAAAACTGAGAATATCACTCCACAATCTATCCATTTTGAAGAACGTTTAACGGAAATCACTCAGTCATTAATTAATCTACAAGAAATATTATTTTCACGATTGCAACCAGTAAACCCACTTTGGTACATGGATATATTAGAACGCGCCTATACTTTGGGTTGGGTACTAACTACCGAAGAAGTGGAAGAGTTAATTGGGGTCAAGCCTAGATGTGAAGCCGGTAAAAATTCTTATCAACGTGGATGCTGGATGTTTGTGAAAGCCGGTAAGATGGGTTTACATACAGGTTGGCGCGTTATTAAGGAAGAAGTTGAGGTTTCTGAAGAAGTTTAAAAATAGCTTGGTATCGAACAAATTAGACGCTTTTCCCAAATATTAGTAAAGTGCGATTGAATTAAATCCAATCGCACCCACTTACAAGTCATGTTTGCAAGTCATTGACAACTATGATTAACAACACGAACAAAGTTAAATCCTTTTCTCAAAAACGGAAACCAACTCCTGCTTGCAAACTCACAGCATCAGCAGAACTGTCTTCATAAGCATCAATACCCCATTTCGCATCACCATATACGACGACGCGATCGCTAACTTCTGATTCTGCACCAAGAGTAATCACAGCTGCATCCCTATTACCTAAAGGGCTATTTTCGCCTTCATCTGTGACAAAGGAATAACCAGCACCAATATAAACATTAGTATTATCAGCAATGGGTACATCGTAAGTTAGCATTGGCATGATGGCTGTAGAGTCGCCACCGAATAGAACTGCACCCCTAGCGGAAACTGGTGTTTCAGGAATCGCATAACGTCCTTGAACATTACCACCTAATACTGCTGCATCGTTATCTTGTCCACCATTGGTAACGCCAGCAGAAACACCAGCACCAATGTAACTACCATCCATACCTGTTGGCTTTGCTGCTGCAATTCCGCCCGAAAGAAGAATGGAGGAAGCAACAAGCGTACTCACCATTACACTAGTAAGTCTCATATTACCCTCCTAATAAAAGTTAAGCGGAAGATTTTCTATATCTGCTTATCTTTTACTTGGTGTTAACTCTTAAAATATTGTTTTTTTGACAGAAGTAATGTCTACTACCTATCTATTTTTAGGTTAACAATTTAATGTGAGGAAATTGTGATTATTGTAATTAAAATTAATTTTTATAGTGCATTTATATGCATTGAGCCATAAAATATGAATCCAGTTCAGGAAACTCTTTAAAAGTCATTCAACTCCTAGAGAAAATCGTTAACATTTCTTCACTTTGCGATTACGGAGTATAATTTATCCGATACAAGACTGACTGACTAAATTTGTATGAATACTTAATTATTTATAGTATCTACAAATACTCGTAAAGCTCGAGCGTGAAAAAACTATGTTATGTAAATATTAATACTTGCTTGTGTTTTAACTTAATTATATTTGAACCCGATCAATTATTTAAGTCACGTTAATGTTTTGAAAAACCCCTTTCCCTTTTTTACTTAAATGTGGGAAAAATATAACAACCGGACATGAACTCAGCAGGATATGAGATTCAATTTATCGTCCTTACTTTGACTCGTAAGCACCCACATCAATGGCTTTACCTTGATTTCGTTTTTTACCATCTTTGTCAAACTCTACGTCTGGGTCAATCCTAAAACCACTATCAACTGCTGCTGAATCAGATTTGAGATGGAAATCATGACCGGAAGAATCCATAAATCTGATTGAGTTAACTTCAGTATTATCAGAAGATTTCACGTTTGTGGTTCTCTTACCACCATCGTAAAGGTTACTAAACCGATCTGTGAATAAGTTATTTTTCAAAGTCACATTCTTCGCATCTTCGATAAACCCATTTCGATAAGTGCTATCAGCAAAGATATTGTTAGTAACCGTTATATTACGAGGTTGATAGCCTCCAGTGTAGCTCTTACCGTTTATGGTAATTGCTTGGACATTATTGGAAAAAGTATTATTGAAAATCTCGACATCACGAACATTATTGCTGATTCCAATTCCTTGTCCACCATTTACTCCTTGTTTACCGTTGTCGTAAACAACATTATTGAAGACGCGGATATCAAATACATCACCTCTACTGGGGTCTTCGTCTGCGATCGAAATCGCATCAGCAGTGTTTCCATAAACTTCATTGTTGTAAATATCAATGTTGAAGGACCTAGCACGACCACCATCAACATAGATTGCAGAACCTCCATTGTAGCCACCAGGTGTACCAGAAACTAAAGAAGTACCAGTTACCTTATTGTCATGAATAGAACCATTGCGAGAACCAGTTTTTGCATCTATTCCTTCACGGTTACCCTGATCTACGGTGTTACCAGCTACTTCGAAGCCATCTACACCCCATATACTTAGAGCTTCTTGAGTTCCATTTGTGTCGCCACGACCTTTCCATCTCCAGTTTGCTCGTTCTATAGTATTGTTAAGAACTTTAATGTCTTTACTAGTGACCTCTTGTTCTCCGCCATCATAGTAAGTGTCTGGTAAGACGATAATACCGGAGGCTCCAGTTTCATAGGTGTGATTATTTTGAACTGTTATGTCTTCTGCATCACGTAAAGAAATTCCAGCCCAGGATGTATTTTCAATACGGAAGCCATCAATCACCCAATGACTCTTACCAGCTGACTGAATAACACCTTCACGGAAACCTCCTTTAGTTGGATTCGGGTCTTTCAGTGTGACATCACCGTTAGCTTTAAGGGTGATTCTACCCGAACCACTTTCGCCAGATTTACCAAGAGTAATTAATTCTGTATAAGTACCAGGTTGCACCAAAACAGTGTCACCAGCTTTTATTGGAGAGTCTTTACCGACTGCATGGTCAATGGTTTTCCAAGGTTTATCTTTTGTTCCTGGATTATTATCACTTCCATTTACAGAAACGTAGTATTTATTTCCAAAGGAGTTATTTTCTTCTAAAGTTGTATCACCAGAAATCTTATCAGAAGAATTCACCTCAGAAGAGTTTTGTTTTTCTGAAGTGACATCTGGGGAGATGCTATCAGAAGATTTTTTCTGTTCTGAGTCAACGTCAGGAGACATCTTATCAGATGAATTTTTATCAGAAGAAGAAGTTACTTCGGAAGGGTTTTTATCCTCTGAAGTTAGATCGGGAGACATTTTATCGGACGAATTTTTATTTTCTGAGTTCATATCAGGAGACATCTTATCAGATGAGTTCTTACCAGAAGAATTTACTTCGGAAGAATTTTTCTCCTCTGAAGTCAGGTCGGGAGACATTTTATCAGAAGAATTTTTATTTCCTGAATTCATATCAGGAGACATCTTATCAGATGAGTTCTTACCAGAAGAATTTACTTCGGAAGGGTTTTTATCCTCTGAAGTCAGATCGGGAGACATTTTATCGGACGAATTTTTATTTTCTGAGTTCATATCAGGAGACATCTTATCAGATGAGTTCTTACCAGAAGAATTTACTTCGGAAGAATTTTTCTCCTCTGAAGTCAGGTCGGGAGACATTTTATCAGAAGAATTTTTATTTCCTGAATTCATATCAGGAGACATCTTATCAGATGAGTTTGAAGAATCGACTGGTACAGATTTTGGCTCTGGATTATAGGTTGGTAAAGGATTTTCGACAGATTCTTTCTTACTACCTAAACCAGTCAATGTATCAACATCACCTTTTCCTGAGTCACCAACGAGGATGTCTTTAGTACCATTGAGGTTGTCATTCCCATTATGTTTACCAAGAAGTTCATCGCCTTGAACATCATGATTATATTTTTTAAAAATGTCTTGATATCTGCTGAAAATATCGTGATGTAGATCGTGGATGTCATATATATGATCTGTTGAATCACCTAAAAGCTTTTCTCTTCTTTCTAAGAATCCATCAATATGATCTTGAATTTTGAGAGTAAGTGCTTTATGTCCCTTATCCGAACTGAAAGGCTTATCTTCTAAAGGATTACCTGAATCAGTGAATACATCTAAACCTTGATGTAGGGTATGGACGTCGGGGGTGTGAGAATGTGTGAAATCCAAGGCTTTTCCTCAATTAATTCCTTAGTTAGCTTAGTTATCTTTGCAACCGAGAACGATACGACTGAAGCTATCATTCTGTGTCAAATACAGAAAAACTGAAAAGCAATTCAGTCGTCATTAGACTTACCTCTTTCGGGAATACACCACATGCTTATTTCACGTCAGAAAACTATATTGTAGACGCGATATCACTCCTCTTCACAGGATTAATACTGTTCGTCAACGACGACCATTATTAATATTTGCCATCGTAAATACATGAATAATTAGCTTGAACACAAACATCTATAAATCGTAGGATTTTCCGATCTCATAATCGTCACATACTCCCAAAAAAAACTAGGCTGTTTGGTATGCAATTTTGGTAGATGTGTATCCTAGCAGATGTTTCCTTTTTTGTGAAACCGACTAACTAATTTTCATCGTATTTCTGAGTACGGCTGAAAATTACACACCAAGATTGCAAGATTTAACTGTGGTTAAATCTATCTTTAGTATTAGCTAAGAACAAGCATTTGTGAAGATAGTTTATTGTTTTTTTTAGATTAAGATGAAAATAAAATTTTTATACAAAATTCATTACAGGTGTTAGTTAAAAACTTGACATTCCTTAGCTGCTCCCAAAATCAAATTTATATTGGCTAGTCAGATAATATATTTTTAAAACTCTATTGAATTTTAATTATTTTGTTGGAACTAAAAATTTTCGAGCACAAAGATAAAAATACTACATCTGTTTGTAGTTTGATGAACCTATAAATCCAGGAATAAAATTCTCATTAAAAGCCTGAAACAACCTCCATATATAGTTATGGACTTTTATTTAGTGTTGAAATGAATTAATCAATTACATAATCAGAAGTTATGTAAGCCTGCGTCAAATCTAAATATAACTTTTAATAGATTTTTCTTTAAATCAAAATTCGATCAAAGTCTATGTATTTTAGGTGACAATTTTTGATCAAGGTTCGCCAATTAAACTCATTAGCTTTATTTATTTTATTTTATATTTTGATTGTTAATTTATCTCTTTAAAAAGTAGTTTGTATTTGTAGTTACACTATTAATGGTGATATAAATATACATATACTTAGCTTCAGGATTATATATTTTTTACATTATAATTAATTTTGCTATAGAAGAAACTAGATATTTAGTGGATCCATTGTATATTCTCAGGCATTTTAGTTAAGTTTTATTAATCAATGACTCTAAGAGCAATTAAAATCTACTATTTGTCAGTTGTTTAATTCTTTAGGTTGTTATGGTTGATTGACAATTTTCGTAACAAAAATGTTAAAAACTAGGAGCAAAAAATTATTAATGCATCTAAAGGTAGAGGACTGACAAAAAGTTTGATAACAAAAAGTTTGGTAAATAATTAAAAACCATAACCTAAAGAAAAAGTCACTCCATTTTCTTGTAGGCTGTTTCCATTAATTTTGGTATTAGTCAAGGGAATACCATAATCTATACGAGCATTGAACCTGTCTCCAGCATTAAAATTTAATCCCATCCCAACTGAGACTAAAGAGTCAATATCAACTGCTTCATTGTTTCTATTCCAAGGTAAGCCTAGATCGATAAAAGGGATTATTTGTAATAGACCGTCTAGTTTATTCATTCGCAGGACTGGAATTCTTAATTCAGCAGAAGCAAATAATCCACTGTTGGACAAACTGACATCTCTTCGATAGCCTCTGACACTAGTTGCACCACCCAAACGAAATTGCTCTAGAGGAACTAATTTATCTGCAAGTTGAATCTCTCCTCGTAAGATAAAAAGAAAATCTTTATCTAGCTGACGCGCCCATTGATATTGTCCTCGCCAAGCAACAAAATTACTATCTGGAGGATTATCATTAATAGTGGCATCAAAAATATCTACTCCCACACTAAGCTGCGATCGCAATGCTAAAACGCTACGGTCGCTGCGTTCTGTATATTCTTGGAAAATTCGCAAAGCACTAATATTAGTATTACCAGAATCATCTGCACCTATGGATAAAGGAAAAGGAATATCCAGTAAAGAAGTCTCGCTGTGCTGACGAGAAAAGCTAACTCCTAAGGCTAATTCGCGATTGGGTTTATAGATAATTGGCTGTCGAAAGCTAAGTTGGTAGTAGTTTGATTTAGTTTCGATATCTAAGGGTGTGAAAGGATTTTCGACAATGTCATTAGAATTGAAACCATAGGCAAAACTAATAGTACCGTTTTTCGCATTAATTGGAAATGTATAACCAATATCAAATCCGTTACTACCTTGAGTATTTGTATAGTTTAGTTGGAACTTATCCCCAAATCCCAGAAGATTAGAATGGTTTAAAGCGATATTACGACTATTAGATCCAATTGAAGGTGATTTATGGTTGTCTAAAGAGGAGGATAAACTAAAAGCATTAGCTTCTTTAAGTTCTATATCTAGACGACTCATACCAGGAGCTAAACCTGCAGATAATTCTGCTGAAATATTGTCAATGAGGGGGTCGAGGCGCAATATTTGCAAACGTTCTAACAGTTGCTTTGTTTGCAGTGGGGTTGGAAGAGAACTAAGACGAGAAGCTATGTAGCGATCGCTCAGGCGCTTATTACCATTTACCTTAATAGATTCTATTCCACCTTCCAATACTTCTATTTTGACTATACCATCTTGTAATTTTTGGGCTGGCAAATAAGCACCGGAATTTACATAACCATTATCTATATACAGTTTGGAGATAGACGAGCGCAATTCGTATAGCTCTGCTATTGTAACTGACTTTCCTTGAAATTTTTTAATGAGTTGGGAAATTTCACTTTGAAATAGACTATTACCTACAACTTCAATCTTTTTGACTTTAATCGGGTCAAGAACAATATTAAATTTTGAGTATTGAGAAGCTTCTTGAACTTTTTGATTCTCTATAGCTGTAGGAAAATTTTGATTGGAGATATCTAGATTAATAGGAGAATTTTCCAGCTTATTTGGGAAAAATTGTCGATTTTCTTGCTCTATATGATTATTGAAGTCTATAGGATTAAAATCTACAGCAGTTTGCGCTTGAGAAGTTTTAATATTACAGATATTAACAATAACAATAAGACTTAAACTATACCCAAAATTTAAAAAGTATTTGTGTAGAAGATTTTTGTATAAAAAGTATTCACAAATGCTCATATTAACTTTATTGGAAGATGCAATACTTGAGTTATCCCTACTTCTCCAGTCAAGACATTGCGTTAGAATTATTTCCCATCTTCTTACAAATTCTTTAGAGAAAGAGAAAGGGAATAATTTGAGAGTTACTTTCCTCAGAGAAGGTGTCCCCTGATTTTGTCTTGAGTTTATAAAGTCATCACCTACTAAAACATTGGAGGATTCAAGATTACTCTTTAACTTCATAGTTAGTTGAAGCTAAGCCTCATTGGTAAGACACCCTATTTTAAGTAACCAATAAGTAAAGCACCTGAGTAATTTTGACTAGAAGAAATTCAATTATGTATTTCAATGATATAAAAATACACTCAAGTTGAAGAAGCAAATAAAAGTGATAATGGAGTTTTATTAAAACAAGGTAAGAATCCCTGTATTGACCATAAGTACAGCGGAAAATCCTCACGACTAAAGAAAATTTTACGATTTAAATTATTGATTTAAAGTGAAAAAATTACTTATTCCCACCCTTGACATTACTCATTTTGCTATAGCTCCCGCAAAGGAAAAAATAACAAAGCTTCAAGAAATAGCTCATTCTATTTGTACAGCATTAAGTACTTATCCTCATTTTGTGGTTGTCAACGGCTATGCTCCTATTGAAGATCGCACCAACTTGGTCAACCTGTCCCAAGCTATTTATGCAATTTGTTCGGGAAAATCCACTTTAAATTTTAGTTATGAAAACCAAGTAAAAGTTTCCTTTACACAAGTGCGAATTAATCAAACAAAACCTACAACAAGTGGAAAAGTTACCCAGTATAGCCGAACTCACCTACCTTTAGCACTCCATACCGATTCATCTTACATGGATAGGCCCCATAATTTGGTTGCATTTCAGTGTATCGTTGCAGATAATAGAGGTGGTGAGTCTATTATGATTCCCATTGAAGATATCTTACGACAAATTGATAGCGAGAATCTTGAATTATTGAGAGCTTCAGTATTTCCGTTTGGGGATAATATATATCCCATTATTTCTGGTGTCGCAGGAGATGAGCAAATTCGTTACTATCGATCGCAAATCGACCGCACCCTAGAAATTAAAAAATTATCTTTATCTAGAAAATATCGTAGTGCGATCAATAATCTAGACACCGTGCTTCAGAAGTCTGCACAATTGATGCAGTTTTCTCTGCAACCAGGACAAATTGTGTTTATGCACAATAAAAAAGTACTACATGGACGGACTGGATTTCCTCTAGATAGCGATCGCTTACTTTACAGAGTTCGCCTCCATGTCAACAGTTTTGAATTTGAATCTGCTAATCAAACTCAGACATCAGAATATATTCGCGACTCAAAGACATCTATTTTAAAGGGTCAGAGTAAGCAAGAAGATTTAGTTTACAAGGATAAGGATATTGATTCTTCAACTATCCAAGAAATAAAAGATTTCCACGAATTTACAAAGGTACTCAAACCGAGTAATCATCCTAGTGGTTCACCATTTAATAATGCAACTCTACTCAATATCTATGGTCAATTTTTACTGAGTAAAGGAAAATTTCCACAAGCAGCTAAAGCTTTTCTCCGTTGCTTAAAAATTTCTCCTAATGATTACGAAAGTGGTCTAGCCTTGTCTAGTCTTGCTGATGCTAGCGGAGACTATAATGCAGCCCGCGCTATATTAAATCAGGTTGCTCGAAGTCATCCTCTGATTTGGGAAGGAAAACCAGATCCTCAGAAGTCAACATTATTAAGAATTCGAGGAATAGAAGGATCGGCTTATCGCATTATTCAACAATATGACGGTACTTACAAAAACCTATTGCGAGGTGGTCATTTCTCTATTAAGGACTTTGTCAACCGGAAAAGATATAACTTGATGACTCTCAATCTGTTGGAAAATAATATTGACGAGTTAAAAGATATTTCCAACTTTGATCTAATTCTCAACACAATTGCTTGTCCAGACTTGAAACGAGTATCACTAATTACTGCTGCTAGATTTTTAGATCGCTATCCTAATATTCCTGTCATTAATCATCCTCATCAGGTTCTGGAAACAACCCGCGAACGTAACGCATTGCGACTTAACTTGATTCCGGGTGTCAAATTCCCCAAAACAGAAAAACTCAAGTGGGATGGTGTTTCTGTAGATGCGATCGCAAACGAAATCTTTGGTTTGGGGTTTGTTTTTCCTGTTATCGTTCGTCAAGTGGGTTCCCAAACTGGATCTACAGTTAAACTTGTTAATAATAAACAAGCACTTTGCTCTCATTTCCAAAATATACCAGCTAACAGAGAGTACTACATCATTCAATTCCAGGATTACCGTAATGAGCAGAATGTTTTTAACAAAATCCGAGTGTTTTTTATCGATGATAATTTCTATCCAGTAGCAAACTTATTCAATGATTCTTGGAATGTTCATTCGGGAGACCGTTATAGCATCATGGACAAAAACCAATGGACACAAGATAAAGAACAGTCTTTTTTGAACGATCCTGTCAGCTATATCAGTAGGGAAAACTTTGATAAACTCTGTAAAATTCGCGATCTAGTTGGTCTTGATTTCTTCGGAATTGATTTTACAATTCTCCAAGATGGAACATTATTTATCTTTGAATTGAATGCTGCGATGAGACATAACTTTGACCATGCGAAGAATTTTCCTTATACAGAACCTCACTTAAGGAAAATATCTAATGCTTTTGATGCTATGGTTCAAAGGCGTTTAAAAAAATCTAATGAAAAGGACTACTAGAACCTGAAGATGTTAAAAATAGATTTCTATGTTATTAGATATGCTGGTTTTATATATTGCTGCTTAATAGATTGCTTAGGCTATTATGATTACTGGAATTAATCATCTCACCTGGAATGTCAAAAATATAGATGTCGCTTTTGACTTTTATGTAAATATTCTGGGTTTAAAACCAATAATGAAATCCAACAAGAGTGCATATTTTTTAGCCGGAAATGTTTGGTTAGCTGTGACTAAAGGCGAAAAATGCTTAGATCGAGGATACGACCATATAGCTTTTGATTTGGATAAGAATAATTTTGATTCATTGGTTGAAAAGTTGAAGCAAAACAATATTCCTGAATGGAAAGAAAACAATTCAGAAGGAGAATCATTTTACTTTCTCGATCCTTCTGGTAATAAATTTGAACTGCATTACTCGAATTTAGAATCAAGAATTAAGTACGGTAAAGAAAATTGGGGGAATGATATTGAATGGTATGTATAAAGTTATTTTTAGCTTTAAATCTGCGACTTAAGCAATCAACACCTGATATTTGTTATGTAAAACTATCGGGAAAGTGAAATGAACACTTTCCCAATTAATTTTTTTAGTTGTGGTAAATGCAATAATTTTGATAATCCTGTAAACATTCTTAGCTAGTTTTCCCTGAATTACTTCAGCAAATCAAAGTGTAACTTTAGTTAAATTTTGTAGCCTGATAGTTAAAAAAGAATTGAAAGTTTCGAATTAGACATACTCAAAAGCACTGTCACTAAGATTTAAGGTGATGTTATCTTCTAGAATTGCTACTAAATCTCCATCGCGGGAAAGGAAGATATTATCTCCTTGCTGCTGTTGTTGATAATCTTCAGCAACTCCATGAAGTTGGAGAAAATCAACTGTAGAATCAAAATCTTTGATTAGAGCATAATCTTGATGACCAGCTGTAGCATAGTAGGCTTGGTTTGCATCTCCCAAGATAAACTTATCTGCACCATCAACACCGGTTAAGATATCTTTTTCATAGTAACCAGCAACTACTTCATCAGTACCATTGATGACGTCATTACCAGCACCGCCAGAAATAGTATCATTACCACCATTACCAGTTATATGGTCGTTACCAGCGTCAATATTATTACTACCATTAGCGGTAGATAATTTAATCTCAATAATTCCTCTTAGAGGTATATTTTTCTTATCACCCCATTGATTTTGATAATTCATCCTGACATAATCGCCACCATTGACATTATTCGGTTCTCCAGGGACCCAATTAGTATATGTAAGAGCTTCTCCGCTGCTCCACTCAAATTGTCCTTCGACATTTTTGTCGGTTAGACCAATCCACAATTCTTCGGTACTACCAAAAGTTGTTTTCAACCACTCTTCTTCTGAAGCATCATTGATTGTGACTAAGTTACCACCAATACTTTCCGCATAGGCTTGTGCTACATTCCAAGTCATTGCAGTATCAGTAACAATATACTTACTACCGTTATACACTGCACCATCAATTCCGGAAGTAGAAGATGAAACCTGCTCAACATCTACCACTAAGCGAGGAGCCTTAGCACCTTCTGCAGAGTCAAAATCAACTCCATCAGATCCTGTGGGTAGAAAAGCCCATCCATAATTACTAGTGGGGTCCGTTTGCCAAGATTTTAAGCTTTCTGTAACATCAATTCTCAAAATACCTGCACTAACAGAACCAGTAGTAGCAACTGCTGTATTAGATGCTTCTACACCATTGGCTGATACTCCGTTATCATAAGTGTCCCAAGAATACCAAGTAACATTATCTGACCAGCTTTTAAGCATTTCATGGACCTTAAAACTACTACCCGGATCAGAAACATCAAGTTCTAAGAAGGCAGAGTTAATGGTACCGTCCAGAGCAATTTGACCTTCTTGAGCACCAAAGATATCTTCAAAGCGAATTAAACTATGAATTGGATAACCCAAGTCATTGCTATCTATATTGAGGGAAGTTGCATTACTATAGCTTGTGGTCCAATAGTACCCATTTAACTGAGTGTCAACTGTTCCGTTGTAGCCATTAACTCCTTGCTGGAAAGTTAAGGTTTGAGGAGTTTTAACAGCAATACCATCGTCTATATCATCACCATAGATTGAATCATTACCAGAGTTACCGTAAATTTGGTCATCTCCTGATCCACCGACAATAGTATCATTACCACCAGCGCTAGACCAGTCAATTTCAATAATGCCTCGGAAAGATGCATTTGTGGTTACATCATCCCACTTATTTGTATTAGGATCCCAGATATGACTCAAGATAGCGTAGTCTTGGTTTCCTTGAGAATCATCCGGTTGATTGGGAGCCCAATCGGTATAGATGCCATCATTGGTATTACCGAGAACCCAATCTACAACTTGACCGCTAGCCCATTTCCAGGTTCCTTCAGTTTCCGCATCAGAGAAACCAATAAAGAGAGCTTCTGTAGTACCAAAGGTATCTTTCAACCATTGGTTTTCAGCAGCATCGTTAATAGTAACTAAGTTACCACCGTAACTTTCAGCTTCAGCTTGTGCTTCTGTCCAAGTACCAGCCTGACTTAAGATATAAGTACTCCGACCATAGTTAAAACTACCAGCAATATTAATTGGGGCAATATTACTCGAATCGTTTGCCTCATCTTCCCCGAAGATAATATCATTACCTTCACCACCATCAATCCCATCATTACCATTACCACCTCTGAGGATATCGCTATTTGCTCCCAGTTCTATTGCAGTAGCTGTTGTATCAGTGGCGTTGGAAGTAGTATTAGAAGTATCGTTAGTATTAGGAGTGTCAGTAGTATTGGAATTTCCAGTGATATCGGAAGTATCAGTAGAAACTTCCACAGGAACAAACTCAATATAGTCAATAAAACCTTCTGGAGTAAAATCTGCCAAACTATCAATACCGAAGGTGTCACCTTGACTCAATTGAACGTTATTAATAGTGCGCTTAGTAAAGTTTCCTGCTTCTAATTGAGAATCATAAAGAACATCATCAAGTTTCCAGTTATCAATTTCAACTCCGTTTACTTTAACTTTTATCCTGCCCTGATTATATTTTGATTCGCCAACTTTCCCGATATCATGATAACCAACAATTACATTATAGAGTCCAGATTCCAGATTAAAAGTTGTATTTCCGTAAATCCATTGGTTATCTGAATTGGGTCCAATTAACTTACCACCAGAGGCGTAAGTTTTACTTTCTTCCTTATACACTCCCGTCCAATTCATTTCTTCAGCTTCAAGTCGAACAGGGTCTTTTTCTAAAGTTACATTGTTGTTGTTAACGATGGGAACGAAATCAACATAGTCGATGTAAGCTTTATCGTATACGACACTGCCACCATCGTCATCATCATCACCACCACTACTAGCTGCGTAAGCAACTGTATTTAGAAATAAAGATTCACCACCGTTAAGACTAACTTCACTGGCAATAGTCCTGGTTTTAAAGTTGGAAACACCAGGAGATGTACTTCCCGAAGTTTGATTTAAATACCAATCATCTATTGTACTGGATCCTAAAGAAGCTGTAATCCTAGCATTACCATAAACATCGTGATAGCCAATCACAATATTGTATAGTCCTGCTTGTCCGTTAAAAATGGTACTGATGTTAGCTGTAGAATTAGTCTGAACCAGAGTCCCACTAGAAGCTAGATTGTAGTTTCCAGACAAGGTCATATTTTCTGCTTCGATTCTCATTGGGTCTTGAGCAAGTTCGACAGTAATGACTTCTTCAGTTGTAGTATCAGTTTCAGGAGTAAATAGACCGATCAGAGGAGTTAAATTATTGCCAAAGGCTTTTTGTAATATCGCAGAGTAGCGATCGCCGAAGATAAAATCATCACCGCTACCACCATTTCCAATATCTTTTCCTTCTCCCCCAACCAATAAATCTTTTCCTGCTCCTCCTTCTAAAGCATCATTTCCTTTTCCGCCGATTAAAGCATCGTGTCCTGTATCTCCATTGAGGAAATCTCTACCTTCTCCTCCGTCCAAGTAATCATCATGTTCGCCGCCCATCAGGACATCTGCGCCAGCTTCGCCAAGCAATACATCTTCACCAGATTCACCAGATATCAGGTCATCTCCTTTCCCACCTTTGATCGAATCATTACCATCAAAGCCAAAGATAGTGTCATAACCTTCGCCACCAATTATAGTGTCGTCTCCTTCGGCTCCATCAACTAAGTCATCACCTTTACCAGAAACTATATTGTCGTTGCTGGTGTCCCCACCAATGATGTCATCTTCATGACCTCCAGTAATGTCTCCGTAAATAACATTAGTTATCTCACTGTTATTCTGTCCTGGTAATCTAATGTCTGTGAAGTTTCCATTATCTTGACTCGCAAAGAATACTTCTTGCCACCAAGAGTTACCTCCCTCATTATCTTGCGACCACCATTCATAGAGTTCTTGCCAGGAAGAATTACCTCCCTCATTATTTTGTGACCACCATTCATAGAGTTCTTGCCAAGAAGAATTACCTCCTCCGTTATTTTGCGCCCACCATTCGTAATGTTCTTGCCAGGAAGAATTACCTCCCTCATTATTTTGTGACCACCATTCATAGAATTCTTGCCAAGAAGAGTTACCTCCTTCATTATCTTGCGCCCACCACTTATAGCTTTTCTTCTTCATTTTGCGTAAATCTTTGAAGAAGTCTTTGTCTGGCTCATCCTCATTCGTGGTGTTATCTGTGGTGGTAGATTCAGAAGTAGTTTCGGTTGTAGTGGATTCGGAAGTTGAATCTGTAGTATTAGATTCAGAAGTAGTTTCGGTTGTAGTGGATTCGGAAGTTGAATCTGTAGTGTTAGATTCAGAAGTAGTTTCGGTTGTAGTGGATTCGGAAGTTGAATCTGTAGTGTTAGATTCAGATGTAGTTTCGGTTGTAGTGGTAGATTCAGATGCTGCAGCTGCAATTTCTGCCTCTATTTGCGCTATTAAATCTAAAGAAGATACTGGAACGTTTGCATTTTCTTCTATCCACTCAACAGAAACACCGAGTTTTTCAGCTAGTTGAATCTTGGCTTGGGCTAGTGTTAATTCTAATCCTTGTGTGGTGAATAACTGTTCCACGTCACCAGCACTTTCACTTAGATCGTAACCCATGACATCAAAAGCTAAGACATCCAAGTCAGTAATAGATGCTCGCTCTTGATACCACAGAGTCGGATCCATAATCCCTAGAGGGTCGTAACGTCTTTCCCAGTGGCTAGCTTGATAACCGTCTCCTTCTTTACCTGTAGACATCTTGGCTGTTAAAGTTTCTCCACCGTCAGGCGAGAACCAAGCTACTCCACCGATTGATAAATCACTTACGCTCCCGTCAGGGTTGTTTTGAGCTAAACTTTGCGCGGAGAAACGGAATAAGTCTAAAGGGCTAAAATTTGTTAACTCCGTACGACCAGAATAAAGAGTATCTTGTTGCAAGGAGAAATCTAAACTGCTGGTAAAACCTAGAATATGTCCCGTTTCGTGGAGCGCTACACTCAAAAAATCGAGGGTATTTTCTGCTGCTTCACTATCCCTTAAGTAATTGAAATCCCAGGAAAAATCCTGGTTCATCATAATTGTGCCATCGAGGAAATGAATTGAATCGTCGAGAACATAACGATCCAAACTAATTGCTTCATTCATTCCCAAGGCTTGAGCTAAGGCAGTGGTTAACTTTATTTTGGTATTACCGCCAATTAAATCGCCATTAAGTAAGAAATCAACGGTATTTCCTTGTTGTAAAGCATCATAAGCAAGTTGGTCTTCTTCCGAAGTGATGTCTGCAGCAAAATATTCTAAAAATAAGGCGTAATGTTGTTCGTGATATTCGGGAACTGCTCCACCAATTATATTTGCATCTAATTGGTCTGTACATTTGGCAAAGATATTGATTTCAATGTCATCTGCAAATAATTGACCCCAAAGAAGAGATGTCATCTCGTAACCAATCATTTGTTCGAGACTGACATTCATATCGTAAAGAAAGTTTATTTGCATATTCTGATGTAATTTAGAGTAAATAAACGTTTTTCAAATTTTTGTACTTATCTTCTCAAGTTTAAAAAACCTATTATTGATTTGGGCAAAATCGATATTAAACTTTGATGAAAGTATCAATAAAAATAAGATTTTAAAATAAATTGGCCTCAGTATTAAGACTGAAATTACTCAAATTGTTTAGCGATCTACATTATTTTATTTAGCTACTTGCTTGTTCTATTAATTTTGATTCATTTATCTTTGGGTCATCTTTCTCAGGACATGTCCTAAATATAATTTTCTTGAATTTATAAATGATTTTTCGTAAAAATTAATGCATGATTAATTTATCAGTAATTTTTGGGAATAATTAATTTGGAAATGCGGTTAAATGTTTTTATTTAACTCTCACTAACTTTAAATGTTAGAGATCTAGGGTGAGCCATGAATAACGTTTATTTTTCTTTATCACAACTGGAAATCAGAAAGAAAAACAAAAACCTTTATCTGATATTATGCTTGGTATTTTGTTCGTTATTTGGCAATACACCAAAAGTCTCAGCACAATCAACACAAATTCAAATTATCCCGGATACTACTCTTCCCATCAATTCTGTAGTGTCCCCCGATACTAGTGGAAATTTGATTGAAATTACTGGAGGAACAGCTGCAGGAAATAATCTTTTTCACAGCTTTCAACAATTTTCTGTTCTTGATGGTCAAACAGCTTTCTTCAATAATGGATCGAGTATAGGAAGTATTTTCAGTCGGGTTACTGGTAGCTCAGTTTCTAATATTGAAGGGATAATTCGTGCAAATGGGACAGCTAATCTATTTTTTATTAACCCCAAGGGCATTATTTTCGGTCCCAATGCAACTCTGGAGATTGGTGGTTCATTTTTAGGAAGTACTGCAGAAAGTATTAAATTCAGTGATGGTAATTTTTATAGTGCTGTTGACCCCCAAGCACCACCTTTACTAAACATCAATATTCCCGTTGGTTTGCAATATGGTACTGAGCCAGGAAATATTATTGTTGAGGGGACTGGGAATAGTACGGGTTTTGCTGACCCCAGTAATAATGATTATTCTCTAGTTAAAAACTTTCGTCCTTCTGGATTACAAGTAGACCAGGGAAAAAATTTAGCTTTGATTGGAGGTAATATCGCTTTAGATGGGGGAAATCTAACCGCAGCAGAAGGACATATTGAATTAGGTAGTGTTAAGCAGGGTTTAGTTGGACTTAATACTAGTAGTGAAATTTGGACATTTGACTATCAAGGAGTAGCTGGTTTTACAGATATTGCTTTAGCAAATGCAGCTTCAGTGGAAGTTAGTGGTAATAGTAGTGGTACGGTTAACGTTCGCGGACAAAATATTTCTCTAACAGACGCTTCCGCCATTCTCTCTAACACTTCAGGAAATGGAACGGGAGGAAGTATTACTCTTAACGGTGCAGATTCCGTCAGAATTACAGGGGTATCTCAAAACCAAATTCCTTTTGTTTCCTATGTTTCCACAGATACTACAGCAGGTTCAACAGGAGCAGGGGCAGATTTAAATATTGATACCAATTATTTATTAGTTGCTGGCGGCGCTCAAGTAGCTAGTGCTATTTTTGGCAGTGGTAAAGGTGGAAACTTAAGTGTAAATGCAGAGCGGGTAGAGTTAATTGCAGGTTCCCGCGTAGCTGGTTCGAGCGGTCTGTTTGCTCCCATTGTCCCAGGAGCAACTGGTGATGGGGGAAATATTAATGTAGACACCGATAGTTTATTAATCGCTGGAGGAGCCCAAGCTTTTACTCTTTCATTTAGTAATGGTAAAGCAGGGGATTTTAATATTAAGGCACAAGATATTGAACTTAATGGAACTTCTCCTAATGGGACTCCTAGTGGTTTATTTAATAATACTTTTGCCGGTGGAGATGGAGGTAACTTAAGTATTAATACTGATACTTTAAAAGTTATAGACGGTGCTGATATTGGTTCTACCGTTGGAGGCTTAGGAAATGCTGGAAATATCGATATTAAAGCAAATAATATTGAATTAAGCAGCGTTGATTCTTTAACAGACCCCAGTCAAATTTCTGCTTCCGTCCAATCGAGTGCGACAGGAACAGCTGGAGATATTAACATCGAGACTAACAGCCTCAAGCTTAGTGGTGGAACCCAAATAAATTCCAGTGTACTCGGTACCGGACAAGGAGGAAATCTTGCTATTAAAGCCAGCGAGATTAATTTAACTGGATATTCTGCAGTTGCTAACAGATCTACTGGTTTATTTGCAACTGTTATTCCCGGTGCAACCGGTAATAGTGGTAATTTAGCGATCACAACCGATAATTTACAGGTATCAGATGGAGCACAAATTGCTGTTAGTACTGGTGGTTCTGGATCTGCTGGTAATCTTACAGTTACAGCATCCAACTCAGTAGAATTGAGCGGTAATGCAATTCAAGCTGGTGGTGGTAGTAGTGGTTTATTTTCCAGTGCGGTTTTGGGGAATGGAAACGGTGGAAATATAAATTTAACAACCGATAGACTAACTGTAAAAGATGGTGCAACTATTAGTGCAAGTAACTTCTTAAGTGGTAGCAATGCAGATATTTTAGCAGGAACAGGAACCGGTAAAGCAGGAAATATCAATATTAACGCCCCAACCATTGAACTAGATGGAGTAGATACTGATACTCCTGCTAGCATTACAGCTTCAACTTTTGCAGGGGGTGGGGGAAATATTTTTCTTAATAGCAACACAATTACCGCTCAAAATGGCGCTCAAGTAACAGCAGAAACTTTAGGAGAAGGTGCTGGTGGTGCTATTGAAGTTTTTACAAATAATCTAAATCTTACTAGTGGTGCAACTTTCAGTAGTAGTACTGTTGCAGCAGGAGATGCGGGAATAATCTCTGTAAATAGTAACTTGCTGGATATCTCTGCACAAGGAAAAATTACTACTAGCAGTACGGGGACAGGTCAAGCTGGCAATATTAATTTAAATAGCGATCGCATTCAAACAGATGGAGGCTTTATTACTGCAACTTCAGAACAAACAGGTGGTGGTGATATCAATATTTTCAGCAATGAAATTCTATTACGAAATAATAGCTTAATTAGCACCAGCGTTTTAGATAGTAATGGTGGTGGGGGAAATATTTTTATTGATAATTCTAATTTTATTTTGGCACTCAATAATAGCGATATTAGAGCTAATGCTGTATTTGGACCAGGAGGTAATATCGATATTACAACCGAACTTATTTTCACCGATTTAACCAGTGATATTGATGCTTCATCTCAGTTTGGACTTGATGGAGTTGTTGAGATTAAAAGTCCCGAATCAGAAAAAGACTTAGGTACGGGTATCTTACCTGAAGATATTACAGATCCTAGTGGTCTGATTACAGCAGCTTGTCCAAGTAGTGGCGAAAATATTTTTGCAGTTACGGGTAATGGGGGAATTCCCAATAGTCCATATCAGAGTCATTCTCTTAGTTCAAATTGGCACGATCTGCGTCCAGCTACACAACAAACAACCAAAGTAAATACAGCAAAAGTCGCTCCCTCAAGAAAGCCGATTAAAGAAGCTACAGCAACTATCATCAATTCAGATGGTGAGTTAGAATTAGTCGCTTTGAGCCCTTTATCCACACACAATTGGATAAAGTCTAGTTGTCGAGGCTAACCATCTCCTAACCTCCCCTTGGTGAGGAATATCAGTTTTTATAGATTACTAAATTATTTAGCAGTTAGGATTGCCATATCCAAATTTAAGACTATTGAAAATTTAAAAGTATTGAGAAACTTTAATGAAATTAATATTTATGCGTAATTTTATCTTAGGAATTTTGATTGGCTTAGGAATTGTTTGTACTCCCGTAGCAGTTGTTCGTGGTTTACCCCCAACAATAGAACAAAAAATAAATACTGGAAGAGAAGCGATGTTGCGCGGTGATTACTTAAATGCGATCGCCCAATGGGAGAAAGCTAAAAATGAAACATCACGCTTAGAAGCTAAAGATCTAAAAATTGAAGACCTGGAGAGCAAAATACTGATTGATGTTTTTTTGTCCTTGGGCTATCAAGAAATAGGTGATTTAGTCCAAGCACAAAAAGCTATTACTTCAGCAATTAAACTATCAGATAATCAAAAATTAAACTCCACTCTCGTCGCTAAAGTTCTCAATACTCAAGGTAATCTCGAACTCAAACAAAATAATCCCCAAGCAGCAGCTTTAAATTTTCGCAAAGCAAAAGAAATATATCAACAAGAACGAGATACTGAAGGAGAGGTTGGTGCTACAGTTAATGAAGCAATAGCTTTACAAAAACTGGGTAAATACCGCACAGCAAAAAAAAACCTTCAAGAGTTGGAAACAAAGTTAAATTCAATACCAAAACTACTACAGGCATCAGTATATAAAATCTTAGGAATAACCTACGCCACTATTGGAGATTTTCCCACAGCAATCGAAAAACTCGAAGCCAGTATTGCTTTAACCCAGGAAACAGATATAGAAGCAACAGCTAAAACTGGAATTGACTTAGCTGCGGTACTTCAGTTTTCTGAGCCCCAAACTGCTACTAAATTATTGCAAGAAGTCGCATCGGTGTCGAAGAATAGAGAAACCCAAGCTATTGCTTTGCTTAATTCCATTGATATTGACATTGAAAGTCAAAATTGGGAGCGAGCTATTACCACTGCAAATCAGAGTCAAGATTTAATTCTGAACTTACCAAACAATGATTTTGCCAAAATCGATTTAATCAAAAAAATGGCAAAATTAGAGTCTTATACATCTCCTAATTTTAGAGCTTCTCGTCAAAATAAAAGCTCTAGAATTATTGCTTCTAAATCTATCTCTAACAAGCGATCGCAACCCTTAATTAATAACCGACACAAACAGTTGTTAGAAAAAATAGCCCAATCCGCACGATCTAAAGGTACTGCGAGGACAGAATCTTATGCTATTGGGACTTTAGCTTATATAGAGGAACAACAAGGAAATTTAAATCGAGCCATCGAACTCAATAAATATGCTCTCAGCTTAACTGATGCGATTGCTGCTGATGATATAGCTTATCAGTGGGAATGGCAATTAGGAAGAATTTTTAAAACCCAAGGGAAAATCGAGAATGCGATCGTATCCTATCAAAAAGCCGTAAATAATTTGGGTAAGATTCGAGAAGATTTAGTGACTTTCAACCCAGAATCACAGTATTCATTTCGTGAAAGTGTAGAACCTGTCTATCGTCAGTTAGTTGAGTTATTAATTTCTCAACCGACCCAAGATAATCTCATCCAAGCGAGAAAAACTGTAGAATCTTTGCAGATGGCTGAGATGGAGAACTATTTTCGACAAGCTTGCTTACAAGCTAAACCTGAAAAAATCGAGCAATTCGATCCCAAAGCTGCAATTATTTACCCTATAGTCACAGAAAACACTCTTGCAGTTTTAACTTCTATTCCAGGTCAACCGATTAAGCTGCAAATTCAACCAATAACAGCTGCTGACCTTGAAAGTAAAATCATGGGATTAATGGCACAATTTAACCCAGTTTCTTCCGACGAAGAAAGAAAAACTCAGTCTCAAGAATTTTATAATTGGTTGATAAAACCTACACTTAATGACTTAAAAGCAGCAAAAATCAAAACTTTAGTCTTTGTTCTCGATAGTGCTTTGCGTAATCTTCCCGTAGCTGCTCTTTACGATGGTGAAAAATATCTGGTAGAAGATTATGCGATCGCCCTTACCCCAGGGTTACAATTACTACCTTCCAAAGCAATAAATAATAAACGCGTTGAAGCAGTGGTAGGAGCTTTGAGTGAAGCAAATCAGGGATTTTCTGCTCTACCAGCGGTAGAAAATGAAGTGCAAGACATCGCAAACAATGTTAATTCTCAACTTTTACTCAACCAGAAATTTACTAACAATCGTCTTCGTAAGACTTTAAAAGAAACAACCAGCGCACCCATCTTACATTTAGCAACTCATGGTCAATTTAGTTCTAAACCAGAAGAAACATTTATTCTGACTTGGAACGATCGTATCGGAGTTAATGAACTTGAAGAATTACTCAAAGTGCGAGAAGAAACCCCCAAATTAATTCCTATCGAGCTTTTAGTACTGAGTGCTTGTCAAACTGCCGAAGGAGATACTAGATCCGCTTTGGGTATTGCGGGAATTGCCCTCAGGTCGGGGGCAAGAAGCACAGTTGGAACTTTATGGCCAGTATCAGATGAATCAACTTCTATCTTGATGAATGAATTTTATCAGCAAATCAAGAAAACTTCTCAAAATAAAGCCCAAATATTGAGACAAGCGCAGTTAAGGCTAATTAAATCCAAAAAATTCAATCATCCTTTTTATTGGGCTCCATTTGTATTGATCGGAAATTGGACTTGACATCTCCCCCGGTAAAACATGGAGGATTCTAAACTAGTGTAAAAATTTTTACCTAAACATCTTGAAAATTAATTCATAACAATAACCACCCAATAATATACCGAATGCTCCAATTAAACCCAAAAGTGGAGGAACTGGTGCAGGAAGCCTAATCCCAGCAAATACAACACCAATTATCCAGCCACCAAGTAATGCCATTCCTGCCTGTCTAAAGAATTCACTCATAATCTTTCTCTTTATATAACGTTTTATCTTTAATCTGCTAAAGTGCAAGTTTTACTTGAGTTTTAATATCAGTGATTAATATGAGCAGTTAGTGATACATTACTGAGAATTAGCTAAGAATTACCCTCAGAAAGCTTAAGCAATGTAGATTTATTTCTTCTCATAAAAAATAGATATTGCTTCTACCAGGTTTACCCGATAAAATCATCTAGTTAAGAGCATCCCATTGTCAGGGTATGATTGAATCGCTTTTGCAGTCTAATTCACCACAAAATTCAGGAAAAGACAGGAAAGCCATTATTGTTGGTGCAGGTCCAGCAGGAACACTGATGGCATTGTATTTAGCACAGATGAATTGGAGAGTAACCGTATTTGAGCGGAGAGACTTCTATGAAAAAAGTACAGGTAATTTGGGCGGAGTAAACAAATCAGGGCGTTCCTATAACATTGTTCTCACTGAAAGAGGTATATTTGCGCTGCAAGAGGTTGGTGTTGAATTACCTCCTGACCTAAGCGTTACTTTAGCTGGTAATGTCAGACACACAAATAAAGGCATTCGCTTCAATCAACCATTTAATAAAGCTATCTCCGTAAATCGTAATGTTTTGGCAAAGCAACTATTTCAGGAAGGGCGCTGTAGATTTCCAGAACACATAGAATATTACTTTGGTTATCGTTTAGAAAGTATTGATTTCGAGCAAAAGTTAGCAACTTTTCACAAAGAAAACGATTGTATAGAGCGGAATTTTGACTTACTTGTAGGTGCAGATGGGGTTTTCAGTACCGTTAGAGTATTGATGGAAAAATACTTTGACGGCTTTAGCTGCCAGCAAAACTTTGATAAAATGATGTTTAAAGTTTGTCCATTAGGAAAAGTAACAGAATTACCTGATGCTCAACCTCAATGGGATAAATGTTTTCATACCTGGCCTAGTCATGAGCCTGTAACTATTTTAGCTCCGCCCAGTTCCGATGGGTCGCTAAACGGAATTTTAATTATGCCACCAGAGGGAGAATTCACCTTTGATAAACTTAAAACTGAGGCAGAACTAGAAGCTTTATTTCAAGAAAAATTCCCTGATATCTTAGCAGGGAAATCATTACCAGAAGATTGGGCAAAATACTTGCTTGAACAGAAGCCATCCTATGGTGGTATCACTACTATATGTAGTAGTTTACATGGAGGAGATTGTGTCGTACTTGTTGGCGATGCAGGACACTCTGTATGGGCATCTCTCGGACAAGGTTGTAATGTAGCCTTGGAAAGTTGTGTAATTTTGGCACGAACTTTAGAGAAGTATAATGGTGACCTGACTAAGGCTTTACCTGCCTACACTATCAAACGCAAACCAGATACAGATGCGAACGCTAGAATGTCGGAACAGGGATTGGGGAATAATAAGCGGGTAATAAAAACTTTATTTTTCACCAAATTGATGGCAATTTCCCTCTTTCATCAAATTTTACCAAGTTTATTTAAAAAGCCTGCTATTTTTCAAATAGGTCAACCAGATGTCCGCTACAGTGAAATTGAACAGCAAATGCAGATACAAAACAAGCAATTATTAGGAGTGATGCTGTTTTTAATCGGATTTGCAATAATTTTGTCATTATTTGGTTTGAAGCTATTCTGAGTATAGCGAACGACTCTGTATTTCAGTCCCGAGCGGAAAAATTCTGGGAATTTGGCACATATCGCTACAGTAATATTCTAATGCTTCTGCCGTTCGGCTGTCTTTGTAGTGACGGTTTGTGAATTGCGAGATTACCCCAAAAATAATTTTTACGAGATTTGCCAAAACCTTTTGGAAATTTCCTGGGCAAAATGAGTAGTAAAAAATATATTCATTTTGTACAACTAAGGATAATTAAAGAGATGCATAAAGCTAAATCTGTAACAACTAGACCCAATAATAAAGTGATGGCTGCAACATTTGCCTCTGCAGTTGGTTCAATTGGTGGAATTATTGTTACTGCTTCCACACTTCCAGCACTGGAAAATATTGGGATCGTAATTCCCCAACAAGACCAACAAGCTTTCAAAGTTGCTGTTGCTAGTGTATTTACTGCCGGTGCGACATTTACACTTGGTTATCTTACACCTCCAGGATTAGAAGATGGTATAAAGGTTGATCCTGAAGATGGGTAAAAATATACCTGTCTTGTAAATAAATAAACAATAGTTCAGCAAGTAAAATTATTTATACACTTAATCCTAAATTATATTAAATCCCAGTCTTATCAACAAAGAGTTCTCTGAGCAAAACTGTTTGGGAAAATATATTTGATGGACAAAGACTAGAATCAGGATGGTTCAACAAATAATCCCATCTATAATTATGATTCGGTTATTACTAGCAGATGACCAACCACTATTTAGACAGGGACTAGCTTCTTTGCTATCCCTAGAAGAAGATTTAGAAGTTGTGGGAGAAGCCAATCACGGGAAAGAAGCTATTACCCTAGCTGAAACTTTACAACCTGACGTAATTCTAATGGATGTAAGGATGCCAATTTGTGATGGGGTGATAGCAACACGCGAAATTCACAATCGTTTTCCCTGGATTAAAATCTTGGTGCTCACAACTTTTGATGAAGATGATTATATTTGGGAGTCTTTACAAGCCGGAGCACTTGGTTATCTCCTTAAAAGTACTCCAGCTTTACAACTTGCAGCAGCCATACGAACTTTATCTCAAGGACATTCTCAACTTGGTCCAACCATAGCACCTAAAGTTTTTGCCCAGCTACGTCCACCCGTAGTAAGTAAGCAAAATTCCTATGAAAATCTTTTTAGCGAACGAGAGTTGGATGTTTTGCGCTTAATTAGCCAGGGTAAGAATAACCGTGAAATAGCTAAAGCACTGTATCTGACTGAGGGTACCGTGAAGAATTATGTGACGCAGATTTTAGGAAGACTTGAACTTCGCGATCGCACTCAAGCAGCTCTATGGGCCAAAGAGAATATGAATATTTAAATTAAAATAATAATTCAATATAATTTTTTGATATTTACCAATTACCAATTACCAATTACCAATTACCATTCGCCGTTAGGCGCGGGCGTATACCAATTCTCAAATAAATAATGTAGAGACTTAGCTATTTGCCTTTGCCCCTACATTATCATTTTATTTTGGCAGCAAGCTCGATATCACTGCACGGGTAATGCTCAAAATATGGCTAGATATAGCTGTAACCTACATCATTCCCATACCGGGCATACCCATACCCATGCCACCCATGCCGCCCATGCCGCCCATGCCGCCCATGCCGCCCATATCGGGAGCGCCAGCAGCAGGTTTCTTCTCAGGTTTTTCAACTACGATTGCTTCGGTGGTCAAAACCATTCCAGCAATAGAAGAAGCATTTTGTAGAGAAGAACGAACAACTTTAGCAGGATCGATAATACCTGCAGCAATCAAATCTTCAAACTCACCGGTCGCAGCATTGTAACCAATGTTGAATTCAGTTTCTTTGACTTTAGAAACGATTACTGAACCTTCTACACCTGCATTATCAGAAATTTGGCGTAGGGGAGCTTCCAAACAACGAGCAACAATATCTGCACCAATTTTCTCATCTTCAGAAAGTGTAGCTTTGATTTCTTCTACTTTCTGGGAGAGATGGATTAAGGTTGTTCCACCACCAGGGACAATACCTTCATCTACTGCAGCTTTGGTCGCATTTAGAGCATCTTCGATGCGGAGTTTGCGATCTTTTAGTTCGGTTTCAGTGGCTGCACCAACTTTAATGACTGCAACTCCACCTGCTAATTTGGCAATGCGCTCTTGCAATTTTTCGCTATCGTACTCAGAATCAGTTTGTTCCAATTGCTTGCGGATTTGCTCGATTCGCTTTTGTACGTCTTTTTTGGTGACATCGCTAGCAGCAACGATGGTGGTATTTTCCTTATCGATTTCGATTTTACGGGCAGTTCCCAACATCTCTAAAGATGCGGTATCCAAACTCAAACCGATTTCTTCGGAAATCATTTGTCCGCCAGTTAAAACCGCGATGTCTTGTAACATTGCTTTGCGACGTTCGCCAAAACCTGGAGCTTTAATTGCACAACCAGATAAAACACCCCTTGCTTTGTTAACAACTAAAGTTGCTAAAGCTTCTCCTTCGACATCTTCAGCAATAATCAACAAAGGTTGACCGCTACGAGCAACTTTTTCCAGTACTGGAACTAAATCTTGAATGTTGCTGATTTTTTTGTCGGTAATTAAAATACGGGCATTTTCAAACTCTACTGTCATCCGCTCGTTATTGGTGATGAAGTAGGGAGAAATGTAACCCCGGTCGATTTGCATCCCTTCAACTACTTCTAATTCAGTTGAGAGAGATTTTGATTCCTCAACGGTAATGACACCATCTTTGGTGACCTTTTCCATCGCTTCAGCAATCATGCTACCGACTTCTTCATCGTTTCCAGCCGATACAGTGGCAACTTGAGCGATCGCACTACCTTCTACTGGCTTAGAAATCTTGGCAATTTCTTCTACCAAAATTTCAACAGTTTTATCAATTCCCCGTTTTAAACTGATGGGGTTGCTACCAGCGGCTACATTTTTCAAGCCTTCTTTAATCATGGCTTGAGCCAAAACTGTGGCGGTGGTTGTACCATCTCCAGCCACATCCTTAGTTTTGGATGCCACTTCCTGGATTAATCTTGCACCAGTATTTTCCAAAGGGTCTTGAAGTTCAATTTCTTTGGCAACAGTGATACCATCATTAACAATTTGGGGGGAACCAAATTTCTTTTCGAGAAGAACATTACGACCTTTAGGTCCTAGAGTGATTTTAACAGCATCAGCAAGAGCGTTAATTCCGCTCTCTAATGACCGCCGAGATTGTTCGTCAAAAGAAACTATTTTTGCCATTCTTTCATCAAAGAGTGCTTTCTGTCTAACAATTTAGCACTCAGAGGCGAAGAGTGCTAACTATAATTTTGACTTTTTTTCCTGTGAACCCGTAAATAACGGATGAATTAAACAAGAAAAGGAGATTATATCTTTAATATTCTTTTTGTACTTTGGGATTTATCCTAATTCTCAGACTCACTTGTAAGAAATATAAATTCAGATCGAGGTAGAAAATACAATATTCGCGGAACAAACAGACTAATATATCAGTTAATATTCATAGAAATTGACAAATATAGTTGATTTGGGGGATGAAATTATACGACTCCCTGCAGGCAATCGGAATTGCCGATCCCTACGGTTCCGGCTGGTTGGCAGTAGTTTTCACTTTTTTCTTGGCTTGGTTGGTAACATGGCGTCTAATGCCAATAGTACGTAAATTTGCTTTGCAGGTTGGTTGGGCTGACCAACCAAATGCAAGACGATTAAATCGAGAACCTTTGCCTAATGCTGGCGGTTTGGCTATTTATGCTGGAGCGATCGCTGCTATTGTTTTGGCAACTCTTTTACGTCCGATCGAACTACACAGTGTTTTGGCACAAGTGTTAACGATTTTGTTAGGCGGTTCCATCCTAGTTCTGGTTGGATTCATTGACGACCAATTCAGTTTGCCAGCATCATTTCGCTTATTGATCCAAATTTTAACTGCTTTGTTGCTGTTTGCTAATGGTATTAGTTTTCAGTTAACCTTTGGTACTCCTATAGATCCATTCCTCTCAATGCTGCTAACAGTATTTTGGGTAGTGGGAATCACCAATGCGATCAATTTAATGGATGGTATGGATGGTTTAGTGGGAGGGGTCAGTTTTATTACTTCGATTAGTTTATTAGCAGTTTCAGCACAATTTCCCAACCGCGCTGCAGCGACTTTAATACTTGCTGCTTTATCTGGCGCTGCGCTGGGATTTTTACGACATAATTTTCATCCTTCCCGAATTATTATGGGTGATGCTGGTGCCTACTTTTTTGGTTATGTGCTAGCAGCCACAAGTATTTTGGGAGAATTACAAACCACAACAGTTGTTACCTTGGTACCGCCAGTTTTATTTTTGTTGTTGCCGGTACTAGATACATCTCAAGTATTTATCCGCCGATTAATGGCAGGAAAAAACCCATTAACAACACCAGGAAAAGATCATTTACATCATCGCTTATTAGCTTGGGGATTATCCCAACGTCGTGCTGCTTTTGCATTGTGGTTTGTAACTTGGATTTTTAATTTACTGGCTATGAGAATCAGAGGTATGAGTATCAGTGTAATACTTGCAACTACAGCTAGTATTCTTATGTTATTAGGATTTGCAATTTGGCAAAGAATGCACAAAGTTTGACAAACGTCAGTGAACAGTTAACAGTTTATGGCTAATGCCACGCCCTCGCGGGCTACAGGGAACAGTTAACAGCAAATACAAAATAAATCAAAAAAATTGATAACTGTTAGCGGATCCGTAGGTAGCGTAGCTATAGCGTGCGCGTTCCTAGCGTAAGCGTACCGTAGGTATTGCGCATTAACTGTAGCCCGTAAGGGCGTGGCGTAAGCCATAAACTGTTAGCGGATCCGTAGGTAGCGTAGCTATAGCGTGCGCGTTCCTAGCGTAAGCGTACCGTAGGTATTGCGCATTAACTGTTAGCGCAGCGTGCGCGACAGCGCATTAACTGATAACTGGTAACTGACAACTGACAACTGTTTTAAGCCATCACCATTCCACCATCCACATTAAAAACTTGTCCTGTAATGTAAGCAGCGGCGGGGTCCGAGGCTAAAAAGCGCACCATCCCCGCCACTTCTTCTGGTTTTCCAAAGCGACCGAGAGGAATATATTTGAGAATTTCATCATTTTTGAGGTCATTAGTCATATCAGTAGCAATAAAACCTGGCGCGACTGCGTTGACTGTAATTTCACGAGCAGCAAATTCTTTGGCGAGGGTTTTAGTTAAACCAATCACACCTGCTTTCGCCGCGCTATAGTTAGCCTGTCCCGGATTACCCATTTGTCCGGCAACCGAAGCTATATTAATAATCCGCCCAGAACGTTGCTTCAGCATAATCTTACTAGTCGCACGGGTGCAGAGGAAAACACCAGTTAAGTTGAGGTCAATGACTGCTTGCCAATCCTCTGGTTTCATTCGTAATAGCAGTGTATCGCGAGTAATACCTGCATTATTTACCAAAATATCAACACGCTTGAATTTTTCCATTACAGCCTTTATTAGTGCATCCACTTGTTCGGCTTTGGAAACATCTGCTTGAAGAGCGATCGCACTTCCGCCAGCCTTAGTAATTGCTTCGACTAATTCTTCAGCCGCACCACTAGAAGATGCATAGTTTACCGCAACTGTAGCTCCCATTTTTGCTAATTCTAGGGCGATCGCCCGTCCGATTCCCCGTGATGCACCGGTGACAACAGCCACTTGGGAACGTAGGGTTTGTAAATTTTCTGGTAATACTTCCGATAATTCAAGCACTGCCATTTATCTGTTCCTATTAATTTTCAATCATTGCGTTCTAATCGCTATCATCATAGAGCGATTATTCATTAAAAATTAAGATTATTTTAGAGATTAGCGACTAGGGATTAGGGATTGGGGATAGAAACTAAAGATTAGTAATCCCAGTCGCCAGTCGCCATATGCCGCTTGCGGCGGCACGCAGTGCTATCCCTAATTCCAAATTCTTGATAAACACACTACTATTAAGCAGTAGTATTAAAGCGGTAAGAACATATGTCTGTGAAAAAGAAATTTAACAGCTTTGAGGAAATGCTGTCTGGTTCTGACTTACCAGTACTAGTGGATTTTTATGCGGCTTGGTGTGGACCATGTCAAATGATGGTGCCGATTTTGGAACAAGTAAATGCTCAACTTCAAGGAAAAATGAAGATAGTAAAAATTGATACCGACAAGTATCCCCAACTAGCAAGTCAGTATCAAATCGAAGCTTTACCCACTTTAGTTTTATTTAAGAAAGGTGAAGCTGTAGAAAGAATTGAAGGTTTACTTCAAGCACCACAACTGGTACAGCACCTTGAAAGACTACTTTAGCTAGAAACGAATAAATTTTAAGCAAAATCCAATCATTACTAGCTCGTCAATTGTTTATTATTTGTTTTAATTTAAGCTTCCCCGATTCTTGTATACGGGGATACTTTTATTTATTATTTTTATTTGTCTCCCCACTGGTATGTGTGGGGCACATAATCAACGATGGCAGAAGTTGAGAATTCATATTTCAAATTTGAAATATATCTTAACATATCTAATTAAAATCAAAAAATAAAAAAACATAGACAAATTTAACTGACAACATGTAGCTTTATTGCTTGATAGTTTGTTATTAACTGTCTAATATCAATTAATTATAAACAATTAATCAAATAAGTAAGCAATGTATTAGTGAGTACTAATATTTTCAGCGTGTCAAAAACATAAAATGCCTTTGCCTAGAAAATTTTTAGAGTATCAAAATTCATAATTTACGCTGTATTTAGCAGAGTCTATTGTAAGTATTAATTACCGTATATTTTTGCTACATCAAGTATTGCATTCTATTTAAAGGAATATCATAAATACAGGCGCTGATATAGCTTATACAATATCTAGTTTAGCCACGCAAGCAGAGTGATTCTGTCAAGCTTGACCTTAGTGTTGCTAAATTCTATAAACTGATGGTCGTGTTCCTAGGCTATAAGTTAAAAATAAAAAAAATTCAATGAATACTAAAAATAATAAGTGTATATTTAATCTTATTGAAAGAATAAGTATTTTTATAAGTATAGTTGCTGGTGTAACCGGAGTTGTAACTTTCTGGTGGATATTGGATGAGAGAAAAGAAGAAAGAATATTTAAAGCTTGGGAAGTAGTTAGAGAGGGTAAAGGCTCTCAAAGTGGAGTGGTGCGGTTAGCACTTGAAAGACTATATAAGGAAGATTTTAGTCTTGCAGGGATTAATGTTAGTAAAACTAACCTATCCAAAATTCAATTAAATAATGCTAACCTCAAAAACTCCTATTTTGAAGGTACGAACCTTAAGGGTGCGAACCTTAGGAATTCCTATTTTGAAGGTGCAGACCTGAGGAATACGAATCTCAGTGGTGCGGACCTGAAAGATGCAAACCTCACTTTTGCAAAAATAGATGGTGCAAATATGATTGGTAGTAATCTCGAGAACTCCAATCTCAGCAATATCAAACTCCCAATTAGTGGCGAACTCAAAATAACTATAACCAATCTTAGTCAAGCTAACCTCATTAACGCCAATCTTAGCAGCGGAAATTTTAGTGGTGCTGACTTCAGCAGCGCCAACCTGAGCAGAGCCAACCTCCAAAGTACCAACCTCACCAAGAGCAACTTCAGTGGTGCTAATCTGCAGAGTAGCAACCTGATGTATGCCAACCTCAGTAATGCAAACCTAAGTAATGTGGAACTCTACGGTGCAAATTTCAGTGGTGCGATTCTTTTGGAGACCAATTTTAGTAGTACTAAGCAACTCAGAAATGCTAACTTTGGAGATGCTAATCTCAGCATTGTTAACCTCAGTCATACCGATCTCAGTGGTGTAAATCTAAGCTATTCCAACCTATATCGTGTCAACCTCAATGGAGCTAATATGAGTAATACAAATCTTAGTGGAGCAAATATTATTGGAGCCAATCTGAGTAATACTATCTTTGAAGGTGCAAATGTTAAAAATGCTAAATTTAGGAATAACTTGGGAATCTCTGAAAGAATAAAGCTGGATTTAATTCGACGGGGTGCAATATTTGAAGAGTCTGCAGATAAACCCATACTACAGAAACTTCAAAAATGAATTATCCCTCATGCACCTAAAACTAATGGAGTTTAAAAATAGGATTTTTCTATCATTTTTTCGGATAAATCTTTCAAAGATGGCGAATTATCTCGACGCACAAAATGGCATACAATATTTATGGGATTTCCACATGTAAATAAGAATTATCAATATAAACCATCACTTTGATCTACAGGGGGAGTAAATAGCCATGATGAAAGCAGAAGAAATCATGACCAAAGAGGTGGTGACTATTACTGGTTCAGCAACGGTTGCTGAAGCTGTGACTTTAATGAAAGACAAAGGGCTACGTGCCTTAATAGTTGAACGTCGTCACGATAATGACCCCTACGGAATGGTAACAGAAAGCGATATTATTTATAAAATCGCTGCATATGGTGAAGATCCAAAAAAAATCCGGGTCTACGAAATTATGACCAAGCCCTGCATTACCGTAAACCCTGAGTTGGGAGTAGAGTATGTCGCCCGTTTATTTGCTAATACCGGAATTCGCCGTGCTCCTGTGATAAAAGATACTTTGCTTGGCATTGTTTCTATTACAGATATTCTCAAAAAAAGTGACTTTGTTGAGGAACCCCGAAGAATTTATCTCGAAGATGCAATTGAAGCAGCAAGAGATGATGCAAGAGCTATTTGTGAAGCGAAGGGACCAACCTCAAAAGAATGTGCTGCAGCTTGGGATGTTGTAGAAGAGTTGCAAGCAGAAGCAGCAAGTAGAAGAGCAAAATAAAGTACAATCTAAGTTAGATATTAAGTCAATAACTCAGGGCTAAAGCCACTGAGCTTGTAAGAGACAGTTCTTACTGAGAATTGACTAGGCTATAAGCCGTTAACTGTAATTCGTCGCCCTCCCGTCAGTCGTCGTCAGTTGCATTTACTGCAATTTAGTAAAGGTGCTAAACGTCGCAAGTATGGTGGGACTGTTACCAAGCACGGATTCAGGAAAGGTGATTATGCTGAAGCGACCCAAGGAAAGAAAACCGTTAGGGGCTGGGTTAGTGGTGACACTAAAACGCAAGTTTCTGTTAGCAATTCTGACTGGAAACGGCTTGGTCAGTTTTCTAGAAATAAAGTTCAACTACTTAAACGTTCCACTGGCTTAATTGTTCAATGTGGTTAAAACCACCGGGGCGTTTTTCCTCCCAGTTATGATGAATAAGCTGGGTTTCCTTAGCGCAGCGACGCGTTAGCATAAACTACCGAGAAATTTTTATGAAATAAAAAAGGGGTGTTTATTTTGAAATAATGACCAACAAAGTTCTAATCTTAGGAGGAAATGGGCGCATCGGTGGTAGCGTCGCCCAAGATATTGCAACTAATACAGACTCAGAAGTGATTCTTACTGGGCGTAGCACTGCAAGTAAAATTAGAGATATTCAATTAAACCATCAACCAAATCATAAATTAAATCCTCAATTGCGGTTCCTCAGTTTGGATTTAGCGAATATTGACAAATTGGCATCAGAAATCGCTAAATCTAATTTAGTAATTCACTGTGCTGGTCCTTTTCATCACCGGGATACTAAGGTTTTAGAGCTATGCATTAAGCAGGGTGTGAATTATCTGGATGTTAGCGACCACCGTTCCTACACTATTAGAGCCTTAGAACACCACAAAGATGCAGTTAATGCAAATGTGACTGCAATTGTAAACACCGGGATATTTCCAGGAATATCTAATAGTATGGTGCGACAATGCGTTGAGCAGTTCGATGAACCGGAGAAAATTCATTTGAGTTACGTAGTTTCTGGTTCCGGTGGAGCTGGTGTCACAGTAATGCGTACAACATTTTTAGGTTTGCAAAATTCCTTTGAAGCATGGATAGAGGGTGATTGGAAAATCATCAAACCATATACTGATCGCGAAATTATTGATTTCCCATCACCCTACGGAGCTAATGGTGTGTATTGGTATGATATGCCGGAGACCTACACTCTTCCGAAGTCTTTTCCCCGTGTGAGTAGTGTTATTACTAAGTTTGGTTCTGTTCCTGACTTTTATAACCATTTGACCTGGATCGCCGCACATGTTTTCCCTCGCTCGTGGCTGAGAAATTCGAGGGGAATCGAGTTTTTATCCCATGTTAGTCATTTGATGACAGATGTCACTGATCGCTTTAGTGGAATTGGAGTTGCAGTTTGTGCAGAAGTAACTGGAACCAAAAATGGTAATTCTCTTGTCTGTAGGGCAAATTTAATCCATGAAAATACAGCGATCGCAGCAGGGTGTGGTACCGGTACCATAGCTCAATTATTATTAGAAGGTAAATTGAGAAAAGCTGGAGTTTTTCCGGTGGAAGAAGCACTTCCAACGAATCTGTTTTTGGAAAGTATGGAAACTAGGGGTATTAATATTAATCAAGACTGGATTTAAATTTATTGTTTCAACCTAATTACTCGGTGTGATATTTAAATATTTAATAATGATGTTCAAATAAACCAGCTTTATTTTGATAAAGTTATGAACTGTTAGATTTATTGGGTAAATGGTTAAATACAAACCCAATTGACAAACATGTTTGTCGTATAAGTAGGAACTTGTATAGATGAGGAGTTTTGGTTTGTTTCAGCAGTTTATAGATATATTGAAGCGATTTAGTTGGAGTATATTACTCGCAGTAGTATTAATATTAACATCAGTTTTATTTACACCAGGTGTACTTAATTCCCCAACTTATGCTACAGCTTCAACTCAGCCTGTAGAGTTAGATTTATTGGTGAAGTATTTGAGTATTAGTCGCCCTCAAGATTTAGTGAATCAAGAGTTGAAAAATGGAGTCAATACTGATATTACAATCAAAAACCAACCTGCTGGTCAAATGCAGATCAAATCTGTTCAACTAATACCAATTACTACTGCTGTAACTCAACCAGATGGTTCGGTCAAAGAATTAGAGGATCCTACGGCTCGTTTTCTAACAAACATGTTAGTAACTTTATCAAGTAGCGCTGAAGTGAAAGATGATGCTTCATTTGTAGGTGATAGTAAATTAAAAATAGGTATGCCTGCCACAATGGAAGGTTTTAATTACTATTTCCGAGGCAATATCATTGATGTCAGATTGGATAAATAATTATGAGTAATGAGTAATAGTAATGTTAGCGGCTCTGTAGGTAGCGCAGCTAGAGGCCGGAGGCTAGAGGCTATGCCGACGCCAAAGGCTCTGACTAACGTCACCTTGCGAATCTGCCGATGCCGTGATATGCGCCAGAGGCGTTAGTACGCATCCTACGGATGTTAGCGTTGCTAGCGTAGCGTACCGTAGGTATTGCGTGACGTAGTCATACAGCTTGCTGCGTCTAAACACCACACCGCAGGTACCCCTCAGGCTCTAGCTATAGCGGGACGAGTTGGGGCGTAAGCACAGACTAATGAGGGTGTCTACAGCGCACGGTAATGAGTAATGAGTCAGTTAGTGGCTAATGTTTAGCTAGCGGCTAGCAGAACTTAACGTGGCGTAAAATGTACCGTAGGTTTCCCGGACTGTAACAGCACAAAGTTGTGAGTAATTAATAATTATTTTAAAAAGTTAATTAACTATAAACTGATAGTACCCACGGGTGATAATAATTTTGGAATATATCTATTTATATTGTAATAAAAATTCACAAAAGATATCGAAAGTTGAAAAATCGCTACAATATTTATATCGCCTATTTTTAAAGATGATATATAGCGAGTTGGCAATAAGTAAGGTAAAAGAATAGTAATAAAGCCTAATATCAAAAATATTGGATTCCTTCCCATCCAAATTCCTTTTGTCTTCTGACTTTTACAATCCCGCTATAAGTTATTGTTTTTAAATTTTTCAACTGTTATTCCCTTATTTTTAATTTGTGGGGTGGGTTGTATTTTACGGTAACTCGAATAGGTGTGGTATATGTAATAATCTTACCTTGGGTTTTCCTGAGGCAAATTAGCCATGGAACCTAACAACAAGCTGATTGATTTTTGTGATTTAAATGGTGTTATTGATGTTTCCCCATTGACCGTTACACCGGACACTTTAGTTGTCGATGCAATTCCTTTGATGATGCATGAAGGACAAAATCGTAGTAACAAATTTGGGGTGCGGGGAAAATTATCACAACCAAATAAAACTGATCGCAACCCGAAAGATTATGTGTTGGTAGTAGAAGGGTTGTCTTTAGTAGGAATATTTACACATATAGATATTGTCAGGCTTGCTGGTTCTGGAATAAATTTCTCCGGTGTGAGAATCTCTGAGGTAATGACTCAGCAAGTCATAAGTTTAAAGATATATCCGAATCATGATATTTTCACTGTGCAATCGCTCATGCATCGACATGGGATTCACCATTTACCGATTTTAGATCGGCAAAATAAATTGGTTGGTATTATTACTCAAAATCATTTACAGCAAGTATTTGGTTCGGAAGAGAAAACCGATCTTATTCCAGGATTACAAAAACAATTAAAATCACAGGAAAATCATTTAAAAGAATTACAAGAAGAGCTATATCAAACTCGTTCTGAGTTAAAACAGCAAGTTAATATATTTGAAAAAGCAAAAATTTGTTGTAAACGGGAAATTAAAGTCCGCTCTCAAATAGAAGCTCAAATCAACTTTCAGGCAAATGTTCTCGCCCACGTAAGTGATGCAGTAATCGCCATTGATAACGAACATCACGTCGTTTATTTAAACAGACGAGCAGAGCAATTGTACAATATTGAAGCAGATGAATTTATTGGTCGGCATTTAGAAGAAGTTTATAAGTATCAATGGATCGATAACGAAGATAAGTATTTAGCTGACAATGCTTTGTTAACACAAGGATGGTGGCAAGGAGAAAATATTCATATTAAAAATAATGGTCAAGAAATTCATGTAGATTTATCAATTAGTTTTCTTCAAGACAACAGTGGAAATAAAATTGGTTTACTTGCGGTTATTCGGGATATAACTAAACGCAAACAAGTAGAAAAAAAACTCCGACGTACTGAGGCTTTGCTACAGGAAGCACAACGAGTAGCAAAGATGGGAAGTTGGTCTTGGGACTTAAATACTGGTGAGAAATGGTGGTCAGAAGAATTTTATCGATTTACTAATTTAAATCAAGATAGCCCAATACCCAATATCGAAGTGGCAAATCAATTTATTCATTCTGCAGATCGAGCAAGGGTGAATAAAATTACTAAAGCTGCCTTGGAACAAGGTATTCCTTATGAAACAGAGTTTCGCTTTCTACGTCCCGATAGTACTGTTGGTTATGCCTTTTCTTGCGGACGAGTAGACAAAGATGCCCAAGGAAGGGTTGTACGTTTTTACGGGATTTCTCAGGACATCAGTGAATACAAGCAAGTAGAAGAAGCATTACGAGAAAGTAAAGAGCGTTACCGCGATCTAGCTCAAAAATTACATTCTCTTACTGTCAATGCACCCATTTATATTTATGAACTGGATCGCAACGGTAGAATTATCTTTGCAAATCGTACCAATGAGTGCGTATCTCAAGAAAAGTTACTAGGCAGCTTAGTCACAAAATGGTTTCCCCCAGATCAACGTTCTAGCATTGATTCGGTTTTAGAGCAGGTTTTTACCACCCAACAAGTTCAAGAAATAGAGTACGCAATCCCCGACCGACAAGGTGATACTCGCTTCTATAAAACCCAAATTGCACCAAATCAAGTTCAAGGAAAAGCCACAACTGCCGTACTGATTGCTAGTGATATTACCGAGCGCAAGCTTGCAGAAGAAAAAATTGCCGAACAGGCTGCATTACTTGATGTTACTACAGATGCGATTTTGCTCCGAAGTTTGTCGGGCGAGATAATATACTATAATCAAGCAGCTGAAAGCATGTATGGCTGGACGTCACAGGAAGCAATTGGTCAGGTTGCAGACGAACTTTTATACAAAGAAATTTCACCGGAATTAACCGAAGCACTCCAAACAATCAAGGATAAACATTCGTGGCAAGGTGAGCTACATAAAATCACTAAAGAAGGTAGGGAAATAATCGTTGCTAGCCGTTGGACCTTGGTAAAAGATAAGTTAGGAAATCCCAAATCTATCCTTACAGTTGACACTGATATTACTGAGAAAAAGCAACTAGAGAAACAGTTTCTCCGGGCTCAGCGCCTAGAAAGTCTTGGGACTTTGGCAAGTGGTATTGCTCACGATTTAAATAATATTTTGACACCGATTTTGGCAGTTTCACAATTATTACCTCTCAAGGTGACTAATCTTGATCGAAGTTCCCAAGACATGTTGAAAATGCTAGAAAGCAGTGCCAAACGGGGTGCGAACCTAGTTAAACAGATTTTGTCCTTCGCCCGTGGTAATGAAGCTAGGCGCACAATTTTACAAGTTAAGCATTTATTGAGGGATATCGAGCAATTTGTCAAAGGAACATTTCCTAAGTTTATTGAAATTGAAAGGAATTTACCGCGAGATTTATGGACAGTTGCAGCAGACCCTACCCAGTTGCATCAGGTATTTATGAATTTAGTAGTTAATGCCCGGGATGCCATGCCTGATGGTGGTACTTTAAGTATTCTGGCTGAGAATATTTTTGTTGATGAAAGTTATGCCAGGATGAATATTGATGCTAAGGTTGGGCCTTATGTTGTCGTAACAATTGCCGATACTGGAGTTGGTATTCCCCCGGAAAATATTGACAGGATTTTTGATCCATTTTTCACTACAAAAGATGTCGGTAAAGGTACAGGCTTGGGTTTATCTACGGTATTGGGTATTATTAAAAACCATGACGGATTTGTGAAGATATCCAGTGAATTGGGAAATGGTAGTCAGTTTCAAGTATATTTACCCAGTCAAGAAGGGCTTGTTTCAGACAAAGAACAGGATCTACAAGGATTAGTAGGAAAGGGAGAAGTAATTTTAGTAATTGATGACGAAGCAAAAATTTGTGAAATTATTAAAACCACCCTGGAAAACTATAACTTACAAGTACTCACCGCAAAAGATGGAATAGAAGGAATTTCTGTTTACGCTAACCACAAAGATGACATTAGTATTGTGCTAACAGATATGATGATGCCTATAATGGATGGTGCAACTACTATTCGTACTTTGCAAAGAATAAATCCACGAGTAAAGATTATTGCTACCAGTGGTTTAGCCTCTACAGAGGCTTTAGCAAAAACTGTAGGGACTGGAGTTCAAGGATTTTTAGCTAAACCTTTCACGGCGTGTGAATTAGTAAAAGCCATAGCAGAAGTTTTGCCTGAATGTGACCAATCTTTAGTAGAAACTTTCCAAGATAAGAAGTTGTGAAAAATACGTTGGTTAAAAAATAATTATGTTGTATAATTATTTATATTTAAAATAAATTTTCCTTATAACATTTGGAATCGCGAAAGCTGGGAAAAAGTTTAAAAAATCGTCCTTCCAGAAGGAGGTATAGTTATGATTCAGGAAAATGCTGCCCGAATCTATAAACAAGTAGAGCAAGCCCATGCTCAACAGGAAAGACAAAAAGCCCTTAGCAATCCAGAAGATTTCATTCTTTTAGCTGCAGCTAGAGGCTATAACTTCAATGTCAAAGATTTAGAGACTCAACTGAGCCAATTGTCTGATGAAGATGTTGCAGGTATTTTTAATCCAGGTATTGGACCAAGGCGACATCTGTTTCCAAGATAAAAGAATTAAGAACTGAAGAGATAGCTGCTTTGCTTGTAGAATTCTACATCTATCAGACTGCAAATAGATGTTTGTCTTTTTGGGATATTGCTCTGCCCAAAAGATAAAGCGGGTGGACGTAAATACTACGATGGGATCCGGTTGAATTGCCGACGAGATTTAAGCTGTTCGGCATTTATTTTGAAACAAAAACTCAGGCTCTAAAAGCATTAGAGACACTAAATTATTCAGTTTAAGTGTACGTCAGCCTAGCATTTTTAGTTAAATACTTATCATTCCATTCTCGGAGTTTTTATGTCCTCTTCTTTAACCCAGGGTACTCTCGTCACAATCATTGGTGAAGCTGTATAGCGCTACGCGCAAGTCGTTAGCGTAGCGTGTCCGTAGGACATAAGTCATTAGCGGCTAGCGTAAGCGTACCGGTTTGGATGCGTCTAAAGACGAATGCACAGGTCTGACGACGTTAGCGCAGCAAGAGGCTTTGCCGTCGCCGGATCCGTAAGGTGACGTAGTCATAGGCTCCGCCCGTTTGGCTTAACCGTAGGTAGCGCAGCAAGAGGCTATAACTATAGCTACGCTACTTACGGAGCCGTTACCTGTGGATCTGCCGTCGCCCTTCTGCTCTAGGTTATGACGCTGTTGCGTCACACTGCGTTAATGCGTGTCCTACGGACACAAGTCAAAAGCACACTACTTGCTCATAGCTTTTAGGATTCATTGATGTCCTAACCTAATTGCGTAGTGCTATAGATGGTTTGTTTGATTAAGATTTATACAAAGAAAAGTTACATAACTTTTTGATTGAAGCCTTCCCACTACTCAGACAATTTATACTTGAAGCTGTGCTGAACTCCAAGGCTGAAAAGCTTCATATAGCTTGATTTAGAAAAAATAATTTGGCGCATCTTCAACTACTGAAGGTATTTGTCAACGACCCAGGTCTAAAGACACTGGGCTTCGGGCCCAAGGTTTAAGGCGTAGTTGACTAGACTAAGGAATGAGAATTTAATAACCTGTTATTTTGAAATTTGGAATGGTGCGTTACGTGATCCTAACAGCGCCCCACTTTTATACTTTATTTAATCCACATTCCTAAGTTATTCGCTTTTGAAAGACTGGGTTTACAGAGGCAACGGCGATACTGCAGGCTCTGCTACCGCGAGGTTATTATGAAAATACTACTACTCTATCCTCTATTTCCCCAGTCCTTTTGGTCTTACGATCGCTTCATGGAGATTGCTGGACTGAAGGCAGTAATTCCACCTTTGGGAATTATTACGGTTGCAGCACTCTTACCACAAGATTGGGAGATTCGATTTCGCGATCGCAATGTCGCTTGTGAAACTGAAGCAGATTGGGAGTGGTGCGATCTGGTGATTCTTTCAGCCATGATTGTACAGAAGCAGGATTTCCACCGGTTGATTCATAAAGCAGTCCAGTTGGGAAAGAAAGTTGCAGTGGGTGGACCCTATCCCACCTCTGTCCCTCAAGATTCGTTGGATGCTGGAGCTGATTTCCTGATTCTGGATGAAGGCGAAATGACGGTTCCTTTATTTCTTGAGGCACTTTGTCAAGGTGAAACCAAGGGCATTTTCCGCTCTATTGAAAAGCCGGATGTTACCCAAAGCCCAATGCCACGCTTTGACCTGCTTGAACGTTCTGCCTACTTGATGATGGCAATCCAGTTTTCCCGTGGGTGTCCCTTCAACTGCGAATTTTGTGACATCATTTCTCTTTATGGTCGCAAACCCCGTACGAAAGAACCGGAACAAGCTCTTGCTGAGTTACAAACCCTTTATAACTTAGGTTGGCGTGGTTCACTTTTTATTGTGGATGACAACTTTATTGGTAATCAGAGGAATGTCAAACGCTTCCTGAGAGAATTGATTCCTTGGATGCAGCAGCACGACTATCCCTTTACTTTTATTACGGAAGCCTCAGTCAATCTGGCAGAGGATGATGAATTACTTCAACTGATGGGTGAAGCAGGCTTTTATGCAGTCTTCCTCGGTATCGAAACCCCAGACCAGGATAGTTTACAAGTTACTCGAAAACTGCAAAACACCCGTAACCCCCTTGTGGAAGCTTGCAACAAAATCAATGATGCAGGAATGCTTATTTATGCAGGATTTATTCTTGGTTTTGATGGAGAACGTTCCGGGGCGGGCGATCGCATACAAGAGTTTATCGAACAAACTAACATTCCTCAACCTATGTTGGGCATCCTTCAAGCTCTACCCAATACCGCCCTCTGGGAGCGGTTAAAAAAAGAGCAACGCTTAATTGAGGGCAATGGTCATCTGACAGGCGACCAGAATACTATAATGAATTTTGTCCCAACACGCCCCATCGCAGATATTACTAAAGAATATGTCGAAGGCTTCTGGATACTGTACGAGCCTCGAAACTATCTCAGACGCTGTTTACAGCAATGTCTTAAGATTTGTTCTTTGAAAAATCAAAAACACATGATGCAATTTTCTTTAAGTAAGAGGATGCGGTTTATCACTCAACTTATTTGGCACCAAGGCATTCGCCGTCCTGAAATTCGGTGGCAGTTTTGGTATCAACTCTTGATTGTCCTGTTGAGAAAACCGCAGCTTCTCAATATGTACCTGGGATTATGTGCTGCTGGAGAACATTTTTGGGAATATCGCATGTTAGCTAGAGAAAGCATTGCCCGACAGCTTGGCTACGATCCGCTCCAACTTTCTACGACATCGGCACCTGCTCCAGAAGCAACACTGATACAATAATTTATCAACTCTTAAATGGCTGCAGCAAAGCATTTTCAAGAACTTGGTCAATGCGATCGCAAAAGATAAATTCTAGATGCTTGCTAACATCTTCTGGAACATCTACTAAGTCTTTAGCATTTTGTTGAGGTAATATTACCCTCTTAATACCAGCACGACGAGCGGCTAAAACTTTTTCTCGAACTCCACCAATGGGAAGGACTTCGCCGCTCAGGTTGATTTCCCCGGTCATTGCTGTATCTGTTCGCACAGCACAATCCATTAATAAAGAAGCAATTGCAGTTACTATTGTTACACCAGCAGAGGGCCCATCTTTAGGAACTGCGCCGGCTGGGACGTGAATATGTAGGCCATTGGTTTGAAAAACAGTGGTATCAATACCCAATAAAGCTGCATTTGACCAAACATAGGAATAAGCAATGCGAGCAGATTCTTCCATGACTTCACCCAGGTATCCAGTCAGCACAAGGTCTTTACCTTGTGATAATGTCACTGCCTCCACAAACAAAACTTCCCCACCAGCCAAAGTCCAAGCTAGACCACAAGCGACACCCGATTGAGGTGACTTTCGCATCTGTTCTCCTAAGAAGACTTTTGCTCCTAGTTGGTCTTCTAACTGTTCTGGATCGATAACTACAGAATTAGTATCACCTGATGCATGACGTACTGCAACTTTACGGCAAAGAGTACCTAAATTTTGCTCTAATCTTCGAACTCCTGCTTCGCGGGTATAATTTTTAATTACTAGCCTAAGGGTTTGTGAAGGTATTTGCACTGCATCTTCAGGAAGTCCAGCTTTTTCAATCTGGCGTGGTAGCAAATATTTTTGGGCAATGGCTAATTTTTCTTCTTCAGAATAACCCGACAGTTCAATAATTTCTAATCTATCGAGTAATGGTGCAGCAACTTTAGATAAATCATTTGCAGTACCAATAAAAAATACTTGGGATAAGTCAAAATCTAAATCTAAATAGAGGTCGCGGAAGCAGTAATTTTGTTGTGGGTCAAGAACTTCTAATAATACCGAAGCCGGATCGCCGCGATAGTCCATACCAACTTTATCCAACTCATCTAGCATAATGACTGGATTTTTCACCCCAGATCTATGTAGAGCTTGGACAATACGACCTGGCATTGCACCAACATAAGTACGCCTATGACCCCGTAGTTCAGCTTCATCACGCAACCCACCTAAACTAATACGCTCAAATGGGCGACCTAAAGCCCGAGCAACGGAGCGCCCCAGACTAGTTTTACCTACTCCCGGTGGTCCGACAAAACATAAAACCGTACCAAAAGCAATACTCCTGGGAAAGTCGGAGTTAGTAACTTTCACCTCTGGTTTATCTTTTTTTATGGGTTTCTGTTTGAGTTTAAATGTTGCTAAGTGTTCAATAATGCGGTCTTTTACTTTACTTAAACCGTGGTGGTCGGCATCCAAAACTTCTCTGGCATTCTTTAATTCTAAATTATCTTGGACTGTTTGGTTCCAAGGCATTTCTAATAGCCAGTCAAGATATGTGCGAATTACGCCCCCTTCTGCTGAAGCATTACCAATTCTTTCTAGACGCGATAATTCTCGTTTTGCTTGCTTATCTACACAACCGGGTAACTGAGTTGTAGCTATACGGGTTCGTAATTCTTCAATTTCTTGAGTTTCCGATTTACCTTCCCCTAACTCTTGTTGAATTTTCTTCAATTGTTCGCGCAGAAAGAATTTTCGTTGTTGTAGATCGATTTCTTTTTTGGTTTCGCCTAGAATTTGACCTTGTAGGCGTTGAACTTCTACTTCTTGGCTCAAATCTGCAAGTACCTTTCTAAGAAGTTGTTCGAGATTTTCTTCTTCCAGTAATCCTTGAATTTTATCGAGATCGTGGGGGAGAAGCATACTACTTTGATAAGCCAATAGAGCTGGGTTATCATTATCTTGCAAGAAAGCTAAAACTTCTTGGGGAAAAGTAGAATCAGAAGTAGCTATTTCTCTCCATTGGGATTTAATTGCTCCGACTAATGCTTCTACCTTAGCTGCTGATTTTCCTTCAAGCTCAGAAGTATTATCTTGATGTAGTTGTGGTAGTCGGTGGTAATTAGTTTCACAAATACGATTGGTTATTTGTATTTTGTCGATACAAACTCTCTCTATCCCTCTAAGGATAACTTGAATACCTCCTGCCATTGGTAAGCGTATTACGCGTTGAACTACTGCTAAGGTTGCAACAGGATAAATCTCCTCCAAGCTTTCAATTTCAGCTTTTTGGTTTTTTTCTAATCTTTGCCGCGATTCTGGTCGAACTCCAGCAATTATTAATTGCTTGTGTGATGTTAATGCTGTAGCTTCTACTACTCCTACAGAGTGCGATCTAACAACCATGACAGGTAATGTAATCCCTGGTAGCAAGACAACATTAATCAAAGGAAGAAGCAAACTGCTTTCCAAGGTTTTAGGTTTCCCGGAAAATGGGTTTGTCAAATAATTCATGTAACCCCCTATGTAAAAATTGCCAGAAGTTTTGTGGAATCAATATTCTGGAATTAATATTCTGCGCTTAATGCCTTTTACTCGATGGTTTTGAATCAGTGTTTTATAGGTTTGTAATCAAATAATATTTTGAAACTATCTAATTTAAATTTAAGTCAAAAATCTAAGGAATTTGTGAGCTATTCCTTGAGGAGAGAATAATGTGGTAAGTCCTCACAAGTTCCTCACGTTTTTTATATAAATATAAGATGGGTTCGATGGTTTGAAGTACTGAGGGACAAAAATTAGAGTTGTTGTCTCATGTAATTACATTTTGTGGGGTAAAGCCAGTGCTCTTCATGTTAAGGGGGTGAGATTAATGACAATTAAATTCCGCGATCGTACAAAAGCAGGGAAGCTAGTCGCTCAAAGACTTAAAGCCTATGCAAATCGCCTAGATACAATTGTGCTGGCTGTACCCCGTGGTGGAGTTCCAGTAGGATTTGAGGTCGCAAAATCATTAAACATCCCGCTTGATATCTGCATCATTAGAAAACTTGGGGTACCACATCATAAGGAATTAGCGATGGGTGCGATTGCACCTAATGGAATTCGAGTACTCAATTATAGTGTTTTAAATGACTGGGAAATTGATAGTAAGATAATTGACAAAATTGCTAGTAAAGAATTACGAGAATTAAGAAGGCGCGCTCGTTCCTATAGAGGTCATTGTCCGTCGCTGAATGTACGTAACTGTACAGTAATCCTTGTAGATGACGGCATTGCTACGGGCTCAACGGTACGGGCTGCGATCGCCATACTACAAGAACAACAACCCAAGGAAATAATAGTAGCTATTCCTGTCGCACCAGCAACAGTCTACGAACAATTAAGGGCAGAAGTCGATAAAGTAATATGTTTGGCAACTCCCGAACCTTTTTATGCTGTCGGCTTATATTATGATGATTTTTCCCAAACAAGTGACAAGCAAGTACATGAATTGCTAGAGAAATCTTCAGTAATGCTTACCGCGTAGATATAGAAAATTGTAGTGCAAGGGGTAAATTTAACGACTTAAAAGTAATTACTTTAATACTAACTACGCATCAAAAACTTGTAAGAGGGTGTCCAAATGACTCGAAATTTTTTATACGATGTTGAGGAAAAACTAGTTTCAGTGAAGCTGGGTTCAATTAGTTTACAAGCTGAAATTGTTTTACCTGAGGATTCCCAGGGGATAGTTATCTTTGCCCATGGTAGCGCTAGTAGTTGCTACAACACTCGCAATCGTTATCTTGCCCATATTTTACGTCAGAGTGGAGGACTTGCAACTATACTAGTTGACTTATTAACAAAAGAGGAGGAAGCAATCGATCTGAGAACTGCTCATTTCCGTAATAGTATTACTTTCCTCGCAACAAGATTAGTCTGTATCACTGACTGGTTAATTGATAATTCCATCACTAATAATCTGAAAATTGGTTACTTTGGTGATTGTGTCGCTGGAGGCGCTGCATTACTTGCAGCAGCACAACGTCCAACAGTTGTTGAAGCATTAGTTTCTCGTAGTGGAGAAACTTATCTGGAATCTAAGGTTCTATCCTATGTGCAAGCTCCGACACTAATGATTGTCGGTGGATGTGATATTTCAGCAATTACCGTGAGTGAAGATGCGATGACAAAAATTCAGACACCCAAGAAACAATTAGAGGTAATTCCAGGAGCAACTTATCAATTTCAGGAACCAGGTGCATTGGATGAAGTTGCTCGTTTAGCAAGTTGTTGGTTCAAGCATTATTTGACATCCCCTCATAAACAAGATTTACACCTTCATGCGATGTCTCTGTAACCGACTCAGATTTTATAAGGCTTTGGTAAAAGTTTATTACAGAGGCGATCTGCGTAGCACCATTGCAAGTGAAGTAGATAGACTTAAGCCGCCTAAATACTAGAAGAAAGGAGGTTTGCGGCTATCACATTTCCCGCATAAGCACTGGCTTATAAAGATGGTCAAGTTTACGCGTCTGTCACAATCCCTTGTGTTTTTAACCAAGGGAGATGTCAACAAAATTTTATAATAATTATGGAGAAAACCCCGGTCTATGCCTACGACACGCAAGCTATTAGCCCGGGGATGAATACTAATAGCAGGTTTTAACCTGCCATAATTTTAGTAGTCAAAATTATGCGAAAATGCTAGTGGAAGACAGTGTAAACATTTAAAGAAGCATTTAAAAGTGCTGCCTTGCCTATATCTCCTGCATCGAGGCTAGGAGTTTTAGGTTTAGACTAGTTCTTATAAATTTGAATTGTAAATTGTAGTGTGAATCGCAAAGTTGTCAAATTATTGTGACCAATCTTGACCAATCCGAATGGTAATATCTGATTGAATATCACCAGCAGATGATACTTCTATTTCTCCCGTACCTAAGATTTTTTGCAATTGTTTCCCAGCTCTTTTATTTCCTTTCTGAATGATGATTTGAGTTTTAGCATGGGGATCTGGCCATTCTTCCGCAGTATAAATCTGTGTAAATCCTTTTTGTTTTAAAGAATTAATTAGTTGTTTAGTTAACTGTGGTTTACCAGTTGTATTCTGAATGGCAACTTTCAGCTTTTTCAAAGGTCGAGAATCAGATCTAATACCCGATATATTCACACCAGTATATTTTTCCAATAAATCCGCTCTACCATTAAGACTTAACCAATAACTATCGGGATCGCGACTCAAACGACTAAATATTCCTGGCAAAGTTGTCATCTCGAACTTATCTCGTTCCAAGTTAAGTGCAAAATTAACCAATGCCATCATTTCTTCAAGCCTGAGATTAGTATCAACATGTTTATCCATCATGCGAACTAACTGGGGTAATTCAGGCAACACCGTAGGACTTGAAAGACGTTGCCGCAACCCTTTTAATAATGCTTGTTGTCGTTGTACTCTTCCTAGATCTCCCTTACCTTCTTCTCGGTAGCGAACGAACTCCAGGGCTTGGTCTCCATTTAAATTTTGCCAACCTTTAACCAAATTAATGGATAAACCCTGAGTTCGATCTCGGTAGACCATTGTTTTAGGAACAAATACTTCTATACCACCCAAGCGATCTATCAATTGACGAAAACCACTAGTGGAAATGCGAATGTAACGGTCAATTGGAGCATTACTTAAAGTTCGACTTATTACCCTTGCAGCTAAAACAGGACCACCTTGATTGTTTGCTTCCGATACTTTAGTTAGACCCTGCTCAGGAATCGAAATCATTGTGTCCCTAGGGATAGATAATACCCGAATATTTTTATTCTGTTCGTTAGGGTTGATACGTAAAAGTAACATTGCATCACTTTTACCACCAAAACTATCGGCAGAACCATCCACTGCACCCTTCACCGGTTCAATCCCCAAAACTAAAATGTTCATTGGTTTAATGAATTGGTATTCGGAGATACTGTTCCATAAATCCCCTGGTAGTGGTGAGGAAGTCGCGCGATCGCCAGCCCATCCCAATTCATCTTCGGTACGATCGATGTCACTCCATAGGGGTGTCCACAATGCCAGAGTTGATGCTAATAAGCCCGACAAAGTAACCCCAACAACACCAGTCATAAACCAAAATAACCATTTAGGTATTCTTAAACCCAAACGATGATAAAGCTGGCTGGGAATAGAACTAGCTTTAACGGTAGTTTTATCTTCTGTGTAAAAACTTGTCTTGCTTGATACCTCAGATGACTGAGATACTTTTTGGTTTACTCTACTTTTTATTTGGTCAATCACAACTAACTCCCCACTCTACCACTCCCTAAAAGTTATGTTAAAGCAATAAAAGTTGCCAGTTCTTAATGTCACAGTAAACTTGTAGTGTTCCTCAATAATGTATTTATGAAAATATGACTAAACCATTCTTTCCTGTAATTCTTGCTGGTGGAAAAGGCGAACGTTTTTGGCCCTTGAGTCGCAAAGAACGCCCCAAGCAATTCTTATGTTTGGATGGTGGTTCTCGCAGTTTACTACAATCAACTGCAGATAGATTACTAACACTTGCAGGAGATTGGAACTCATTATGGGTCATCACTGCTGCAGTGGTAGCAAAAGGAGTCAGGGAACAGTTACCCCAATTACCATCCGACAACTTACTGGTTGAATCTGAAGGAAGGGACACAGCTGCTGCGGTTGCTTGGACGAGCTTGGAAATTAAAAAACGCTACGGAGAAGATGCAATCATTGGTTTTTTTCCCGCGGACCATTGGATTGCCGATTTAGATAAGTTTGCTGGTACTTTAGATGCTGCAATTGAACTTGCAAGCAATAAAGATGCCATAGTCACTTTGGGGATCAAACCTACTTTTCCATCTACTGGTTACGGCTACATCGAGCAGGGAGAAAATACGGGTAGTTTTAATAACTTGCCAGCTTATCATGTTAACCGCTTCACTGAAAAGCCCGATCGCCGAGTTGCAGAAACTTTTTTATCTACAGGACGCTTTAGTTGGAATAGCGGAATGTTTGTTTTCCGGGCAGGTGTTGTCCTCAACGAACTTCACAAACATGCTCCTGAAATTATCGAGCCACTAGAGAAAAATGGTCCGAGTATTTATCCGCAATTACCTAAAAAAAGTATAGACTATGCCTTAATGGAAAAAACCAGTCTAGCGTATGTTTTACCTGCAGAATTTGGCTGGGATGATTTAGGTGACTGGAATGCTATTGAGCGTTTACTAAAAACTGAAAATACTTCCAATGTAGAATTAGCTAACCATGTAGGCCTAGATACTAAAGGAGCTATTGTTTATGCCACAGATAGAAATGATGTTATTGTTACCATTGGTTTAGAAGATGTGGTGATTGTTCGCGATCGCAACGTGACATTGATGGTAAAAAAAGAGCGCACTCAAGAAATTAAGCAGTTACTGAAAACTCTCAAAGAGGATTCCCGATTTACTCATCTTTTGTAAGCTATTGTAAATAGTTAATTTGCAGAAGATATGAGAATAATTATTTTTAAATTAATCTTAATTCTTCTGTTAATAATTTAGCAAATAAGCCATCTTCGTGTGGAAAATGTAATTTTTATTTAAGTCCGTTGAGGGATTTGTAAAGTTAATTGGGGTACATCTTAAATATCAACTAATTAAATAGAGGAAAAATAATATTAAATGTCCAAATATATGATATTTAATCTCTATATATTTTATTTTTGATATTTGTTCCCCAATACTTTTATCACTTAATAGTTAGCAGTTCGCAGTTCATGGCTAATACCACACCCTTACGAGCTACAGTTAATAATTATTAATCAATAATCTCCACTTCCCAATTCCTAATTCCCACTTTCCAATTCCCGATAACACAATGTTCATAACCCAAACAGTTCCTCGTCAAAGAGAAATTATTGAAGTTTTACTACGTAATGGCTGGGACTATATGAGGCGATTACTAACTGGTGGTAAAGCCGATAGACCTCAGTTACCGACTCCAGCTGTTTTAAAAAATATTTTGGTAGATTTGGGACCAGTATATATTAAGCTAGGACAGCTTCTTTCCACTCGTCCCGATTTACTCAGTGGTGCATATATAGATGAACTTTCAACCTTACAAGATGAAGTTCCTCCAGTACCTTGGTCAGAAGTTGAAATCATTATTCGCAAACAATTAAATAAACCATTAAGTGAAATATTTTCTACTATCAATCCCATACCTGTAGCTGCAGGTTCTATCGCTCAAACACACCGCGCAACTTTAGCAAATGGTCGCGAAGTTGCATTAAAAGTACAACGTCCTGGGATAGATATTACTGTTTCTCGCGATATAGCTTTAATTGAAGGAATCGCCGATCTAGTCTCAAGAACTGATTTTGGTCAAATTTATGAAATTAAAACAATTGCGGATGAGTTTTGTAAGGCTTTAGAAGATGAGTTAGATTTTACTCGCGAAGCTGGTTTTACCGATAAATTAAGGAGTAATTTATCTCAAAGTAAGTGGTTTGATCCCCAAAAGTTAGTAGTAGCAGAAATTGATTGGGAATTGACTACACCAAAATTATTGGTAATGGAATGGTTGGATGGAGGACCAATTTTATCTGCTGATTTGGGAAATCATAAAAATGGCAAAGACCCTACTACGGAACGTAAAGAAATTACTTCTTTACTATTTCGAGCTTTTTCACAACAATTATATATTGATGGTTTTTTCCATGCCGATCCCCACCCAGGAAATATTTTTTATCTCAAAGACGGTCGTGTTGCCTTGTTAGATTGTGGTATGGTGGGGAGACTCGATCCCCGCACGCAACAAATATTGATTGAAATGTTGTTGGCAATTGTCGATCTTGATGCTCAACGATGTGCCCAATTAACTTTACAGTTATCAGACGTTTCTCAAAAAGTAAATTTATCTCGTTTGGAAGCTGACTACGACCGATTATTAAGAAAATACTTTAACTTGAGTTTATCTCAATTAAATTTTTCCGAGGTAGTTTACGAAATTTTTCAAGTAGCTCGGAATAACAGAATTCGTTTACCCAGCAATATGGGTTTGTATGCAAAAACAATTGCTAATTTAGAAGGACTAGCCCGCTCCTTTAATCCCGAACTTAACTTTTTAGATGAAATTAAACCTTTAATAACAGATCTATTCCGTCAACAATTATTTGGCGATGCTCCCGTAAGATCCCTGTTGAGAACAGCTTTAGATTTAAAAAGTCTGTCTTTGCAATCTCCCCGACAATTAGAATTGGTTCTTGAGCGTGTCACCTCAGAAACTTTGCAATGGAATTTATCACTCAAAGGGTTAGATAATTTGCGTCGAACAGCAGATGATGCAGCTAACCGTTTATCCTTTAGTATATTAGTAGGTTCGCTGATTATGGGAGCAGCAATTGTTTCTAGTAATGCTAAAACCAATCAGCTTTCTATTATTAGTAATGTTTTATTTGCTACCGCTAGTTTACTGAGTATATGGTTAATTATTAGCATTTTACGATCTGGTCGTTTGCGGTAAATTATGCCGGTCGTAGAAAAATATTTCCATAATCTATACCAATTTATTTGTATTCCCCTGCATTTAATTCCAAAATAATAATAAATTAAGAATTGGAGATAGATTCCAACTATTTGTACTGCATCTCCCAATTCAAATCTATGTCTATTATTGTTGCTCAACACTTGAGCAAGTCTTATCCAGTCGCTGTGAAAGAACCAGGTCTTAAAGGTACTATCGATCACTTTTTCCGGCGTAAATATCGTGAAATCAACGCTGTACAAGACATTTCCTTTGAAATCGACCAAGGAGAAGTGGTAGGTTTTCTTGGAGCGAATGGTGCAGGTAAAACAACCACCCTAAAAATGCTCGCGGGGTTAATTCATCCCTCGAAAGGAAAAATTCGCGTTGGTGGAAGAACACCATTCGAACGCCAAGAAAAATTTCTCCGACAAATTACTTTGGTAATGGGACAAAAACAGCAATTATTGTGGGACTTACCCGCACTAGATTCTTTAAGAATCAATGCTGCTGTTTACGAACTTTCAGCAAAAGAATTTAAGCGTAGGGTCGGAGAATTATCTGAAATGCTTTCCCTAGAGGAAAAACTTACCCAACCAGTGCGGAAGTTGTCTTTAGGAGAACGAATGAAAGCTGAACTGTTAGCTGCACTTTTACATCGTCCTCAGGTCTTATTTTTAGACGAACCAACTTTAGGTTTGGATATTAATGCTCAAGTAGGAGTGCGTGACTTTCTGCGCGAATATAATCGACGTTATCGGGCGACAGTGCTTTTAACCAGTCACTACATGGCAGATATTACTGCTCTATGCGAGCGAGTATTATTAATTCATGAAGGAGAATTGATGTATGATGGCAGTCTAGATGGACTTCTGGAAAGATTTGCCCCCTACAGGGAAGTTTATATAGAACTAGAGCGAGATGTACCGGAAGAAAAACTTAAATCCTATGGTGACTTAAAAAAAGTCGAAGGGCGTTTGGCTTGTTATGCGATCGAGCAAGATGACTTAACCCGTGCTGTTGGACGGATATTAACAGATTTAGAAGTTGTAGATTTAACAGTTACAGAACCTCCTGTGGAAGAAGTTATTGGGAGGGTTTTCCAAGGTGGAATTATGAGTGTTTAATGTTTGCTACATCTTTGTGCGTAATATAATTCTGTATCAAAATTTTGGGATTCTGCTTTTTTGCTTCTGCTTTTTTGCTTAAAACTTTAGCATTATTTCCCCAGGTATGAAGTTTTTCCCTGCTTGAATTTTTCTCAGCATGAAGTTTTTAAGCTTGCATTGAAGATCATAATTACTTATTCAATTAGGAAGATACCAAAGTCAATTTTTTAAGACTAAAGGCTGAGTTTATCTATTTTTTTCAGCCACAGTTGAGGAAATATTTCACCACAAGAATTACATGAAAATAATTTGTAACAAAATTTCTACTTTTCTCTCTGTTTACTATGCTTACATGCTGGAATATCGGGCTGAGTTAGTTCTTTGGGTTTTATCTGGCTCATTACCAATTATTTTGATGGGTGTTTGGAGCCAAGCTGCTCAAGGAGGGAATTTTAGTTTAACCTCTGTTGATTTTGCTCGTTACTTTATTGCGGTATTTATTGTTAGACAATTATCGGTGGTTTGGGTCATTTGGGAATTTGAGCGCGAGATAGTTGAAGGTAAGCTATCACCACGCTTATTACAACCTGTAGATCCTGTATGGCACCATATCAGTAGCCATATCTCAGAAAGAATAGCCCGGACTCCTTTTGCAATAGTTCTGATTTTATTATTTTTTCTACTTTATCCTCAAGCGTTTTGGTTGCCAAATTTCGGTAATTTATTACTATTTATAATCGCTTCAGTAATGGCATTTGCCCTGCGTTTTGTGATTCAATATACCTTTGCAATGTTTGCTTTTTGGACGGAAAGAGCCAGTGCTTTAGAAAATTTGTGGTTTCTGTTTTATTTATTCTTATCTGGTTATATTGCGCCTTTAGAAGTATTTCCGGAAGCTATACGAGAAATAGTATTGCTAACACCCTTTCCTTATTTAATTAATTTTCCTGCTGCTATTTTAGTGGGAGTTCCTGTAGATCTAGGACGAGGATTTTTGTCAACTATCGGTTGGTTTTTGCTATTTTTAGGTTTGAATAGAATATTTTGGCGATTAGGTTTGAAGCGATATTCTGGAATGGGTGCTTAGTTTTAATTTTTACTTCGATATCGGTAGAAGGTTATCTAATTGAGTAAAAGAGGGGAGTGTGGGAAGTATAGGAATTATGGGAAGAGGAGGAAATATTTTTGTAGGCGATCGCTTCCTTCAAACAGACACTACAACGCATTCAAGTATTATTTTGCTTTGTATCTGCATTAACTTTTGATTCAACAACTCGGTCCCGTCGAGCAGGTGGTACTAAATATCCTGTAAAAAAGACTGCAAGTATAGTGAGTGGAGTTTCTATTGTACTGGGAATATCTATTTCAAGAATATAGGTATTTGCAATACCAACTGTAAGCTGAACAATAGCAGCAGCGATCGTTGCTGCAGTTACTTTCTGTGCTGGGGTAGGCTTTTCCATTCTCATAGGAATAAACTCCCTTTAATTTTGCAACTCTAGCTAAAACTTCAATTGAAAGATGTTTTAATCGATTCGTTATGGTAGAGAGAATATTTTGTTTGATATCCAGTAGTGCAACAAAAAAAATAGCGATCGCTCATCGTCGGTAATTGATTTTATAAAGACCTACCAAATCTGATACGTCTTTACAGAGTTTTGAGAATTTTGTGGGGAAATAAACTTTATGGTTAATAGATTGTACAAACAAAATTAATGTGGTGGGCTACTAGTTTTATAGTTATATTTATTTACTCAAAAGTAGTAATGCTTAGTCTTTTAGTCATCAATAAATTCGCAGTGTTTGGAGAATATGTAATGAACTTTACGGTCGCCAATTTGCTGCAGAAACTCTACTGCATAATGACCCTCTTCTTCTGCGACTAACTTTCCTCTATATTCTCCTGGGGTAATTTTATATAAATACTCAGCAGCTAAGTCTTCAGATTGTTCTGTGGAAGGTTTAGTATAAGTAGTTTCAAGTACTTTTAAAACACCCGAGATATTTTCTTCCTTTTTATCTTCTCCAATTAATCCATTAACTATTGCTATAGCCATAGCCTGAGCATCAAATATTCTCATATCTATGTCAGAACTAATAAAGCAACATTCAATTAACATTGCAGGCATTGAAGTTTGGGCTAATACCGCAAAGCTATTATACTTAATACCCCTATTTCTGAACCCTAAAGACACAATATTATTTAGTACCAATCGTGCCAAATTTTTTGCTCTACTACGATAATTATAAACATACAATTCAGTCCCATGGGCAGTTTGTTTAGAAAATGAGTTGAAATGAATAGAAATAAAGTAATCCGCACCAATTGAATTTGCTTTACTAGCTCTTTGTCTTAAGGAGCTATTGACACTGCTAGCATTTCTTGGAGTTACAGATACAGCTTTATGACCTCTATTTTTTAGTAGGGCTATAACGGATTCTCCAACTTTTTTCGCCAATTCATCTTCTTTGTATTTTCCACTGACAGCACCGGTGTCGGGTGGGCAATTATGACCAATATCAATAGCAAAAAGCATAAATTTTTCTCCTGCAAATAATGAATAAAATAATGTTTTATAAATAGATATTGATATGAAATCAAGAGAATGTCATTATCAGTTCTATACAATAAAATATTTAGTGAATAATGTAATTTACTATTTGATATTTTTCGTATTATCTTTATGAATAAACTACGAATAAATTACATTATCTCTATTGATATGTCACATTTTTCCATTACCAATAACGATAAAGTCAACTACATTGCATAGATCATTTCATGAGTTGAATTTAGGAATATTTCACAATAAAAATTATTTTTACAAAAACTATTTATGTAGTTAAATAAAAAAGAACGCCTATTTTATGTTTGGCATTCCTCAAATAAAATTAAATGATGTTGAAGTATTTTGCTTTGTATCTTTGCAAAAATTAAATTATTCGAGACCTATATCCATAATATCTTCAGCGTTGTTGTCTACCCCATTAAGACCAACAATATCTTCAAAAGCAGCTACCATAATGCAATATGTTAAAGGAATAGTAACAAGTAATCCTAATCCTAAAACGACTAAACCAGCCAAATTAAGCAAAAATATTGTGACAGCAAAAACTAGGAAAGAAAACCATTTCTTAGTAATTAACGTGCGACTTGCTTCCATCGCAGACCAAAAGCTCATTTTTTTCTCAATCACAAACAAAAGTGAGAACATATAAGCAATAGCTAGATAGATCCCAGGAATAAGTAAAAGTAGAGAAGCGATCCCAATTAGAACGCTACTAACTAGGTTCGCCAGAAATATTTGTAGAAACTGATTAAACCCCCTAAAAAAATCACTGAACTGTTTGGGTCTATTTTTTGCTATCAGGAAAGCAACTATATATGTTCCAGCAGACAAAACAGGTGTAACAACAATGTTTACAATACCTCCCATCCCATCTTCGTTCGTTCCCAAAGGGAAAGGGAGTCTGGAAGCTATTCCAGAAATCAGAAATGTGATTACCAAAAATCCGATGAACCCCCCTGGATACTGTTTAAATATCTCCCAACCACGGCTGAAATATTGACCTATTTTAAGCTCTCGATCGTTAATATCCGATGTATAGTTGGTCATGATGCAGAATTTTAGATTTTCAAGCGAACCTGTTTATTGATACTCCTCATACCCAAAACTGGGAGATTGTTCATTAAGCATATGAACTGAGTGTTAGTGTATCTAAATACACTATTTTTGTCACCTAAGAGAGCACAGCAAGTAAAGATGCGATGAAAGATTAGCAGTAACTGAGGATTTTCTTGATTCTGATTTCTTTACTAGAAATCTTAAACCCCTAGTTGCTTCTAAATTTATTAGAGACTAAAGCCTATTTTCAAATTATGCGATCCCAAAATAGGAAAGCATTTCAAAGGTTTAGGAGACAGGAGCTAAGAGTAGAAAAATCATTTTTCTTGAATCTATTTCATCACAGATTCACCTACCCAAAAATCAACAAAGTAAATTTTTTATTTTCGATAGTAAGTATTTATATTTTCTCAGAAATAGTGACAATTAACATACTGTCACCATCAATAAATTATTTTTCGTAATATTATTAGCTTTCAGCTAAGACATAACAGAAAATAATTTTGACAGTTACCGTAGCTATAAAAATTTGTAATTAGCAATACTTTAATCTTAGAAATCTCATGATAATGCTTTGTTTTATGGGTAGACGAGACAGAAGAAAACTATACTGTCTCCTCTATTTTGTAAATAAATACTCTAACATACACCTTTGTTACTACGGACTTTTACTAGGTTTAACTCAGTATTAATTCTCCGTTTATTCTCAAAGTTGAATATTATTTGCCGTAGTTCACAATTAGGGACTTGAACTTGGGAAATTAGAATCGAGAAGTTAACCTTGAAGACTTGAAATTGATAACTTGAAATTAATAACTTGAAATTAATAACTTGAACTTAAGGACTTGGGATCGAGGATTTGCAAACTCTACTGAGACAGGTTGAGTATGTTCCAAACTAGGTGATGTTTGGTGTGGACTCAAAGAACGAAGAATATTTGCGACCAAAGTTAACAAACCTAATGAAACCAATAGCGCAGCACACAGGGAAAATAATGGTATTTTCTTCGTCTGGGTTTGTGTTTGTTGAATCGCAGTCTGAGGGTTTTGCAGGGCTGTATTGGGATGGTAGGGAGCTTTTCTCTGGGGTAAATTTGAGATGGGATAGCTTTTTGGAAGGATTGGAGGAGCCAGTTGTAATTCAATTTGCTTTAAACGTTGCAAAATCTCCCGAGTATCTTGAGGGCGTTTTTCTACTTTGCGAGCCATCAAATCATCAATGAGATTTAAGAACAATGGCGATATATGATTTGTTTCATTATGCCAATGGAGAACGTCATTTTCTGCATCATATATATTGGGAGGCATTTCTAATGGATGATACCCTGTAAGCAAAAATACAAAAGTTCTCCCTAGAGCAAAAAAGTCTGATTGCGCAACTGTTTCTCCAGTCATCTGTTCTGGCGGTTTATAACCCACAGAATCTATTTCTATCAAGGTACTTGTATTACTAAGCCTTTTTAAGTAGGGCTGACTGAGTTCTTTACTAGTTCCAAAATTAGTTAGTGTTAATTGCTGATTGGGTTTGATTATAATATTTGATGGTCTGATATCTCGATGTAAATAATTTTTTCTGTGGCTTAGACCGAGTATTTCTACTAACTGTTTCAACCAATTTATGGCTTGGGTTTGAGAAATTGATTGACTATTTTGTCGACGCCATTCTTCCAAATCTGTACCGTCGATTTTATCCATTACCATACAATGTAGGACTAAGTTATTTCTAGTTTTATATTGGAAATATATATCATGGTTAGGAATTCCTGGATGCTGTATTTGACCTAAAATATCTGCTTCTTGCTGAAAAAGTTCAATAGTTTCAGAATCTGTAGATAAATATTGTTTTAACAGTCTTAAAATTTTTGTTTCATTATTTACATCAAGCTCATAGGCTTCAGTAAAGTCAGTTTTGTCATTTAATCGACGTTTTACTCGATGTTTTCCAAATACTTCTAATGGCGAACCACAACTCTGACAAAAGCGATTTTCCCGATTAGCCAAACAGTTAGGTTGAGGACAAGAGGGGTTAATACAAATCGTCATAACTTACCAAAGTATAGGTATCAAAAGATAGGAGAGATAGGGAAAACTAGAAAAATTATCTCCTTCCCTATCTTCCCTACCGTACCTGTTTACTATTCATTTCTTTTTACAAATAACAGGTTGACTTGTGAATAAATTTTTCTGAAATATTTTCAATTTTGTGTTGTCAAAAATGAAGCTATAATCCGGTTAAATTCTTCTGGTTGTGTTAAAAAACACCAGTGATTTCCAGGGGCTTGACAAATCTGTAAATTTTTAAGAAATTTTTTGTAAGGTTGTAACTGCCATGACATACGATTAACACCTTTTTCTGGCTGGATTAAAAGGCTAGGGATATCAATTTTTTTTGTCAAACCTGCTACTTGCATCACTTCCGAAAAGATTCCATCGCGAGCAGCAGTCGTAAACTTACTACCCCAGTTACCATCGCTTTTTAGTTCGATTCCTGCTTCAAATACTTGTTGCTGTAAAGTACTCCATCCCTGGTACTGATTTAATTGTCTTGCTTGGTTTTCAGCTGCTTCGTAACTCGTAAATGGTCCCATACCTTTGAGGAAAGGTAAAACTTGATAGAGAAAGGGAAAGGTAATTTTCAGGAAGCTAGGCATTTTCCAAATAAAAATTGGATCCACCAAAACCATACTATGCAAACGTTGGGGGTTTTGTGTTGCCCAAATGGCAGCTAATTTTCCACTCCAGGAATGAGCTACTACCTGAGTAGTAGACCACCCCAAACTATCCATCAGCGCTTCGAGGTCTGCAATCCCGGTTGCAAAACTATAGTTATCTTTTGGTTTGCTGCTGTCACCATGACCGCGCATATCCGGGGCAACAATGTGATAATCTTGAGCCAAATATTCTCCCAAACTAGACCAGACTAAAGCATGATCGGCTAAACCATGTAGTAACAATAAGGGCGTTTTACCTTTATTCCATTCCAGATAGGAAAGTTGAATGTCGGAATGGGAGAAAGTTTTACGTACGGGCTCCATATCAGTTGTTTAATCCTTAGACTCAATCAGTGCTAATAAGATTAGACAATCAATCAATTAAATATATCCCCAAATAGAAAGAGGTAGGAAAAGATATTTTTTTAGTTGGACATTTGATTTGTAATAGTTGCAAGCGCCGACGCGTTCGTGGAACATTTCTGAGCGTATCACAATCTGCTTCCGCTACGCGCCACCCTATGGCTTTGACTCCACACCACAACAGTGGCAAACGTATCGGAAAAATAAATATAACCAAATAATGGTACTATCTTAAACTAATCAACTTCTACCATATTTGTGAAGTCTTCTACAGGTAAAGCCTGTTTCTCTGCTACTAATTGTTTGAGCTGATTTTCTAATTTTGAGCGCTCTGCACGACATTCTTCTAACTCTTTATTTTCCCCAATCAGACCTAATTTTTCCAAAAAAATGGGTAAAGGTAAACCAACAACCTTTGCTAATTGATTTAATTCACCCCATTTGAGTTCATCAACTTCTCCATCCCTCAATAACCATAGTCCTGCATTACTCAAGCCGGATTGAGCCCGCAAGGCTTTCCAATTAGAAATACCCCGTTGCTTCATTAATTCTAGGAGTATTTGATCGTTTCTATTACCCTTTGCATAAACCGTTCCAAATAGAAGTCGAAGTGCAGCGATCGCAAGTACTAAACTTGTCGAACAAGCAAGTAGAAAGTAAACAAAATTTAAATTGTTGGGTATCATAGTACTGTATTTTTTATCTGCGCCTTGATTTTACCTGGGTACATTTTGCAGCATAAATGCAGTTAAACAAAACATCACGATAAAATTAAAGCTTCTTAATTCTTTTAAGAAAAAATCTTTGAATAAAAACTTACTTTATCAAACGTTAATATAAGTTTTCCAGTATATGCCTCATGTCAAGAAATTATAGAAAATGGGGATTATAAGTTTGTCAGAATTTACATGAAGATATAAGCGCCCCAGGAGGACGAAATCAAAAGTTATTAGCGCAAGCGCGTAGGCGTACCAGATTGGCTATAGTTTAAAGAGAATCCCATTTTATTTATTAGCTTGGGTTCCAATAGAATCAAATCTCTTCTTAGAACGCTCATTTAAAGAAAATCCTCAGTTTTGTCATTTTCTTGGAGCTATCCAACAGCGAACAAGCAGCTATTGCTCTTCCCGAAATTACATCAGTATCATATACGAAAAAAGTGACAATTTTGTGACAAAATGTTTCAAGAAAATAAAAAATATGGTTTTATTTCCACTATCGATCAGATGTAGACATTCAATTTAGAATTAGCATCCAAAAATAATACAACAGATATTGGGGGTCCAAGGTTAAGAATTAGTTCTTAACCTTAGACCCCAATATTTAGTTTCTAATCCTTAATTTAGTCGATATAATCTACTACACCTTCAGTAGGATAGCGGACTTTAGGGCTAGTTGCATACTTGTCATCAGCTGCGCGATAACCTGCTGGACAAACAACCACAGACTGATATCCTTGTGCGGGAAGTCCTAAAACTTCATCGTATTTATCGGGGACAAAACCTTCCATCGGACAGGTATCAACGTGATGATTTTGCAAGATTCAGTAAATTCTTACCTATTTCTCAGGAATTATTCATTTAGGTAGTATTCCATAGTTGATACTGGTTAAATGATAGATGATAGTTAAAAATGGTACAAAAAAGAGTTAAAGTTACTATTGAAAATCTTGCACCAGAACAAGGTACTCTTCTTACTCCTGTTTGGGCTGGCTTTCACAATGGAGAATTTGATACATATGACCGTGGTAGACCAGCATCTCCAGGTTTAGAGAGTCTTGCGGAAGATGGTAACACAACTTTAATTTCTCAAGAGTTCCTGCAAAGTGGAGATGGTTCACTCGATATTACAATCGCTGGTCCCAACGGAGTTGCACCTGGACCAATCGATCCTGGGGAGATTACAAGTACAACTGTGACTCTGGATAGTGAGAACCCTAACAGTCAGTATTTTTCTTTTGCTTCGATGGTCCTTCCCTCCAATGATGCATTTGTAGCAAATGGAAATCCTGAAGCAATTAAAATTTTTGATGATGAGGGAAATTTTATTGGAGCAGACTTTATTATTGCTGGGAACCAAGTTTTAGATGCTGGTACGGAAGTTAATGATGAAGCAGAGAATAGTACTGCTTTCTTTGGTCACAGGGAACCAAATACTGGAGTAGATGAAAATGGAGTAGTGCGATCGCACCCAGGTTTTATCGAAGGTGGAAGAATTTTAAGCGCCGATAATTTTGCGAATGCAGATTTTACCGAGCCAGGTTATCAGCTTGCTCGTATTACTATCTCTCCTGATGATGAACCTCTCCCAAGTGACGACAATGTTGAAATTCTCGAACCAGAAGAATTTCCCGGTGCTGGAATTGCTGAAGAACCAGTCGTTATACCAATTCTCTATGAAGATGCATATAATAATGCTTCATAAAATAGAGCTTCAAGGATAAAATCATAGCTTGTCAAAGAAG
>NZ_LMTZ01000120.1 GCF_001456025.1 Mastigocoleus testarum BC008
GACAAGCTATGATTTTATCCTTGAAGCTCTATTTTATGAAGCATTATTATATGCATCTTCATAGAGAATTGGTATGACAGATAATAGGATGTGATAGATAAAGAGAAATTACATAACCCGACAATAAATACAAAAGTTATTTTGCTTATTTATTTTTGCTTATTTATACTCAGAATAAGAATAAAAGCAAAAACCCCTAAAATTAATAACTTCCGGAATTAAGAACTTCTAAGATTAAGAACTTTTAAAATCAAAAACTTTAAAATAAAAACTTCGGCTGTATTGGTATCTCAATTAAGAACTCGCTCCCCTGATTAGGTTTGGAGAAGCAACTCAATTTTCCACCATGTTTTTCTGTAATTATCTGATCACATATGTATAAACCAATACCAATACCTTTGCCAACAGATTTTGTTGTGAAGAAAGGATCGAATATTCGGTGACGGATTTCATCTGTCATCCCAAAAGCATTGTCTGTTATCTGAATTGATAAACAATTTTTACGAGTTACTTCAGTGCTAATTCTAATTTGAGGATGTATAATTTCTTTTTCTTCGTCGTTGACTGCACACAATGTATTAAGATAATCTCTATTTACTAGTTGCTTATCTTTATTGCGATTGATAGATGGTTTGTTGTTATTAAGAATTAACTCATCTAAAGCATCAATTGCATTGTTAAGGATATTTATAAATACTTGATTTATTTGATTTGGGTAACAATAAACTAAAGGAATGTTTCTATATTCTTTAATAACTTCCACACCTGGATAGAAGTATTCTATAGAATCATCTTGAACCCTTCGGGGCTTAAGACGATGTTGCAAAATTACCAAAGTATTATCAATAATTTCATGGATATCTACTTTTTTGATTTTGGCTTCATCAACCCGAGAGAAATTTTGCAAATATTTGACTATTTCGACTATGCGCTCAGTCCCTCTTCTCATTGAATAAAAAACTTCCCCTAGATCTTCTTGAAGAAAATTAATATCAATTGCAGCAATTTTTTCTCGAATATTGGCACTAGGTTGGGGATATTCTTGCTCGTATAATTTGACTAATTCTAACAACTCTCGAATACGTTTACTGGTACGAATAATATTTTCGTCAATAAAGTCAATTGGATGATTAATTTCGTTGACAACACCAGCAACTAATTTTCCTAAACTCGACATTTTTTCAGTTTGGACTAACTGAACTTGAGTTTTTTGCAAATCATCCAAGGTTTGTTTTAATCTTTCATTGGTTTTTGAAAGATTTTCTTGTGCTTGTTTGCGCCATTGGGTTTCCTCTGTAAGCTCTTTGATTTTTTGATTGAGCAGAAGAAAATTACTGTTGGCTGAAGTACGGTTTTGTAAGCGTAAGAGATTGACTGCAGGAGAATCTGCAGAACGGGCTTGAATAACTGCTCCCTCACAACGAGAACTTAATTCTTCTCCATCAGAGTTACGAAATGTTAAAGAGCCAAGAAGCATCTCCCGAGTCCGCGAACAAGCCCTTAGATAGTCTAGAACTTTTTCATCAGCCTCGGTGACTAAATCGAAAAGCATTTTACCTTGCAATTCTTGCTTGCTCACACCCAACATTATCGCAAGAGGTCTGTTAGAAGCTATTATTTCTCCCTCAGCATTCACAAGCAATAAAGGCTCTGGTAAAATAGTAGCGACTTCAAGAAAATTTTCTGGATTCATCAGGTTTTATTAAATCATTATTGTCTGGAGTTTTACTCCATTTAAGTCTTACTTAACCCTTAAGATATTCTCTACCTTTTACTTCCCGAGCTTCCTCAGTCTGTTTTAAATGAATCACTACTGTGCAACCAGAAGCACCAGAAGCAATGGTTTCTTGCAACTCAACTTTGGCATAACCAAGGTTCTCAGCAGCTATGGAACCAAATACATTTGAGGTCATCATACACATTGAAGGACGACCAATAACTTTTTCTGCAAATGGACAAGTACGATTGCCAAGAACAATCTTTTCATCATTCTCTTCAATAATGTAAAAGTCACCCTGTATTCGTTTTTTCAGATCGACCAACACCTTAGCAACTTGTTCGCGGGAAAGATTAGATAGATTTAATGCAGATTTATATTCTTGGTCTATTTGTCTACCCATTGACTGACCAACTATAGCAATAAACCCCGATGCTTCTTCCAAACCAACTATTTCTTGCAAAGCACCAGACAGTTCTCTGATTAAAGTACGTAAAAACACATCACGTTCGAGGGAAATATCAATATTGGTGATCGATGTTTCTTGGACTGGTAAAGAGGACATAAGATTATTTTCTCGCAAATAACGGCATACGTTTTTTAGAGGTTAATTCAGATATATTCTAGAGAATCTTTGAGATAACCTGCTTAAACATTAGTGCTTATATAGTTTATTTGCAGTTGATGTATTGATATCTAATGGTTATACATTTCTTCATGTGTGAGTATTTGTATATTACCATTAGATCGTGTGTGTTTACATGTTCTCATAGTAACGTATGACATATCTAATGTTAGTACGATTCAATGCATGTTAATCAAGCAAATACAAGCATTGCTACTAAATTAGGTAATATAAGATTAAGTATTAAAAAATACAAGTATATCTGCATCAACATCTAAATATAAATATTTATGTCAAACTCAAATAAAAGACAGCGATCGCAACGGAAAACTATATGTAATGATTGTGCTTTTCATACGTTGAACAATGGTTCTGTGCAATGTACTCATCCTGATGAGTTAAAAGTTAACTGTTCTACTGTGGTTTTTTGTAATTCCTTTCAACCAGCACAGGAGATTGATAGTCCTTGCGTGTCATTTGATTTTGATAATTAATAGATTTTTATGATTAGTAATTAATCCAGAAGTTGAAAGCCGTTCTTGCAAGTCAAGAACGGTTAGAAAAATATTACCAAATCTAATGGAGGGATCAGAAAGGAAGATTCATCCTAAAAGTCAAAATTTATTTCAACAAGCTCCATAAAACCCATTAGCGATCACCTTGAATCTAAAAAAACTACTAAGAATAGACTATTAAGCAGTTTCTAAGGATGCAATTGGAAAATACTGCTTTAATATCTCAAGCCAACTTGCAATTCGCTCGTCAGTTTTATCGCTTTCATTTACCTCATCAATAGGTAGTCCAACAAATTTACTATCACGCACCGCAAAGGAATATTCGTAGGTATAACCATCAGTTGGAAATTCACCAACTAAAGTTGCACCTAATTTTTTGAAGTGGTCGTACAAAGTTCCTAATGCGCTGACAAATTGTTCACCATGGGTTACATAATCTCCTGCTCCGAACAAGGCAACAGTTTTACCGGTAAAATCGGGTTTGTCCATTTCCATATCAAAGAGTGGATCGCGCCAATCATTTTGTACTTCTCCGGAGCCCCAAGTAGAACAGCCAAAGAGTAAATAATCATACTCAAGCATTTCATCGACACTCATAAAATCTTCTTCCATGCTGTAGATGTCACATACCTCTTCACCAATTAGTTCGTGAATTTTGGTCGCAACTCCTTGGGTAACACCGGAAGTACTACCATAGAAAATAGCTATTTTTGCCATAATTAAAGCTCCTCTGGATCTAACGTAATAAATTTTTCCTTCCGAACGCTAGGATTTGTACTTCCAGAGATTCCTTAAAATTCAAAAAGATAGGTTTGCAGTTGAGAACTTGTAGTTTCTAAGTGTCCTATTAAGATTTACTTCATTTAAAACACTTTTCTTACTCCCTTCACACCAAGACAATTACCTATAAAAATTTCTCTTTTTCTTCCCATACTCCCCACACTTACTTTTCTTCCCACACTCCCCCCTCTTCCCTTTCTTTCCACACTCCCCACTCTTCCTTTTCTTCCCACACTCCCTCCCCCCTCTTCCCTTTCTTCCCACACTCCCCACACTTCTTCTCTCACTCAATCAAGTAATTTTCGACTGAGATAGAAGTGATTATTCCGAGCTAGGTTTGGACAACATCTTTTTTTGAAGCATAGTTTTGCTGTAACTTCCAAAAATTAGATATTTCTTCACTGACTAAATCTGGGTAGAAATAATGGAAGAAGTGACTACCTTGGGGACATTTCCAGACAGTATCTTCAGGTTTTAGCCATTCATCCCATTTATATAACTCTAAATAGCTTAAAATTGGATCTACTTGACCGCCACATATCATTAATGGCATAGTAACACCGCCTACAGGCAATTTTTCTATATTAAATAACGAATGTCTCAAAGGTAAATTTTCTAAATCTCGATCAAATTGATTAATTAATTTTTGTGGATTTAATTTCTGTAGAGTACAAATCGGTTCTTCCCTAAACATATTTTGAATAGTATTGAATAAAGCTTCTGCTCTGGTAAGAGTGTATATTTGACGCTGTTGATAATAATTTACATGCCAAGTATTTGCAGGTTGCGTTGCAACCGAAAGCAAAGTTAAAGATTTGACGAACGGAGGATATTGGCGAGCAAAAATCAATGCAATAGCACCGCCAGCACCATGACCGACCAGATGAACGGGAGATTTTCTAGTTTGTAGGTAGTCATGTAGTAACTTTACTGCTGTATCCATGCAAGCAGCTTCATCCTTTGACTGAACGTATTCCCATCCTGAAATATTTGCATGTCGTAATAATCTTTTAATTAAAGGCATACTTAAAGATCTCAAAGAAGGGCTCGCACTAACCCAAACAGCATCACAAGATATAGACATCCCAAATCCCTCAAAGCAAGATTACAATCACTAGCTAACAACAATTTGCAATAAATGGACTGCCCCTCAACTGCAATTATCCCTATAAATAAACAATATACAGTAAAGCATAGTTGCTTAATGAAGATTAATTGCAATAAGTCCTGATTGAATAGTATTGAGATTAAACATAAAAAAAAGTTTAAATATCACAAATAACATTTAAACTGATGAATTATTTATTACAACTTTTATTTCGTTATTGAAAAAGCGATGAAAGATAACGATCATCTAATTACAGATCAATTGAGAAACATTTTAAAAATTTTATGTTTTTATTCAATTCGCAACTATAGGTTTACTTGAAAGATAGTAAATTAATTAGTATATAAATCCTTGGGGGTGCACCCAACACCCCCAAAACAAAACCATAATTAGCTGACAGATACGGTTACCCCAACACTCTCATTAGCCATTCTGTCCACAGCACAAAGAGCATATGTACCACTTGGCATATCTGCAAAGGTAGTACTTACAGGTATGATTTTCTTGAGTTTCCAGCGTTTTTCTTCCTGCTCGTACAATGTCCAAGAACGAATATCAGCAGTACCAGCAGACCAACTAATTCGACGAGAATTAGCTGTTACTCCTGTGGGTGGTGATGGAGGAGTATTATCCCCTCGCCATTCCATCCTGGGAACTAGCGCGGGGTTGACATAAAGAGCATACTCGAATTTTTCAGCAATACTTTCACGGTTTCGAGTAATAGAATCACTGCTAAAGAAAATATTACCCAGAGATAATTTAGATGCTAGGGTACGACTAATTGTGATTTGTTTAATAATTTCCTGATTTTTCCAAGCTTTACCATCCAAACGGGCAATATTATTACCCGCATAAATATGTCGTTTTTTGGGATTAATACTCGTCCACCATTGGAGTAAAGTTGGATAGCTCTGGGCTGTTTGCTCGATTCGCCAGTAAAGTTGAGGAGCAATGTAATCAACCCAACCTTCTTCTAACCATTTTTTCGCATCGGCGTATAGTACATCATAAGCATCTAAACCAACAATTCCTGCAGGTTGTCCCGGACGATAAATGCCGAAAGGACTAATACCAAACTTGAGATGAGGTTTTGCTGATTTAATTCCTTGGAATAAGCGTAAAACCATACGATTGACATTATCTCGTCGCCAATCGTCTAAATTTAGGTTACCACCATTGGCACGATAGGCCGAATAGGTTTTGCTATCGGGGAAATCTTTTCCGGAAATCGGATAGGGATAGAAGTAATCATCTAAGTGAACGCCGTCAATATCGTAACGTTCTACTACATCCATGATGACATTATACGCCCGGTCTTGTACTGCCTTTGCGCCGGGATCCATCCACAATTGATTACCCCAAGGATAAACATATTCTGGGTTAGTAATTGCCATGTGGGGATTGACATTTCGCGGTCCCTTTATAGATGTTTTGGCGCGGTAGGGGTTGAACCAAGCATGTATTTCTAAATTTCGTTTGCGACATTCTGCGATCGCAAATTCTAAGGGGTCATAATATGGGGAAGGAGCTCGTCCTTGAGCGCCAGTCAACCAAGCACTCCAAGGTTCATATTTAGATATGTAAAAAGCATCTCCTTCTGGTCTGACTTGAAGAATTACCGCGTTAAAATTTAATTTTTGCAGTTTATCAAGTATTTTAATTAATTCAGCTTGTTGTTGAGAAGCAGGAAGTCCGCTTCGGGAAGGCCAATCACTATTCCACACAGTGGTAATCCACGCACCACGAAATTCCCGATAGTGAGAAAGTTTTACGTTGTCGAGAGTTATTGATGGTTCTGGTGGTTTTTCTTTTTCTGGCGCTTTAGGTACTCCATCTGGGGGAATAACTAAGTAACGGGAAGAAATTTTGTCTGCTTCCTTCAAATAAACCAAAGCCTGATAAACAAATAAAGCTACATCCCCTCGAGTAGCAGCCAAATTGGGGTTAAGTATTTTCGTGTTTGGAAAACTACCAACTATACCTGCACGAGTTGCAATTGCTGCGGCTTTTTTTGCCCATCCAGGAATATTTGCAGCATCAGTATAAATCAGCGGTAAGGCATCAAGTAAATCGGATTCGACCCTGGTAGTCCAACCCAAACCACTAATAATTGAAATTAGGGCATTAATTCGTTTAATTCTGTAGGAAGGACGGAATAAACCACCGGGATATCCAGTAATAAAAACCGTTTCGTAAGACTTTTGAATTGCTGATATAGCCCAGTGTGTAGCTGGAACATCATTAAATGGTTGGTAATCTCGTTTTTTGGTAACTTGGGAAAAAGTCGCTGTCACAATTGCAGCAAATTCAGCACGAGTTACAGAATTATTGGGGCGAAATCTGCCATCGGGATACCCGGTTAAAATCCCACGTTTTGCTAAGGCTTCAATAAATGGACGCGCCCAATGATTATTAATGTCCGGAAACCGACTTGAAGTAGATACCATAGTTCGCTTGAGTATAGTTGTATTTAAATTAACCTTGACGCCACTTGTGCCTATGCTACCTCACTCAGTAATTTTTGGCGTCACAATGGTGTTTTAAAGTACTAATAATTTAATTCGTTTTTTTGCGTAGAAGAAATAGTGAGAAGTAAAAAATTGGGAGATTTTGGTTACGGTAACTATCTTCCCGAATTCGACCCAATATTTTCTCTAGTTGTTCTCTATAAAATGAATATTTTTAATTTAGTTGCAAGCAACAAGAATAAATTGCGTAATTAATCGCTAATTTTTATTTTTTCACACAAACTAAATCGAACGCATATTTGAGGAAATATTGATCATGAATCTTAAACTATTTACTATTAGTCTCGCGACTATCTCTACACTGGGTATTTTCAAGACTGCAGTATTAGTCCAAGCAGTTCATAATATCCCCTTAAAAATAAAATAACTGTATATTTACTTCAATCGTATTCTCAATGTGATAAATTCTTAACCGTAAATTAATAAAATTTCCTCATTCGCTAGTTAAACAATTTACAGTTAAAACACACAAAAATATACATATGAACTCCAATACTCCAGGGAAGTTGAACCGTCGTCAGTTTTTACTTTCTTCTGCACTTATGGGTGGAGGAATCATTGCGACCAATCTTATCTCAACATCAAAAGTTTTTGGTCAAGGACCAGCAATTATTACTTCTGATAAGATGCGTCCTAATATCCCCTATGGTGTAGCAAGTGGAGACATTACAAACAATAGCATTGTAATTTGGAGTCGTAGCGATCGCCCCGCTAGAATGTTTGTAGAATATTCTACTAGTGAATCTTTTCGCGGTGACGTAGAGCGTTTTAGGGGACCGCTAGCTTTAGAAAATAGCGATTTTACAGCACGTTTAAATCTAAAAAATCTACCAGCAGACGAACAAATATTTTATCGAGTAACTTTCCAGGATATTGATAACAAAAATATTTACAGCGCTCCTGTTAGTGGTAGTTTTAGAACTGCTCCCACAAGTGAAAGAGATATATTCTTTGCTTGGAGTGGAGATACTGCAGGTCAAGGATGGGGAATTAATCCCGACTTTGGTGGGATGAAAATTTACGAAACTATACGCCAACTAAATCCCGACTTTTTTATCCATTCAGGTGACAATGTTTATGTTGATGGTCCCGTTGAATCATCTGTAATATTAGATGACGGTACCACTTGGAAAAATATTACTACGGAAGAAAAATCCAAGGTAGCAGAAACTCTAAAGGAATTTCGTGGTAACTATATATATAACTTGTTGGATGAAAATGTGAGGCGTTTTAATGCAGAAGTTCCCATTCTAGTACAGTGGGACGATCATGAAGTAACTAACAATTGGTATCCAGGGGAAATTCTCCCTGCAGATGACGATCGCTACACAATAAAAGATGTTAACTTGCTCGCAAAAAGAGGAAGACAAGCATTTTTGGAATATAGCCCCATCCGATATAAAGGTAATAATCCACAAAAAACAAGAATTGACCGCTTCTTTAACTATGGTGAATTGTTAGATATTTTCATGTTAGATGAGCGCAGCTATCGTGGACCAAATACCCCTAACAATCAAACAATACAAAGTGAAGAAACAGAATTTCTGGGTTCTAGACAATTACGAAAGTTAAAAAGAAAGCTGCTTAAATCAAAAGCGACCTGGAAAATCATTGCTAGTGATATGCCCCTAGGACTAGTAGTTAGAGATGGTAGCACTAATTTTGAAGCTTGGGCAAACGCAGATGATTTAGCTTTGGGTCGGGAACTAGAACTTACTGATTTACTTAGATTTATTCAAAGAAAGAACATTCAAAACGTTGTTTGGTTAACTGCAGATGTGCATTACGCTGCAGCACATTATTACGATCCGGCTCAAGCACGGTTCAAAGATTTTAAACCTTTCTGGGAATTTGTTGCTGGACCTCTAAATTCAGGTACATTCGGACCAAATCAACTGGATAATACCTTCGGCCCAGTTGTGAAGTTTCAAAGTATACCATCAGATTTGCAACCAAACCGTCCCCCTAGTGAGGGGTTACAGTTCTTCGGTACAGTTAGGATAGATAATGATACAAAAAGAATGACAGTAACATTGCGTAATTTGGCTGGTGAGACTCTTTATAGCGTAGATTTATCGCCCGAGTAATCTTGAATATAATTTCAACCCTTCTATAATGTACCGAGCTTTAAAAGTGCACAATAGCTTAAGTAAGTAGGCAAGAAAAAAGTAAACTATGTAAATAAATATAAAATATCTGTATTTGGCTAGTAGTAGCGCTTTAGCGCTAAAGCGCGATTACAAACAAGTTATGATTTTTCTTACTAACGTACTTAGCACTACGTCATAAAGTTAAAATATCGGTGAATTTGGGAAATTCTCATCCTGAAAGACTTATATTCTCTACATAAGAAATAAAAAAAATTGATTTAGAAATATTACCTCATAAAAATAAGATAGCTGTATTGCACATATTTTTAATTAGCCTATACTTATACGGCAAAATGTAAAATATTATATCAGCGCGTGTTCCTATAATATTGATAGGATTAAGAATCAATTATGAGAATAAACGAGAAATATTAACTTGATATTTTTATTTGCTTTTTTATGCTTAAAAAAAAGCTATTTAAGGCAAAAATAAATGTGTCAATTCAGTCTTAAAGTGAGTCCATTAGACAAAATTTTGTGAATAAATTTAAATCATCCTAAATTGTGGAATAAGCAAAAATTTAGTGTAGTTAATAACATAATAATTCAGAAATAGTTTTTTATTTAAGTATTGTAAATTTTCGAGGGGATGTATCTATGTCTTTTAATACTCGCTTTAGATTTTCGTTTTTAAGAACACAAAAATTTACCGTTAGGATAGCAATTTTATTGCTCCTTTTTTCGTCGCCCTTGTTTTTCTGGAATGCTAGTTGGGGACAAAATATCACTTCTGTAAAGAGTCAGCAGAAACCAAGTAAAATACCTGAAAATTCTGAAATATCAGACAATATTAATACTGAATTAAAAAAATTCAATTCCCAATATAGCTCCTTTGAAGATAAAAAAGAAGCGATTTATGTTCTTCGAAAGTACCTCAAAGATCCAAAAAAACAGGTACGCATTACTGCATTGGATGCTTTAAGTGCTATCGGTACTGGTGCTGACGATGCTTTAGACGATCTCAAATACATGATCAAAACAGAGCAAGATCCAGAAATTTTGAGTAATGCGATCACTACAATAGGGTCAATTAATGCCACACATGCAATTTCAGAATTAATTGATGTATTCAAAGATGAAAAACAAGATTTACAAGTACGTTTATCAGCTGGTGAAGTAATTACTTATACAGAAGAAAACAAAAAATTAATATCAGATCTAATTCCTTGGCTACTGGATGTATTAAAAAATCCGAATGTAAGCGAAACCAAACTACGTATAAAGGTTGCAAAGCTTTTGTCAAAAAAATTGCATCAACTGAAGCGAAAACAATATCCAGAAGAGACTGTAGAAGTTTTAACAGAAGCACTAAAAGACCCCACTTGGCGAGTACGTAGTTATGCTGCTGACACCTTAGGAAATATAGGTTTTAATGCAGAATCTTCTATTGACCAACTTGTTGCAGCCTACAACAGAGGACGCAACAATACCATGAAAAATAGCGTAATCGGAGCTTTAGGAGATATTGGCAGTAGTAAGAGGACGAATAATAAAAGATCTTTAATGATTGTAACTAAAATGACAAACATTCTAAAAGATGAGAAGAACATAAATATATATATATTCACAAATATAACTGATGCCCTGACAAGGGTTGTTGTCAAATTAGAGCAAAACAAAACCAACCATATAAAACCAAAACAGTTAAACGGTCTAATCTCAAATTTAGAAAAAGCTCTAGTAAGTATAGAAAAATCGAACTTCAATAGTGTTTACATACAAACAGATACAGTAAATTTACGCTCTAGTCTTGAGAGGTTGCAACATCATCAAGTTATTAATGAGATTATCAAGAACCCCTCCGTATGGGGTCTCGGAGTTTATCTAATCTCTCTATTTGGGATTTTTTGGCTACGTCCTTTATGGTTGCTTAAAATTGACAAAGCTCTAAAATCTGTTGGTTATTTCAAACTGCCTGTAATTGATAAAGAGATATCTTTAAACTGGTTACTACTAACACTGAAATATCGCCCGAGAGTACTGGATGCTTGGGTGCAAGAATATCTGAAATCAGTACAAAATGAATTTGAGCAAAAGGATACAGTAAGCGACAGAAATGTTTACATTTCCATCCCTGTGGTACGTGATAAAGACAAACCTATTGCCGAACTCAAAAGCGAACATTTGCGTTCAACCTTTGACAAAAAACGAGGTTGCTTGCTAATTCAGGGTGAAGGGGGAGTTGGTAAAACAAGTCTTGCTTGTCAAATCGCCAAGTGGGCGATGTCAGATGATAAGTCACAACTCCTGTGCAAACACCGAATGTTACCAGTATTGATTGAAGAAGACTTAGAAATTTCAAATGAAATTGAAATTGAGATGGGAAAGTTAAGCAAATCACCTCTTATTGCTGCTTTGATAGATACAATCCAAGGACAATTACAAGACTTGACGGATGAAATAGAACCAGTTTCTGAAGAACTGCTCGAACGTCTCCTCAGAGAACGTCGAATTTTGGTAATAGTTGACCATCTTTCGGAGATGAACGAAACTACACGTAAGGCAATTCGACCTGAGTCTCCAGATTTTCCCATCAATGCTTTAGTTGTTACCTCTCGCTCAGAGGAAAACCTTGGTAAGGTGACCAAAACTACTCTCAAACCTCTCCGCATTCAAGGAGATAGACTGTCGTCATTCATGGAAGCCTACTTAACTCAAGCTAACAAACGTGAATTATTCACCGATACAGAGTTTTTTCAAGCTTGTAGTGGTTTATCGCAGATGGTAGGGGAACGAAATATTACCGCCCTGCTAGCAAAACTCTATGCTGACCAGTTAATTGCAACTAAAGTAGAGGGAGTTCAGCAAGTACCTTTACAGAAATCTGAAAATATTCCTGACTTAATGCTATGGTATCTTAACGAACTTAACCGCACTGTACTTAGTGACTACAGGTTAACCAATCCCACTATTCAACAAGATGCCAAAGTTATTGCTTGGGAATGTGTAAAACGAACTTTTCAACCAACAGATGCTCAAAGAGATAAGATTTTAGCTTCTCTTCAAGGTGATGACGCAGAACTTCGTCTAATTTATTTTGAAAAACGCCTGCGTATTATTCAAACTACTGATGTAGCACAAAAGAAGATCCGCTTTGCACTCGATCCCTTAGCTGAATATCTGGCTGCAATGCATTTTGTAGAGCTTTGTCAACACTCTAATAATCATCAAGAACACAATCCCTGGAATGATTTTAGTTACAAATTAAATGAAGGATTAATTAAGATAAATTTAATTAAAGGTTTTTGTGTCGCATTATATGATTACTGCCAAATTTTAGTAGAAAAAGAAGATGAACCAGTACTGGAAGTAGCTCGATTTATTCTTCAGCAATTTGAAAAGGAAAAGTCACCATTGAAACTGTTAATCAATCCTTCCACAAGTAAAAGTGATACCTCGCAAGAAAAACTCATTAGAATCAATTGAATATCAAGTTAATATTCCATTGTAATGAGAACTTACCCAGCTTTATGGAGCCGTTAATTAACCCTTCCATAAAGCTGACAAATTAATCACTAATAACTACCCACTACAGCAACATCGGTCGGAATACAAGCATTTACCAAAGGTAAGAGAGGTCCAAGCTGATCTTGTCCATTTACAGCTAGATCGCTGTGACACAAGTAAACCTTTTCCGAAACGCGAGCAAGTAAATCTCCTAAAATCATTTGTAGTCTGTTTTCTTCTGCTTCGGTTTCATCTAAAGCAGTCCAAGGTTGTCCCAATCGATGTTGTAGAAATAAGGGTGCGCCAAATAAAGTTGCAGAACCTCCCTTTGACCACAAAGGAGAACCTATATCAAGCCAAAAATGCCAGCGATGAAAACTTCTACTTGCACGGTATTGATAAATTGTTGCCAAAGTTACAGCATTAGCTGCAGGTCCCACCGGACGAACAGGAAAAGAATTTGCGGCGATCGTACCGCGTCGTAGCAGTTGAATGAATTGGGCAATATTATCTATTTCTAAATTACCTAGGTTAATGGTGGGTGAATTATTCTCGTTCTGGGAGGCTTCTATTTGTTTAATACGGGTATTAATTTCCCAGTAATGTTGAGCGGTTTCTAGTAATTCCCGCAAAGCTGCTAATTGTTCGTAAGCGGTGTATGCAATGTTAGAGAGAAATTTTTCAATGGTGCTGTATAAAAGAGATACAGGACTGGGAATTAGATGTTGTTGGTAATTGGAACGCTGTTGTTCCAACCATTGTAATATTTCATCATAGGCTTTGGTCGATCCATATCCCAGACGGTCCCATCTATTGTATGCATTAACTGGTAATAATTGAGGAACTTCAGGATGAGGTCTAAAACAGTAATCTGCAATTAAGCCAGCACGTACAGGATCTATTTCAGTAGTTAAGCCGGTATTTTCGTTATTTGCGAAAGAAGATGGGATACTTCCCTGTTTGCGACTTAAAACTACCAACATTTGTGCGATATCATTTTTGTCTACTAAACGTCCTAGACCGGGATAAACTAGGGCTAAAATTGTCAGCAAAGAACGGACTAAGGGCGAACTAATTAAAGGACGCTGATACTTGAGGGAATTAACGCAGATTCCTTGTTTGTGAAGAATTTCAATTAAAGTATAACGAGCGATCGCATCTAAACCTGGAGCAATTATGGCAATATCTTGGGGTTGAATAGACCCTGAGTCAATGACTTTAGTGATAGTTTCAGCAGTTTTTCGTAATAATTGAGCCCGGGAAGTAGTTTGGATGGATTGCACTGTCTGGGGTAAGCTTGACAAGGTCATGGGTTCAAAGACCAAATCCAGCATTGGTTTAGTTAAACTGGGAGCTAATGAGGAAAAAACTTCTTGTTCTAAGGTTTCAACTTTGCAGCGTCCTGCTAATTGAGCCATGTATTCGGGATCGGCTCCCAAACCCAAACGTACTAAACCTTCGTGGTTATAACTGAAAGCTCCCACAACCCCATTATCCAAAAGAAACTCAAATAAATTTCCCATACAAGCAGGATAATCTTGTATATCGTCTGCTAAAACAGCTTGATAACGCCTAAGTAACTGCTGTTGGTATATGGGATCGGATAATAAATACTGGTTGTACAGTTCAGTTACGATTCCATAAGTTAAAAAACCTCGTTCCAAACACCATTCACGCCAGTTTAATAATAATTCCGATGTTAGGTTTGGTTCCAATTGGATAGTATTTTCATCAGTTGCAGTAGATTTACTAATAATTTCTTCTATTTGTTTGCAGGGAACTTGACTGTAAGCTGCTAATTGTAATAAATCCAAAATTCGTCGAACCAAACGATATTCGTTAAGGCCCAGTCGACGCAAAGTTGTATCATCTAAGTGGGAACGCCAAAGTTTTGTCGCAAATTCCTGTTCTGTCTCAGGACGTAACCTGACTGGGAATTGAGCTTTTAAATTCAATGTTTGAGTTAACAAAGGCCAAAATAAAATTACCTCATCTTGAAAGAAACCTAAAGGCGTTTTAGTTCGTAATGGATATTTTCCCTGAGTTCTGCTCAGAATTTTATCTGTTAATTGCTGGCGATTATCATTATTTGCAGAAAATACTAAAATTCCCGGTTCTAACTGACCAATATCTAGCTCTTTTTGTTCATTGTAATTACTTTTTGTCAATTTTTGACTTGCATCAAATGACTTATTGTAAATTGAATTGTATTGTAGCCAACTATAAAATTCTTCTACTAAGCGAGTGCTTTTTCCACTACGACTGGAGCCAAGTACCCAAAGAGAGTTAAAAGTCACAAATTATCTCCTTGTAAATTTGTTACTATACCTCGTACATTAGTACGTTAAAAAAATAGCGAGCAATGCTCTTCTAATTTACCTAAGATGAAAAATTCTGATTGGGGACGAGAAATTTACTCTTTTCTTTTGTCAGCTTACAAAAGGTACTTAACAACTCCAGAACGTTCTCTGGAAGAAGCTTATAAAGCAGCTTTACAGATTAAAAATATCGAAGATAATTATTTTAATGGCGAAAAAATAGCCCTAGAATCCACGCAATACAGTCGTAGTATCGTCGAACTATTTGAGTCAGATTTAAAGAAACATCTCAAAACAGTAAGAATGCGGCTAACAGAATTTAAGGCTAGTCGCTTTTTCTTGAGTGAATTCAGTCAAAATGCTTTGAAAAAACAAGAAATCAAAATTCTCGAACCTGATTTCATTTTAGAAAGGTTGAGATTTATTGATGAAATCGTCGGCAAGTACAATACTATTGATGATGATACCAGCCATGAGGATCTATTAAGACAATCTAAACTCAAGCGTTCTAAGTTAGTAAAGTTTGACTCCGCGATCGCCAAAGAAAATGAACTTTCAGATTTAATAGAGCCGGAATCATCTAAAGTCGCAAGTAAAGCTGATGCGACAGGAGTTTTACCCCGTTCTATTTTAAGTACGATTAATCGCTTGCAAGTAGAGTTAAATCCCAACTCAGAGCAAGATGTTGTCAAAGATTTTCGCAGGTCTCAAAGAAGAACTTTGGTATCTGTTAGATTTTTATTATTACTAATTATTATTCCCCTCCTAACTCATCAGTTGTCAAAAGCTATTATTGTTGGACCAATTGTAGATAAATTTAGACCCCCAGAAAAGACTGAAATTTTTCTAAATTATGAGATGGAGGAAAAAGCTTTAGTAGAATTGGGAGCTTATAGAGAAAAAATTATATTTGAGAATTTTATTAAAGATGAAGCGATTTTCTCTGTTGATGAAGTAAATGAAATAGTTAAAGAAAAAGCCAGAGAAATTGCTAATGAGTATAAGAGCCAAAGTGGTAGCGCGATCAAAAATGTCTTTGCAGATATGTTTTCAGTTGCTGCTTTTGTGATATTTTTAGTCTTTAGTAAATCTTCAATAGCGGTACTTAAAGATTTCTTTGACCACATAGTTTACGGTCTGAGTGATAGCGCGAAGGCGTTTATTATCATTTTGTTTACAGATATCTTTGTTGGTTTCCACTCACCCCATGGATGGGAAGTAGTTTTAGAAGGAATTTCTCGTCATTGGGGATTACCTGCTAGTCACGATTTTATATATTTGTTTATTGCAACTTTTCCAGTAATTTTGGATACCATATTTAAGTATTGGATATTCCGTTATTTAAATCGAATTTCACCTTCTGCGGTTGCAACTTATCACAATATGAATGAATAAAGAATCAGGAGTCAGGAGTCAGGAGTCAGGAGTCAGAATAGTGCGCAATAGCGCACCGCTTTGCTAACAGAAGTCAGAAATCAGGAGTATAATCGTTTTGATAATAGACTTTCAGCTTTTAAACTGTACCTTACTGACTTGTAAGCCGCATAAATACTTAAACATGTTAGTGACGGCGCGTGCGCTGCTTAATAATAGATAAAGTCTCGGGATCGTTCTTCCAACCACTGACTAACTCTTCAACTGCTGCACGTCGAACGCCCCAATTTTCGTCACCGGTAGCGCGCTGCTTCAGCCAAATCAGAGTCTCAGGATGATCTTTCCAAGCATGAGCGACTTCCTCTAACGCTATGCGTCTGACCTCAGGGTCAGGATCGGTGGTAGCGCAATCTTTCACCCATGTAAAAGTATCTGGATGTTCCTTCCAACCGTGGGCTAATTCTTGTATCGCTACACGTTTGAGATCGGTATCACCCAACATGGTAAGTTTTTTCAACCATCTTAAAGTTTCGGGACGCTCCTTCCAACCACGGGCTAATTCTTGTACTGCTACATGTTGTACGCGATAATCATCAGTGGTAGTAAGCTTTTTCAGCCACCTTAAAGTTTCAGGTTCATCTTTCCAAGTATTAGTAATTACTTTAATTGATTGAGTAATAATCTTTCTAATTTTGTTATTATTTTCTTCGGCATGGGGATTGATTAATATCTTATAAACACCATAGTCAATTAATTTTTTAAGTTCAGATAATAATTGGTTACCGATAGATATAGTTACCTTGCGATTTCTCACTTCTGCCAAGCATTCAGCAGCCAAAATCAGATTGACAAAATTCTCTTTTTCTCCACCAGATATTTTCATTAAATATTGAATGATTTGCACCACAAATTTGGCATCAATCATTCCTGCAATTAAGCGTAAAACTTCGTGCCAAGATTCATCCATCCAGTGTTTACCAAACACCTGTATTTTCAATTTTTCAATACTTAAAGTTTGGGTTTCTTTAAATTGCCAGACAAATTCCCAAGCACAGAAATATTCTAAAAATGTCCGATGTACAAAAGCATAATAATCTGCACCTAGGTAACATAGCATAAAATTACGGGTTCTAAGTCTATCAATCATTAACTTAGCTGCCGATCTAGGTTTATCAACTTCTATACTTGTTAAATAATCTTTGAGAATCTTTTCTAGATCGCTTTCTTTAATTAAATTACCAGCTAAACCCTTATCGCTAGTTTGCATAAAATAAGCAACGGTACGCAACATTGCTTGTTTATCTTTAGAATCAATTGTTTTGGGATCTAATCTTTTATCTTCAACTAAAGTACGTTCCACATCCCACTGATGCAAGAGCACCCGAGAAGCTTGATTATAAAGTTCTGCTCTGTCCCTTGGTAATTCTTGATTGCGATTGAGAATTGCCATCATTGTTAACAATAAGGGATTTCCCGCTAACTCTTGAATTGCTGCTGAGTTATCAATTCCTGAAAGTAATCTTTGTTTTTTTCTAATTTTATCTACTTCATCATTAAAGGTTAACTCATGCCAACGCTCAATAAAATCTTGAATTTGTTCTGTTTCCAAATCTTGCAGCATGAAGTGTTTAAACTCAGCATCTTGCAATCTTTGGGGTTTATAACCAATAATCCGAGAAGTAACAATAACCTGCACTTTAGGATAGTCATTTGTGAAGTGATGAATATCGGTAATTACATCTTCTCGTTTACCAGGATCGAAAACCTCATCCAAGCCATCAAACATTACTAAGACGTTACCTTCTTGTAGCTGTGTTTGTAATTGATGTTGATTGAGGTGATGTACCACACCGCTACATTTATGGAAAAATTCAAGGAAGTTATTACACTCCCTATCATCCCTTCGGCGCATATAAATGCGTAATTCAACTAATAGTGGGATTGGTTGTTCAATTAAATTACTTAAAGGTGATTCAGCCCAACTTAATGCTAAGTATTGCAAAAAAGTAGATTTGCCAGAACCTGGATCGCCTAAAATAACTATAAACTTATTATTTTGTTTATTATTAGTTATTTCTAAAATGGAACGTATAGGTTGTTCAAAATATTTTTTCTTATAATGTTCTAAATCTTTTTCTTCAATTCCTGATTCTGCTTGCTGATTTTCTTGCAGTCTTCTCAAATGCTCTTTAGGAATTTCGTGCAACTGCGGTAAGATTGAATGTATTTCCCTAACATTCTGCACAATAAACATTTGCCATAACTTTAATTCGTTATAGGCATAACCGCTAGTATCTAGACTTTCTAATTTTAATTTTTTGTATCGCTTTCTGATTCCTCCTTGATATCGCTGCAAATCGAAATCAGGAATTATTCCAGTAGTTTCTTTTGTATATTTATTAATGGATTCGATATTTTTCGAGTCAAGGATTTCCCTGAGTTTATCTGAATCTCTGATGATATTTTTTACTTTTTTGAAATAGGGTTTAGCAATTCGTTTCCATTCAAAATCCTCTGGTAATTCTGGTAACTCTAGCTCATACCATTTTCTTTCTAATTTCTTGGTATCCAAGGTTTTCCGTTCATACTCAAAAGCACTTCCTAAAATCTCTTTAACATCGCGATCGCAAATAAATATCTTAAATGGTTGGATAAACTGCTGCAATTCTTTATCTTCAACTTCTGCGTATTCCAACTCCTGTTGTACTAGTGACAAAAATGCATTTAAAGCTTTACCAGCAGCAATATCTATATCTTTTCTGTGTAAAAAATCAAGGGGATTCGTCGAGAGATTTTTAAATAAGTCTTTAGCCCAATCCTTAGCTGCATTCTTTGCAATATTTCCCAACTCTTTTGCTAAATCTTCCAAAATAGGCTTAAAAACAAAGCCCGCAGTCTGAGTGACTCCCCAAAGTAGTAACAAATCCATAATTATAATTAAACTTGTTAACTGTTAATTATGAGTATAGTTGTAAATTTTGTAGTCAAATATAACATCGACTATAAAATTTATTTGTGAGGAGTAATCCTCATTGGGGGAACTACAACCACGCCACATGCTACAACGGGGGGAACCCCCGCAACGCAGTGGCTCCCGCCACATGCTACAACGGGGGGAACCCCCGCAACGCAGTGGCTCCCGCCACATGCTACAACGGGGGGAACCCCCGCAACGCAGTGGCTCCCGCCACATGCTACAACGGGGGGAACCCCCGCAACGCAGTGGCTCCCGCCACATGCTACAACGGGGGGAACCCCCGCAACGCAGTGGCTCCCCTGTATTCCCTCAGAAAAAGCATTGGGAACTACTTTTCTTATGATATTTCCACTTCCATTACAATCAGCATTTATCAAGATTCCTTCTAGACTACGAAATAATCCGCGTTTAACTCTTTTACCTTTATAATTTAGTTATTTAGATAAAGGTTCTTCGTCAATAAATGAACATTTGGAAGTGTAACTTTCCTCTGTAATAATTACTTTGATTCCGATTAGTTTTGCTTTATACTTAAGCATTGAAATAAATCGGTCAAAAGGAATTGATACGAAGTTCTGATTGTTGCGTTTACCAAGACCGATTGATTGTTTCCACTTATCGTTATGACCAATTATCAGTGTCCCAATTTGGTTTGCTGCCAGATAATCAATGATTAAACGACTTGACTTATGGAGATAATCATAAATCTTGAAATTTCTTTTACGAGTCAGATTTTGGATTTGGTGAGATGTTTTGTGTTTACTCGGTAATAGAGATTGTAACTTACTACGTATTTTATGATAGTAAGCATTGATTTTATTTAATGGTTTACCATTTACTAATATTGGTTTAAAGCCTTTGATATTAGATGTTACAGCTGCCAGGTTATTTAATCCGATATCAATCCCGGCGATACCATCGCTTGTATGAATTTGTGGCTCTTCCAAACGTTTATAAACAACTTCAAATACGTAATAACTTCCTTTAGGAACTAATCTTACTTGACGAATTTGATTTACATTCGTAGGAATAACAATGTTAGTCTTGGAGGGCTTTATCTGGGAATGTTTTAGATATTTCTTACTGATTGCTTGGATGGTATAAATACAAGGAAAGCGCCCATTTGTTTTATGAAGATAAGATGGAATACGTGGAGAACAGAAGAATTTTTCTGGTTCTTCCTTATATGAAGCTAAAGAGCTAAAAAATCCTTGCCATGCTTCATGTAATCGCATCAATATCTGCTGTGCAACTTTTGCTGGTAAAGCTTTATAATCAGCACTACCCTGACAGAGTTTCTCCATTGCATTATAGTTGAGATATTTTCCCTCAAAAATAAAGCTCTGCCTGATTAAATAATTGGCGTAATTATAAAGATTTTTTGCCAAAAAGCACAAATTATCTATCTCCTTAAAATAGGAATTATGTTTTTTGATTACGTGCTTTTCAACCAGAAGCATTTTTATTCAACAACATAGGTATTTGTATGAGGATATTATCATTTTTAGCCAATCAGTCAAAAATCATGTGATAAATGTCTATATTTGGTTATATCTACGTTAAAATTGTGCGATACATAATATGGTGAATGATACTTAATAGTTAATGATACATCTCTAATTAATTATCTCAACAGATACCATGAGGTTAATTAACAGAAATGGCAGATAATCTCTCTATCTCAATTAAAATCTTAGGTATTCTCTATTCAGAAAAACCTGTTCACATCAATTTGTTTATCGTCAAAGACTTAAAATATGAAGTTTGATGAACTAGATCGCAAGAAGACTTGATTTATGGAAGCAATTATTTTTATTGGAATCCAAGGTGCGGGGAAATCTACTTTTTATCGCGATCGCTTTTTAGATACCCACATCCGGATCAATCTTGATATGCTCAAGACCAGACACCGAGAAAAAATCATCTTTCAAGCTTGTTTGGAAGCTAAGCAACGTTTTGTCATAGATAACACAAATCCAACGGTAGAAGATAGAAGTCGTTATATTATTTCAGCAAAAGCAAAAAAAATTCAGGTTATAGCTTATTATTTTCAGTCAAAATTAGAAGACTGTAAACAACGCAACAGTCAACGTTCTAAGAAAAAATCAGTTCCTTTACCTGGACTATTAGCAACTTATAAACAACTAGTTGTACCGAGTATAGAAGAGGGATTTGATGTAATTTACTCAGTGAAAACTAATCTCAACTATTCATTCACTGTTGAAAAAATTTAATCAATTTTATAAAAAATAATTCATAAACAAAACAGGAGGATTTGCTTAAACTTTATAGTTACAAGCATTTCCTCCTCATTTGACTCGTTTATACAATTAGCGACTAAACAAGTCAAATTGATATTCATTAGGCTTACAAGAGCCTTCAACAAATATTTAGCGTACTTAGTTTGATGTCCAACAATAAGGCTTAGTGAAAATAGTATTAGATATTATCACTTAGAAGCAAGGATACCACTCTGGGGATAATAGTAATTATTTTCAGTCACATTTAATTCGATTTTAATTCCTGTGAAGTCCTGTCCATTGCTTTTATTGAAAAATTCATCATTTGCTTCAACAAACTCATCAAAATTAAATGAAAGACCACCAGAAATAGTTGCTTGTTTTTCTGAATTTAATTCTTCAGAAATTAAATTATCGAATTGATTTAGGTTAGACATTGAATTAAATCCTCACAACACTGAAATATTAGTTGCTAAATGACAAGAAGCTTTGCTTATTTCCTGTCTACAATCAATAATGTAAATAATTATGGTGACAAAAATGAAATAAAAAAGTTACATTTATGGCACTTTTCCTTCGTCAAAAAATAATATATTTTTTCCTATTCTTGATGAATAAAAGTTTAATGAGGTGATAGAATTTGAGACTTTATATAGAAAGTTATTAGTGATTCCAACATATTGCATCAACGGGATTGATACTTGTGATAGCTTTACACTAAACAATTTTTATTGATTTAGCAATAGATGAAAGAATAATTGGCGTGATAAATTTACATGGTTATCTACTACTGTCAGACGCAAACAGAAAAATAGGAATGATGCAATATTTTGCCAGTAGTATTAAGTGCTGCTACTTAATCAATAATAACAAGTAAATCATGACAGCAAGCTACTGCATAGTATTTATGGAGTTTGGATACAATAACTTAATTATTACTATTGATTTATTGTTGTATTGATTTTTATCATTGATTGGGTGTGAGAATCTTAGTAAATCAATTAAGTATGAAATAAGATTAAGTATACACTTTTTACATATGAATAAAAATATTCACTTAACTAAAAAAATATTGTTTACCAAAAAAACTTGATAAATTGAATATTATGTATGGATAATTTAAATAGATTTATTACATCACTGCTCTAAGAAATGGAAATGAATACTAGCTGTAAGGTATCATTACTATTTACAAAAAAATATGCGCCATCTCTAATTTATAACTGTAGTAGGATGACGACGCAAGTGTGAAGTTTATGAGATGTACTTCAATAGTTTAAATTTCGAGGCTTAGATCTCAAGAATTAGATCTCAAGAATTAGATTTCAAGAATTAGATCTCAAGAATTAGATCTCAAGAATTAGATCTCAAGATTCAATCTCTCAGTTTAACGCCCCTAATTGCATAATCTAATAATTCCATTGGATGCATAATCTTAATATCTTTCCCTTCGGATTTTAGATGTTTACTAATTTGCAAACTGCAACCAGGATTTGCAGAAGTTATCAAATCCGCACCGGTGTTAATTAAATTCTGTGCTTTTTGTTTGCCCAATTCATCTGCCACTTCAGGCTGTAACATATTATAAACTCCTGCACTACCGCAGCATAAAGCAGCATCTATGGGTTCGCGTAACTTGACTCCAGGAATTTTCCGTAATAGTTGACGGGGTTGGACGCTAATTTTTTGACCATGTAATAAATGACAAGCATCTTGATAAACCATCGTTAGTGGTTCATCCGTTAATGGGGATAATTTCGCTGTTACACCAACATTAATTAAAAATTCATTCGCATCTTTGACCTTAGCAGCAAATTTTTTAGCTTTTTCCCGGTACTCAGGGTCGTCAGCTAAGATGTGACCATATTCTTTTAAAGTATGACCACAACCAGCTGCATTAATGACGATAAAATCTACTTCTGTATTTTCAAAGCTATCAATCATGCGTCTTGCTAAAGCCTTAGCTTGTTCGGTTTGTCCCTGATGCTCGGGAAGCGCAGCACAACAACCTTGGGTTTTAGGAATCACCACTTCGCAACCATTCGCTGTCAATACCCTAACAGTTGCTTCATTTACAGGAGAGAAAAATAATCTTTGTACGCACCCCAAAATCACTCCGACTCGATAACGCTTTTTCCCTTGTGCAGGAACAATTGTAGGAAAATCATCTTGAAACGATTGTAGGGTAATTTGAGGCAAAATCGATTCCATTGCAGCTATACGAGGAGATATGCGCTGTAACAAACCAGTAGCGCGTAACAGCTTTTGTAATCCTAGTTTTTGATAAATAAAGAGTGGAATCAGTAAAAATCGTAAAATTTTGGGGTAAGGAAACAGAGAAAATATTAATTTGCGGAATAGTCGCTCGGGTAAACTACGGGGATAATTACGCTCAACCTGATGACGAGTTGCAGAAATTAATTTGTCGTATTCTACCCCTGAAGGACAAGTAGTAACACAAGCTAAACATCCCAAACAACTATCAAAATGTTCTGTAGTAGCAGTATTTAAAGCAATTTCACCTTCATTAATTGCATCCATCAGATAAATTCTTCCCCTGGGAGAATCCATCTCTTTCCCAATGACTCTGTAGCTGGGACAAGTTGAAAGACAAAAACCACAATGAACGCAACTATCAATTAGTTTTGGGTCCGGTGGACGATTATTATCAAATCCTTTTAAATTTTTTATACTAGCCGTTTCACTATTTTTAAGATGATTACTAGTATTATTCGTATTGTTATCTGAAACTTGCATCTCTAATTACCAACCCCCTAAATTACCTGTCCCTGCGTGATTTATGATTTATTATTTGTAGTTTTGCAATCCCTATGTTTTAAATAAATCGACCAGGATTGAGAATATTCTTTGGATCGAATTGCTTTTTTATACCTTGCATTAATTCCAAAGCATTGCCGTTATATCCCCATACGTCAATTTTACTTTTAACTAATACAGGTGCCATTAAAACTGACAAAAAACCACTGTTGCTTTGACAAAGATTTCGCATTTTTAGTATTTCCCCTTCATGCTCGAATCGGGCTACACCCAAACCACTGCTGTTATGAATTAAAACTCTACCCACACTATTTAATATTTTCATTGCTGCAGAGGGTAGTATTCCTATTTTGCAAACAATTGGGGCATCTGTGCTAGTAAAATAGATTTGTTCTTGCAATCTCTTCCATAAGTCGCTTTCTTCAGAACCAGAAAACTTTGTTCCTTCTAAACCCAATTTTTTCCCAACTTCTAATAGTCTATTTGATTGCTCACTAACACTTTCAGGTATATTTTGAAAACGAACAATTAATCCCAAATTACTACCTAAATTTAAATCAGATACAAGTTGAGTAGACAGTAAATCAGCTTGAGTTGGGGTTAAAGCGGAGGCTCGAAGTGTTGTCGCTGCGGTGGATACTCCATCTGCATCTCCCGTTAGAAGTACCGTTTCTGATGCTTGTTGTGTAGGATAAACTCGAAAAGTTACCTGAGTAATGACACCTAAACTCCCATAGGAACCAGTAAATAACTTCATTAGGTCGTATCCGGCAACATTTTTTACCACTCTACCGCCAGCACGAGCTATTTCTCCATCAGCACGCACAAAACTAATACCGAGTAACTGATCGCGGACGCTACCATAACGTTGTCTAAAGGAACCAGTATTAGCTGTTGCAACAATTCCCCCAATTGTCGCATCTTGGGGTATAGCAGGATCGAGAGCAAGGAACTGATTTGCTGTTGTTAATATTGATTGCAGTTCGCAAAATTTCATTCCAGCTTCAACAGTAACGGTTAAATCTCCCACAGCATGGTCAATGAGTTTGTTGATGCGTTCAGTACTAACTACAATATCTACAGCTTCAACTAAATCGCCCCAGCTAATTTTACTACTACTTCCACAAACTAAAACTCGCCAATCTTGACGATAAGCTTCAGCAATCACTTTAGCTAATTGTTCTTGAGTGTGGGGATATACAACCCAATTGGGAGGAGTGGAAGATGCAATTCCTTTCTCTATTTTCTTTTGCTGCTCAACTTCCAAGATTTCCCACGGTTTTACGGTATCTTTCTCACCTATAATCTCAATTAAGTGGGAAGACACCGAGTCCACACATTTATCACTAGACATGTTCTTATTTGGTTAAATTTTACTCCCATATCTAATTTACTTGTTAAATAGGGGCGATTTGTAGGTGGAAGTTCTTTTTTCTTAAGCGTGTTTCTACATCTGCTTGTTTATCAATCTTTGTGGTGTCTAAGAAAATTGTTTTTCTTCAACCTTAAAATCTCTCGGTAAATGTCCCTTGCTTCTTCAATACTACGCAATTCGGAGTCATGACCTGCGGTCACGCTACGCGACCACAAATCCAAAAAGGAAGTGTGCTTAAATCTTTTCTGTGTGGGTATACTTCGCATCCAAAAGCCAGTCGAGCAATAACGTTTTTCCGACATTCAATACAGAATATCTTCTTATTTGCTTCAAGCATAAATATTAAGGCATGTAAATCATGGGTTACAGGACGCTAATAACAGTGAATAGAAAGTATATTCTTTTGTACGCCCAACACACCCTACGATAATTTTATTTTTCATTTACAAATACTTGCTTAGAAAACTAGAAAAAGACATAAAGATTGCGATCGCATCGAAATTTATGCAATAAATATAGTATGAAAAAGTTGTTATTTATTTGTAGTCAAAATAGATTGCGTAGCCCAACAGCAGAAGCTGTATTCTCTGAATATGAAGGTCTAGAAGTAGAGTCAGCAGGAATAGATAGAACTGCAGAAATATCTGTATGTAGCGAATCAATTCAATGGGCAGATATAATCTTTGTCATGGAAAAGTCCCATCTCAGAAAGCTTTCTCATAAGTTTCAACCTTCGCTCAAAAATAAGCGAGTAATTTGTCTTGATATCAAAGACGAATATGAGTATATGGAACCAACTCTAATAGATTTATTGAAGAAAAAAGTACTACCGTTGTTGGGAACATTTTAGATTTCTGAGTGAAGAGAAATTTAAACATGATAGCGATCGCAAATACAATAGCGATCGCATTAATGATTCTGTCATAAAGGACATTTATGAGATTTAAATGGCAAAACATTTCTCAAATTCCATAAGTGTCCCTTTATTTTTACTAGAATCTAAAACTGAAAAAATAACCTTTTTAAATCGACCCCAAAATGGACCATTCGCTAGTAACAAATCTGCAAACATCCTAGCAACTAAAGAAGGTTGATTTCTAAATACCCCACATCCCCAAGCACCTAAAATCAGAGTATCGCAATTATGGTAAGCAGCTAAACTCAATAATTTTGTCGTTCGAGTATAAAAAACTTCTGGAATCTTGTCTAAATCTGTGGGTTTATTCCTCAAAATTGCTCCAGCATTGGGCGCAGGACTAGTAATAAAATCTACTAGATAAGGTTCTTCTAAGAGAGTTCCATCATCTTGCTTGAAAACTGGACAATCTGGAGAATAAATCATGCGATCACTATACAATAGGGATCCATGACGACGATGAAAATCATAGTATTCGGGACACAATAAGAGACTTTTATAAAGTGCGGAACTGCGCGCTAAACTCTCTTCCTGTGCTTGCGCTCCTTTAAGAAAACCGCCACCAGGATTTTTTGCGGAAGCAAAGTTGAGAACGCCGATTTTTTCAAATTCTTGACTCGCACTAATTCTCTGGGCTCCCATCAAACTAGTTTCATTTTTAACTTCAAAGTCAGTACTATGATATTGAGGCTCACTACCAAGAATATTCTGTTGAATTTGGAAGAGCTGATCAGGTTCACAATATTCAGTTGCAGCTAAGCAGCAGCGCAAACTCTGACCCACATTAACTTCCTTACCTGTAGGAGAAGTGTAGCTACCAATGTCAAGAATTTTGACTGTATCTTGTGCAATCGAAATTCTCCTCATTATTTTTATTACCCCTCATCAACCAATTACAAGCTTTATACTATTTACAAAAAATATTATCAGTAATAATATTTTCCATAATATTCAGGACTTACGCACGAACAACACTATTACAGTCATTGCAATGCAAGGTTAGCAGCTAGCGCAGCGTAACGTAGTTATTGCGTTTCCGCAAGGAAATAGCATTCACCGTAGGTGCGGTTCACCCCAAACCAATGACCTTGCGGTCACGCTATAGCTATAGCTGCGCTACCTGCGGAGCCGCTACCTTACGGATCCGCTAATGGAAATAAGTCCCAAAGGGACTCGCTACGCTAAGGTAACGAGTGCGTAAGTCCTAATATTTAAACAACACATATCGATAATACATTCAAACTACAATAATCGCAATATTGTAGTACAAGCTTTCTGGTAAGAAAAAGTGGTGTTACTTAAATTATTATTGATTCACAAAAGGTCAAAAATACTTGTAACGTAAGTGTGGAGTTAAAGAATTTTATTTTTGACAAAACTACTAATGCAATTTAAACGTCTTAAGTGGCTTAATATTGTGGAATGACAAAATTAACGTTCGCCCTACTTTATTCAATATAGGAATCATGTTTGATTCTTGAAAAGATTTTTACCAACAACTCCTGCAAAAAAGACTTTTGAGTCTCAGTATATTTTTAAAATTCAAATCGGATTCCTATATAATTTCGTACTGATTAATCTAAACTGCCGATACTGGAATACCGATACTGTGAGTTGCTTTGAGCATGTGATAGGTAATAAGTAACTGAGTTAAAGCCAGCGGATAACTTTGCAAAGTCTCACCTGTAGTACCAGCTATTTTACCCAACTCAGGATTACTTTCGCGGTCGCAAACACTCTTAAGATTTGGCATATCAGAACAAATAATTTGCTCTAACTTATTGACCTGTTCTAAGTTTGCATGACGGTCAACTTCCAATACATCAACAGGCTTACTCATATCTCTATCCAACCCTAAACGAATAGAAGACATGGAAGTACCATTAGTTGATTGGATAATCTCAGTGAAATCTGGGTGGGGAATGGTAGGACGCAATACCAATCGGACATTTAATTGTCCATTATTTCGAACAGGATCTTCCTCTGGAGGATAAAAGCTAATAACAATATCCGACCATTGACGTTGGGGACGAATATAAGCCTCAGAATCTGGCTCTCTTTTTCTTAGTTGTTCGAGTACTTCCTCTGGAGAATAACCTCGCTTTTGAGTATCCCGTTTGATTTTCCACTGAGCGCGTAAAGATTCTGGTGGTGCGAGATAAACCTTGACATCATAGCAATCGCGAGCAGCACGGGTTGAATAACCTAATAATCCTTCAATAATCACAAATTTACTAGGCTTGATATATTCTGGGGGATCGAAGCAGCCTGTTTTGTGGTTATAAATTGGCTTGAGAATTGGCTGTCCCGTTCTTAGCAACGATAGATGCTGTTGCATAATATCGAGATGATTGCAGTCAGGGTGAACGGCTGTAATACCTATTTCTGCTCGTTGTTGTCGGTCATATTTATGGTAATCATCCGTACAAATTACCGTTACATTTTCCGGACCGAGTACCTGAGCAATACCTTTAGTTAAAGTTGTTTTCCCTGCAGCGCTGTCACCAACAATACCAAGAATTATCGGACGGCTCATCTTACCCCCTGAACATGCATATAGTTGATTTTGAAATTGTATGTTAATTTACTTATTTTATAATATTTTCAGAAACTTCTCAATGACTATAATTATTTTTTCTAATGCTTTATAGTACAAAAATTAGTGACAAAAAAAACAGGAAATGCTTATCTAAAGCAATTTAGTGTTACTTCAGGCAATAGAAATTATTCGTCAAGGTTTGCGGACAATTTAAAGTTAGAATCACTGTAAATTATTATTCTGAAGGGTATGTACCAAGTAAATAACCTTTGGGTTCCTTTGATTTTGTTGGGTTTAATTGTATGTGCGGCAATTTTCTTTTCTTATGAATAGTTAAACTAATTGATTTTTTCAGTTTTCTTATACAAAGAATAAATCTTATACATACAGTGAAGTGTAAGAATAATAAATGACATATTGTATAAATATCACACTGTAGTGAACGAGTTCTAATTCTAATAGAATTACAAACTGGTTATTTAAAAAAAGCAGCAAAAATGTCAATTAGAACCTTAGGCTTGGGAGAAAATCTACGGGAATACTTGCTTTCGGTATCTCTGCGAGAACCGGATATTTTGACTCTGTTACGCCAAGAAACGAGTTTGCATCAAATGGGGATTATGCAAATTTCCCCCGAACAGGGACAATTTATGGCTCTGCTAGTAAAATTGATGGGTGCAAAAAAAACTTTAGAGATTGGTGTATTTACTGGTTATAGTGCTTTGATTGTAGCCTTAGCTCTGCCTAGTGATGGTAAAGTTATTGCTTGTGATATTAATGAGGAGTACACATCAATTGCTTGTCGCTATTGGCAGAAAGCCGGTGTGAGCCATAAAATCGATTTGCATGTTGCTCCAGCGGTGGAAACATTAGATAAGTTACTCAAAGCAGGGGAAGCGGAAACATTCGATTTTGTTTTTATTGATGCTGATAAAAGTAACTACGATAATTATTATGAGAGAGCTTTGCAACTCGTACGTCCTGGTGGTTTGATAGCTATAGACAATGTGTTATGGTCGGGAAAAGTTGCAGACCCTGCGATCGAAGATAACAGAACAAAGAAAATTAGAGCTTTAAATCAAAAATTACATCAGGACGAACGAGTTAATTTGAGTATGGTACCTATCGGCGATGGTTTGACTTTGGCGATGAAAAACTAAGCTAGGGGTGAATAATTGGTAATTAGTAACGGGAAAAACTAATTTTATTGAGTTGTTCAATTCTCTGTAAATATCGTTTTGTCAATCGACCGGCTTTCTCTGAGTGTAAACTTAGCTATTCTAATAAGGAATAAGTTTGATGCAAAGCGAACGAATTATAACTATTGATGCGGTACAGAAGGATTGCTTACAGAAGATTCTAGTTCAATCGCCTACACTCACTAGTAACGAGGTCAACTGGAATGCAATTCGCTTTTTCTACCATCGACAACCAGCTCATGAAATACCTGAATGTTCTTTTGCACAGCACCTTATTAGCATTTATTTAGGATGTTTTCAAGCAAGACGAATGGTGAACGGTCATTGGCATGATGATTGCTATACCAGTGGGGATATAGGTATATTTCCTGCGAATCAAATTGCACCAAAATCCCAGTGCGATCGTCAAGCTGCTTTTATTACCCTATTCCTAGAAACAAGATTTTTCGAACAAGTTGCTTGGGAATCAGTGGATGTCAGTAAAATCGAAATCATACCGCGATTTAAACTTCGCGATCCTTTGATTCAACAAATTGGTTTGGAACTAAAAAGAGAACTTGAGTCAGGTGGAATAGATAGCCGTTTATATGCTGAATCAATGGCTACTGCTCTTTCAGTACATTTGATTAGTAGATATGCATCACGCGATCGCCAATATGAGTTAGTAAATTATACAGATGGATTGTCAAAATATAAATTGAGACAAATAATTGCTTATATCAATGAACAAATTGACCGAAGTATTAGCTTAGCCGAATTAGCCGACGTGGTTCAAATGAGTCCTCACTATTTTGCTAGCCTTTTTAAGCAATCTACGGGACTTACACCTCACCAATATGTGACTAAATGTAGGCTCGAACGCGCTAAAAAGCTACTTGCTCGAGGCGATCTAAGTATAGTAGAAGCTTGTCACCAGGTTGGCTATCAGAGTCAGAGTCATTTTACCAGGGTTTTTCGTCAACACTTGGGAATTACACCCAAAGCATACAAAAATTCATTATAGTTCTACGATCTGTTAGGTCAATGGAAGATTGCGATATTTTTCGGAAGAATAGACAAGACGGATAAACACCAAGCGAACTAAACTCAGTAACTACAGACAATTATTGAGTATTGAATCCTATGAAAAATTCATCGCTCGTTGGCTGGAGTTTAGTTATTGCTAGCTCTCTTTTTATCCTATTAATTACAGGTTTAATTTTCTATGTGGGTGTAAATGAACAAACCATTAGAACTGTTTTAAGATTCACCTCTGTTACTTCAGTAGTACCATTTTTGTTAGTATTTGTATCGAAACCTTGTTCTTATATTCAAAGGCTTCAGGAATATTCGCTATGGATAGAAAATTATCGCCGGTATCTGTGGCTAATACTGAGTATTTCTCATCTTGTTCACCTTTTTGGGATATTTGTCTTCGTACAACTTCGGGTTAAACAAGTACCCGGTTATATTTGGTTCACAGGTGGGATTGCTTATTTGATTATTATGATATTTGCAGTTATGGAATTGGTAAACTCAAGTATTTTTGATGAAGTGAGTAAAGGTGTATCTGATAGTTTTAGCAAATTAATTTATGTAAGTGGGATATGGTATATCTGGCTTTACTTTCTTTTTGCCTATGTAGGAGCAGCAAGTGGTTATTCTCCACTAACTAAAGGCAGACAATTATTTTATACTATCCCCGCAGCAATTATCTTTATCGCGACAGCTTTGTTGCACGTGCTCGTTCGAATTCGATATAAAAAGTTAGATAGCCTAAGTTCAGAATGAGTTGACAGTTCATTTTGAGGACTTGGATGATCCTAGAGGAAACAAGGTGTGTTTCACCCATTTGTCAGCATCGTGGTGATAGCACTGTTAGCGACCGATGCTAGTGCAACAGGATCGGAAGATATAGAGATGTGCGGTAATAAATTATTATACCAAATCTGATTTTTAAAACCCCTTTATATTTTTTGGAATTTCCCCCCACACTTCCCACACCTCCCACACTTCCTTCTCTCATTCTAGAAAGGGGTAATTAACCCAGACTTAGTATTACTACTGGCGATCTAGTTTTTTCCAATTACCTTTCGGGATTCCTAATTTTGTTATCGGGAATCTTAAAATTAGAATTTGTAATAAACGACTTATCCGTTAAACTTTGCAAGAATTCTAATAAATCTTGCTTCTCCCTTGGATTTAATTGAAAACCAGAAATGAATTGACTTTTGAGAGGATTTTCACTTCCTACCCCAGCATTTTTACCAACATGAATCGTTCTACCACCAGCTGCATAATGTTCGATAACTTCTTCTAAAGTTGCAATACTACCATCATGCATATAGGGAGCAGTTAGAGCTATATTTCGCAATGTGGGTGCTTTAAACTTGCCCATATCAGATGGTTCATGGGTCATTTCATACACGCCAGTATTTTTACCCGGATATGCACCTTTACCATCGATATTGTAAAGCCCAGTGTTGTGAAAAGCAATTTCCTCAAACGCTAAGCGTTTATGTTTGATTGAGTCACTAAAGTTAAAACCACCATGACAGTGAAAACATTCTAAGCGTTCGCTATTAAATAATGCTTCCCCCCGTTTCGCAGATGCAGAAATTGCATTTTTGTCATTTCCATACCGATAGCGATCGTAAGGTGAATTTGCAGAAATTAAAGTTCTTTCAAAAGCTGCGATCGCTTTGGTTAAGTTATTGATATTAATATTATTACCCTTTCCAAATGCAGCAGCAAATAATTTTTGATAATTACTATCGTCTCGTAATATCTGGAGAACTTCCTCTTCCTTTCCTGCTAAACCCATTTCTACGGGATGTTCCCCAAACATGGGAACTAAAGCTTGTCCTTCTAATTGTTTCATTCCTGGATTAGCCCAGGTAAGTACGGAGTTATACGCTATATTAGCTAGACTCATGGTATTTCGTGGGTGCTTTTCCCCAGTTGCTCCCACTCCAACAGGTTTTGCATCAGTAAAAGCTAAGGCTTGAATGTGACATGAAGCGCAGGAAAATTTACCATTAACAGAAAGGCGTTGCTCATAAAATAAATTTCTTCCGAGTTCTACTTTTTCCGCTGTCATAGGGTTATCAGCAGGGACAACTGGTTCGGGGAGCCAATTGGGAATATCCCATGTATAAGTATTAGTCGAACCAGAAGCAGATAAAACTCGACTCAAACCAGTAGATAAGCACAATGTCAATGCAAAAATTACTGTCAGAACAAAGTAACGTTTCCTGTTATATCTCATTGGTTTTACTATACTTTGACAACCATTCACTCAACTCGGAAAAAAGTTTGTTTTACTGTAGTATCACTGCCAAAAGGTATACCAAAACTTTCCATAAGATTTCTACAGTCATTATCATCAGGACTTGACATGCAGCCCGCAGGTGTATCTGCTTGATTCTTGTTTAGATCGGTATTTTCCAGCAGTTTACCAATATCTGCAATGACTACATTTTTAGCTGGATTAAAGTTGGTAAAGGAAATAATTGATCTGTTAGGATTACTGCATTCAGTTTGAGGTTTTTGGCTGGAAGTTTCTGCTTGACAGCCCGTACTACCTAAGTGGATAGGAAAACCTTGAGATTTAGCTGCATTTCTATGATTGTCTTTATGTTTCTGCTGTGAATGCGGATTTTGGGAAACAACTTGGTTTTTTAGGTCAATGCGGGCAAACTTATATCCGAAGCGCCAATTCCACCATAAAGAAGTGAGATTTAAGGGTGAAGGTGCCAGGGTAGAATCTTCATGGTTGAGATTAGATGGAACACCCAAAGTAAATTGTAAACCTCTGTAATTACCTTTAGGAACTGTACCAACAACTTTATTTCTTATTTCTGTGGTTCCATTGGTACAAGCACCTGTTTTATCCTCAAAATCAATTAAGGCTACATTTTGATATTGCCATTTATTATCTTGGGTAAGGTTTAGGGGAACAATTTTACCATTAGCATCAATTAGAGCAATATTAGAAATATAAAAGCGGAAATCTGCAATTTTCGTAGTGGTAGCAGATTTTCCTAAATTGTAATTACTATCACAACTGAAAGGGGTATCGCCTACTTTTGAAGCAAACCTAACAGTTACTTGTTGGGTTTGAGTAGCATTCACCTGTTGTAATTTCCAGGTGTTTAAAAATGGCAAGCTTCCTAAAAGGAAAAAAAATAAAACACCAGGTTTGATTAAATTTATCATGGTTCCAATACTTTATTTTTTATGTATTAAATTTAACTATTTAGTAATTAACGTTCCAAATTTCCAATAAAATATTCAACAAATTTTGAACAATAATTTACTAATCGTATATTTCATTAATCCTATACGTTTGATGAAAATCAATTTTTTTAGATGTTTTCAACATAACATTTTCAATATAATTTATTCATAAAAAATAAATATGATTCTTATTTATTCGATTGAGAAATTATCATGCTTGAAATATTTTGTCAAAGGACAAGGTATCTAAATCTGTTATGTTCAGTTATATTGATATCTATTTTTACCTACTGATATGTTTTCAAAGGAACGAAATATTTATTAAATCATCATAGAGCAAAGATATTTATAACAATGATAATAGCTGAGATTCTCAAAGTTCATACAAATGATGCAGAAATTTATTACTCTGCCTCCAAGTGTATGCGAGGCAAGGAAAGCATTGGCAGTAAAGCTGATTGATCAAGGTTAATTAAAGGCTAATTATATGAAGAACTTCAAATAATTCTAGGTGTATTTTTGGGCTCAATAACGAGTTGGAAACAAGTTTATGAACTTGAGGGATTAATTATATAGATAAATGCACTACATCTTAATCATAAAGGAAGAAAAAATTACTTGGTGGCAGACCTCCCAGACCACTTTCACTCATGCAAGTATAGTGTAAACTATATTACAAGTATTGTTGGTTTTCACGCTCATTCTTAAAAATCTTGCTTTTTTGTTGCTTTTTTTTATATTCTATTTATCAATAATTTTTAAACAAACGACAGGCAACACAGTGTCTTTTTCGTTTCTTGGTAAGGGTTTCTTTGCAATTTACCTTATTATGGGTATGAATACTTTTTCTCACATAGTTATCCGGCATAGTCACCCTGTATGTTAATGTGTAATATTTCCAGAGTTATGGAGGATTGTAAATAAATACCTAAACAACATCCAAAGCAGCGAAATATTTTCGACACAGAAAACTGAACCTCAGCAAAATATTAAAAAAGCAATTACAGATGCACAAAAGCAAAGTGTTCCAGTTTGTTTAAAACCTCATGTCGATATCAATGATGCTTAATGGAGAGGCTTCCTCGAACTAAAGCATCGATATTCTGGTGAGAAACAAGAGTCTAGAGAAATTTTGCCGTTTCTACCAAAATTAGTTATATATAAGTATTTCGCTTACAAGATAATTTGAACTCTTAAAACCTTTATACTACGAGCAATATCTTAAGCGATATGGTGCTATGCGTAAGTCATTAGTACTTAGTGAGCAGCGTAAGCCTACCACAGGTATTCTATACCGGAACCGTAGGTAGTGCAGCTAGAGGCTATAACTACATTACCTATCGCTGCGCTACGTTCCGAACAGATCTGCCGACGCCGCAGGCTCTGACTAACTTCACAAACGTAATTCCGGTGTTAACGGCTAGCGAAAGCGTACCGTAAGTATTATGGAGCGTTAGCACAGCAAAATTTACCAGTTATAGGTTTAGCGTTCATCAATGTCCTAACCTAATTACATAGTCTGATGAAGGCGATCTAAAGTAATAATATTGACTTAGAAACGTAGAAGGGAAAAACACACGCTTACGTCATTATCTCGCATATCTACATAGGGAAACATTATGCTATTCCAAATCCGTGTATACACTTAATTAAGCACTTTAATTGACTGTTATTTAATAATTTTAAGTATAGAAAATTACTAGTTATCAGCTAGTAGATTCTGCGTCTATATAATATCTTCTTCTGGGTTTATATTTCGCTAAAATATGCTAAATATCTAGAGATATGGGTTGTGGGTTTTATTTTTCCTTTGATGCTAATCTTGCTAAATATTTAATGCCCTTGAGAGGAAAAGTAAATTGGAAGGAGAAATGAATGAAAGCGTTCAATAGAGTAGTATGTGGAGCCTTAGTCGGCGGAGTGGTCTTGCTTGGGTCAGTTCTCGAGCCAAAACCAGTGCAAGGGCATGGGGCACCGGAATTCCCAAAGAGTCGCTCGTACGTATGTTTTGAGGAAAATCCAGAAAATCCCAAGTCAGATGCATGTGAGGAAGCTGTTGACGTTGGGGGAACACAGGCATTTTATGATTGGCATGAGGTTAATATCAGAGATGCCAATGGTCGTCATCGGGAGCTTATTCCTGATGGTCAATTATGTAGTGCTGGTAGAGAGAAGTACAAAGGATTAGATCTTGTACGTGGTGATTGGCCAGCGCAAATAATACCGACAGGATCCAATTTCGATTTTATCTATAGGGGAGCAACACCGCACGCAGTTAAGTATATGAGGGGATATATCACCAAAAAAGGATTTGACCCGGCAACACAACCCTTGACATGGAATGACTTGGAAGAAACCCCCTTGTTTGATGCACAAGGCATAACTACCACAGATGGTAAGGATACTGCTAATGGTAAATATGTAATTTCTACCAAATTGCCAGATGATAGAGAGGTAGGAAGTAGAGCTATCATATACATGATTTGGCAGCGTTCTCTAAGTCCAGAAGCCTTTTATGCATGTTCAGATATTATTATTGGTGATAGCAATGGTAATGCACCAACTCCAACACCAGATCCTACAGAACCTGCTGAAAATATACTGCCTTGGAAAGCAGGGACTTCTTATAAAAAAGGCACTAAGGTGACTTTTGAAGGTTCAACATATAAGAGCCGTCTTGACCACACTGCAGGACAGTATGAGAAGCCACCCTGGCGTCCTGATATGTGGAGATTGAAAGATTAATCTTTATCAATAAACTGCTTGTTCTTAGGTGTTAAGAACTTACTCATAACTTTTCTAAGAATCTGTATAGCATTAGCGATAATCTGTTTTACAAATACTTCTTCTAAAATGGGGTAGGCTTAAAGTCCATGAGCTTGCTCGTGGGTATTAGAGTTTCTTTATAAAATCCTGCCCCACTTTTACAGGAAGCGTTGTTACCTTCCCAAGGCAAGCACATCTAATCTTAAGATTAAAGGGGTGGTGCACTGCAAGCGCACCACTCATCAAGCTTTATGCATTCAATCATAGAGATAGAGGCATTGTAGAATTGTGACTTGAAGCAATTTGCATGGATACTGATACCCTTTTACGAAGGGTAATTAATTCAATATGGATCCAGTTGAGGGAAATTTTTCTTTCTGTAAAGCTTATCTAGTAGGGGTGTGAGAAGATAGTTTTAAAGCCAATTAGTCCTCAATTATTACCCGTCCCTTGGCTTTAGCTATACAAGTAAGAACATGGTCTTCTTCACAGTTTACATCTTCTTCGTAAAGTACTTTTCCAGAAAGCTTATATAGCTTGCATTGACCGCAGGCTCCCATTTTACATCCATAGGGTAATTCAATTCTTTCCCGTTGAGCAGCTTCTAAAATAGTTTCTTCTGGGTCGCAAACAATTTCTTTCTGAGATTTAGTAAAAACTACAACATCTGTAATTTGAGAGTTTGAAGCTTGGTCAACTATCTTGGAGGTAGTAGCTTGTATTGTGTTTGCGCAAAAAAATTCAGATTGTCTTTGAATCTCTGGTTTTGCTGATGACAAAACTTTTTTTTGCTTTTTTGCTGAGCCAAAGCTTTCTTCATGGTAAGAAGACATCGGGAACTTAATTTCCTTGAGTGCTTCTTTAACATTGCTTCTAAAGCCATCAGGACCGCAAACGTATGCAGTACGTTCTTTAAAATCGGGAGCGATCTTTTGTAGCATTGACTTATTGAGTCTACCAGTATAAGCCGACCAAGTTGGATGATGGCTACCAGTTAAGGTAATAGCTAGTTGAAATTTGGGGTATCTTGATGCCATCAACTCCAGTTCTTGGCAAAAAATGATATCTCTTACTGTTTTCGCACTATGAATAAAGATTACATCAGCATCTGCTTTTAGATCGTATAACCATCGAGACATAGACATCATGGGTGTGATACCACTACCTGCTGAGATAAACAGGAGTTTTTCGTTAGTATGATCAAAACAAGTAAAATTTCCCATTGCTGGGCTGACTTTCAAGGGGGAGTTAACGGTAAAGCGATCATGTAACCAATTAGAAACCAAACCAGCAGGAATATTAAGTGCATCTGCTGGTGAAGGGACTCGCTTAACAGTGATTTCCAAATTATGAGGGCGTGAAGGAGTTGAAGAAATCGAATAAGAACGTTTTACTGGTTTACCATTAATTTCTAAATCTAAGGTCACGAACTGACCTGGTTTGTAATTATCAAATAATTTTGGTTGAGAAGAAACTAAGCGAAAAGTTTTAACATCGTGGGTTTCATCTATAACTTGAGAGCAATGAAGTATTAATTGATCATTACTATTAAGAGTTGCCTCTTTGGAAGTATTCGTATTTTTTGGTTTTAAAAACCAGTAAGGTTGTGATTTATGATTAATTTCTTCAAACAATATGACGAAATCGCTGATTCGAACTGTATCACCAGCATTTAAAATATATTTTTGCTTGAACTCTACTCCTTGATTATTAATACGCGAACCATTACTACTAGCAAGGTCAATAAAATAGTAGTTTTCTTCAAATCTAAGGATAATAGCATGGACACGGCTGACTTTTGGACTGTTGAGAATTAAGTCACAACCGGGATATCTTCCAATCAAGTATAGTTGTAGATTTCCTCTTTTTGGTGAGATAACACTTTCTTTTAACACTCCTGTTAAGTGATTAAAAGCTATTATTTTCATAATTATTTCAATTTTAGTAACGCTAATAAGGGTAAATGGATTATTAATGTATTTTTCCTGAAATATTTCTCTCTGATAGGCAGGTATTCTGTACTTAGTCAAAAAATGACTAAGTCATTTTTTGAATATTTTAGGTGATGCTTAAATCCTGAAATTATAAAACCACCTTAAAAAATTGAGAATTTTCTCAACTATTTTAGAGATTCCAAAAAACCTACCCTTGAAAGGACATATTCCCTCCCTTCTTTGATGTGAATAGATATCAAATGTATAACAGGAGGCCTATCTTCAAGAGTCCAATTGCTATCCTGAAGGACATAGTACAAATGAAAAACAAAAACCATCATCTCAGGCTTTCTACAAAATACCGATTTTAGCGATTTGTGACAACCTAAGGCTTGAAAAAATTTGTCAATACCACTATGGGTTAAATGTAATGATTGTTTCTGATTGAGAATCTCTAAGATAAGCGGCAGATGGATTTTCTCCAGTGATATCGAATAAGACGAAATAGTGTTCATCATCATTTAAATCCATTTGCTGGCGCAGTTCTTTGAGAACTTCAAAAGTATCTGCAGGAGTGATATTCCCTTGGATTAAAGCTTCTTGTAATATTCTTTTGTAAATTTGCAAACGATCTCTACGCTGGAATTGAGGTAAAACAGAATTCAACACAAACAGTTCGTTAGATGTCAGGTCGTCAAGAGAACTATTATTTAAAAATGAGGAAATATCAATTGGTAACTTTTTAAGTTGGCGGCGTAAATTGTAAGCTAGGGCATCTTTTTCATACTGCTCGGAACTACGTCCCCAAGTTTGAGCCAACCACACAGTGCTAACCAGCACGACAAAAGCATTAAAAACTAGTTGTAACCAATGGGGAAGACGAAGAATCTCCGGACGACCACCATAGATAAAAAAAGCATTAAAAGCAATGAAAGTAGAAATAGATAGGGTCTTATGCAATACTTGTTCGGAACTTATATTGGAGTGACGTCTTCTGAGATAAGCACGATAAGTCTTTTCTAGTTTCCTAGCAACAAAATAGACAATAATGACAAAAAAGCCTAAAGTTAAAGGAACAGCAAAGATTTTCGGTATATTAATTGCCTGACCCAATATGTAAAATCCTGGATCCCAAAGAGTTCCTAGCTGATTCTTCTCATGAGTCCAAGCACCAGAGAAGTAATAATTAAAATCACCTGCGTACAACCCATAATAGACAAAATAACCAATAGCTAATCCAAGATAACCGTATTGGATAAATCTACGTCCTGGCTTTTTGAGGTCATTCCAGTAAGAATTTTCTGCATCAATATCTATGCAATTAGCTTTGCAACTAATACAAACACTTCTTTCTTTAGTAGTTGTTTTGTCTACTTCGCGACACATGGACTGAGTAATGCTTCTTGGTGGTGCAGTATAAGCGTCGCTTCCCAATAAACCACCTGGACCGGTAAAAACTGTTTGGACTAGACCAAATGGACACACATAATGGCACCAAGTACGACCACCATATATAAAGACTACTAAGATTGCTGAGAAAATTGTAGTCAGAAGGAATAAACCTAAAATGATTCGAGCAGAGTTAGTGAATAAAATCCGAAAATTTAAACCAATAAATAGGAAAGTAAATTGTAAGTAAAGATGATTGCGAATTAGCCAATTATTTTTATGTACGTCTAACTTGGGCTTTAATCCTAAAGCACGAGGAATTTGGGATAAAAAATATAAAGGACAAATACGCCTCCAAGTTTCATGTCCAAAAACTAACACAATCATAATTGCACTGGGAACAGTCATACCCCAGAAAATTCTTGCTCCGATTGGATAAGGCTTTTGTTTTAATGGATTCCCCTGTACTAAAACATTTATTGGGGGATTTTCACTCAGTTGTTGATCTCTAAATGGAGATAGTGAGTTATTTGGATCTGTTAGATATTGGGTAATTGGGTCATAAAATAGGGATAAAATTAACAATAGCCATCCAGTTACAAGGACCCATCTAACAAAATGTATCTTTTTTTCTGAAACTTTACTCAACAAAATCCTGTAACCTCATTTATTAATAATTCTTTAGTACGAGCAATAATTATACAAAATTTTATATCACCAACGATGATTTTAATTACATCTTTAGTAAGCCCAAACTTTGGTGACTTTACTAAATAAATTGTTTTTTTAGCAGCGACAGGAATTTATTTAAATCTTAAATAATGCATCAAAAGTCAAACTGAATATTTCAATATTTCTGTAAATTTTGAATTGTAAAGTGTAGCTCTATGGAATCGATAAGGATTACGGCAGTGTGCTATTTTAAACCATGTTATGGAGGTTCAAATATTACAGCAATTGGGGCAATATAGTGATGGGCTTATCGTAGATTTCTAGGAGCATTTAGTTCATATTTACGAAAAAATACACCCTATTTTGCAAGTGAGTGCAAATAGAAATTTACATATATCAGTCTCTGTAAAGCTTTGAAGTCTCGCACCGAGAACTAGTATAGCTTTAAGTAAAAATTTTAACTTGTATATTTGCAGGTTTTACTGGAAGCGAATTTTTAGAAAATTTAAGTATTTACAATTATGTCCCAACTTTGTCACTTTTAACCTATAAATTTGCATAGTAATACAATAAATAATTAATAATTCCTGGTCGTTGTAAGATACCATTAAAACTTGACAGCCAAAAGATAAAGTAGAAAAAGTCTCAGGTTAAGCTAGTTATATTTTACACAATGCAGGAGTGATTTTCATTTATTTAGTTTTATCGCCTTTAATAAAACTCAATACGCTTCACATCCTGTTCTGTACCTCCAAGAATGATTTGAATAATCAAACTAGTACCGCCGCGCGAAAGTTAAAACAGACCGTGTTCTTACGGATGAACAAAAGTCAAAAGTCAAAATTATTATATTATCTAACTTCTAGACTTTATAAATGGTTGCTTTATTTCCGCCTACCTGTACTAGATTTTTATAAATCAAATAAAGCCCAATATTTACTTTACTATGAACACCTCAAGACTAAAGCTAAAGGGGATGAGCTGTGCTTCCTGTGCTAGCAGTATAGAAAAAATTATTAGTTCCCTTCCAGGAGTCAAGGAATGTGCTGTTAACTTTGGTGCACAACAAGCGACTGTTAAATATAATTCTCAAAAAATTGAGCTAAAACAAATTCAAAGTGCTGTAGATGCTGCTGGTTTTAAGGCTTACCCTCTCAACAAAGAAGGGATGACGATAGGGGAAGATGATAAGGAAAAAGCAGTTCGTAAAGCTCAAGAACGGGATCTAATTCTTAAACTGGTTGTAGGGAGTATTATCAGCATTATTTTAGTTGTTGCTTGTCTCCCGATGATGACTGGTTTGGAATTTTCCTTTATTCCTCGATGGTTGCATAACCCCTGGTTACAGTTAATATTAACGACTCCAGTACAGTTTTGGTGTGGTTACGGATTCTATATTGGTAGTTGTAATGCTTTAAAACGTCAGACCGCGACTATGGATACCTTAATTACTTTAGGTACGAGTGCGGCGTTTTTGTATTCTCTGGTTGTAACTGTATTTCCTGACTTCTTTGTCGAGAGAGGTTTGAGAGCGGAAGTCTATTACGAAACTTCTGCAGTTGTCATCACCTTAATTCTCTTGGGAAGATTATTTGAGCATCGTGCTAAGGGAAAAACTAGTGCAGCAATTCGGAAACTAATTGGTTTACAACCTAGAAATGCTCGCGTAATTCGTAATGGAAGGGAAATAGATATTCTGATTCAAGAAGTTCAACTTGATGATGTGGTTATTGTCCGTCCTGGGGAAAAAATTCCGGTAGATGGGGAAGTGATAGAGGGTAATTCTACTGTAGATGAAGCAATGGTGACGGGTGAAAGTTTACCTGTTAAAAAACAACCCGGTGATGAGGTTATTGGTGCAACGATTAATAAAACTGGTAGTTTTAAATTTAAAGCAACCAGAATTGGTAAAGATACGGTTTTAGCTCAAATTGTGCGATTAGTACAGGAAGCTCAAGGGAGTAAAGCTCCGATTCAACGCATAGCAGATCGAGTTACAGCTTGGTTTGTACCTGGGATTATTGCGATCGCGATCGCGACTTTTATTATTTGGTTGTATGGGACCAGAAATATTACTCTAGCTTTAATTCCCACCGTCAGCGTTTTGATTATTGCTTGTCCCTGTGCTTTGGGTTTAGCTACCCCCACATCGATTATGGTGGGAACTGGTAAAGGTGCAGAAAACGGTATTTTGATTAAAGGAGCGGAAAGTTTAGAATTAGCTCACAAAATCCAAACTATTGTTTTGGATAAAACCGGTACCTTAACGGAGGGAAAACCTACGGTTACTAATTTTATTACTGTGAATGGTACAGCTAACGGTAATGAGTTAAAAATACTGAGTTTGGCTGCTTCACTAGAGCGTAATTCCGAACATCCTTTAGCGGAAGCGGTGGTTAGATATGCTCAATCTCAAGAGGTTGGAGTTAAAAATGTCCGCGATTTTGTCGCGGTTCCTGGAAGTGGGGTACAAGGATTTGTTTTAGATCATTTTGTACAGATTGGTACTTTACGCTGGCTAGAATCAGAGGGTATCGATACCCAAATGTTTCTTCTTCAAAACAATACTTGGTCTAATGAAGGAAAAAGCGTGATTTGGCTCGCTGTGGATGGAAAAATAGAAGCATTAATGGGAATTACTGATACCCTTAAAAGTACATCTAAAGAAGCAGTCAGGATGCTGCACAAATTAGGTTTAGAAGTGGTAATGCTCACGGGAGATAACCGTCCAACAGCAGAAGCTATTGCTCGTGAGGTTGGGATTGATCGCGTATTTGCTGAAGTTCGTCCTGATCGCAAAGCCGAACAAGTAAAAACGCTACAAAAGGAAAGTAGTAAAAAAGAACATAAAATTGTCGCGATGGTGGGTGATGGGATTAATGATGCTCCTGCATTAGCACAAGCAGATGTGGGAATTGCTATTGGTACAGGAACAGATGTTGCGATCGCGGCTAGCGATATCACCTTAATTTCTGGAGATTTACAGGGTATCATTACCGCTATTAAACTTTCCCATGCGACGGTTGGAAACATTCGTCAAAATCTCTTTTTTGCGTTTTTCTACAATATTTTAGGGATTCCCGTCGCTGCGGGGATTTTATTCCCCTTGTTTGGTTGGTTACTGAACCCAATCATTGCTGGTGGTGGAATGGCTTTTAGTTCTGTTTCCGTGGTTACAAATGCTTTGCGTTTGCGGAACTTTAAAGCATATTAGGGATTTCTAATAAATAAATTATCCAAAAAACTCAATTTACTATAGTGTATAAGAATAATAATCATTATGATGTCGAAGAGGAGAAAAGGATATTGATGTCAACTTAAGGAAAAAGAAAATCTAGACAGACCTAAAGCAAAAAGATATGTACCGGACCCAGCGAACAAGGAAATAGAGAATAAGAATATGGAAATTACTATTTCTTTCGAGCAGCGTTGCTGAATATATTGTTGCAAGTTAAAATCTACTTTAAAATAAAAAAAAATTAGATTACTTTCACAATACAATAAAATATATTTTCTTGCTTTTACTAGCTTGTATCTCAATATGCTTGGTTCGAATTTTTGTAGTATATGAACAAAACCTCCACTCTTTTAATAACTATTTTGTTATTAACTTTCAATTCAATTGGTTGTTCAAACAATACTAATACAACAGTAGAAAGATCCCAGATTCAAGCAGAAGCAAACTTAAGTAGAAAACAAGATTCAGCACAAAGAATTGTAACACTAACACCTTTAGCTGCAAACTTAATTTACAATTTAAACCCAAGTAAACTAGTTGCAATTCCAAATAGTAGAGATACTAACAAAAAGCCACAATTTACCAATTATCCAAAGGTTGCTCTTTACGGTAACGTCAATTTGGAAAAAATTATTGCACTCAAGCCCGATCTAGCTATCGGTTCTGGAGGTATGCATTCAGAAGCTTTGGCAAAATTGGAAAAATTAGGAGTAGATATCATTTCCCAAGAGATAAGAAGTTGGGAAGATTTAACAAATTTTACTCAAAAATTAGCAGTCCGGATCGGTGCTAATCCTCAACCAATTTTAGACAAGTATCAATCCTGTGTTGATAATATCCCGAAAAATGATAAATCAGTTTTAGTTTTAACCGGTAGAATACCCACATCTTCCCCTAACAGAAATAGTTGGACGGGAGATTTATTAAATAAATTTAATTATCAAAATTTAACTGCTGATTTTCAATCAAATAGACCATTTTCAGGCTATTTAACTCTTTCACAGGAAAAAATATTGACAGCAAACCCCGATCTAATTTTTTTAGTTGAGTCTGATAATCTTAATCCAAATGTATTAAAAAAACTTCCCTTTTGGAAGAATCTAAAAGCAACACAAAAAGATCAGGTATATATTTTTCACCATGACGGTTTAATTACTCCTACTAGTCTTGAAACCATTACAGAAGTTTGTAGAAAATTGCGTCAACTAGCACAGTCATAGAAAATAGGGTGCTATGTGCAAATCATTAGCACCTACGCGTCACATTGCGTTAATGCGTGTCCGTARGACATAAGTCAACAGTTAAAAGTTTATGAATCATAGGTTTTAGCCCGTCTACGACAAACAACTTTGACAAATTTTTTAATTACGTAGTGTTATAGCTATATTAATTACAATTACTTTTCAGATGAAACATAATTGCAGTAGAAAGCCCATCCCAAAGCGGTGTGTTGACGTTTGCTTTTCTTAATGCTCTTCCGGTCCAAGAGTTACAATTATTTAAAATTGAGTAGTTACCAATTGCAGCATAAAAACCCGCATTATTCGTATGACCATTCCCAAAACGGATATTTTGACCTTTTGTGTTTTGTTTAAATGTCGATTGGATAAACTGAACTAGTTGTAAATAATCTGTTTGATTAACTTTAATACATTTAACTTGTTCGTAAGCTGGTATTGATTGATATCCCTTCACATAAATAACGGAAGGTGTGGAAATAAATAAAGCTGCAAAAGTAGTAGAAAATCTCCAATCTGCAACGGAAGGAGTTGACATATAAAAATCGCGATCGCCCCATCCAAAACTCAAATAATTGTAATCGCGAACATTATCAATACCGATTTTATCTATAGATAAATAGCTATGCCAATCAAATATTTTATTTGTAGTCGGTACTATGATATTGGAGTGAATTCCTGTATCAGAAATACAAATTTTAGTGTTGCAAGCACTTTTTGCAGAATAATTCCATTTTCTCGGTATTAATGCAGCGATGGTCAACAAAGTTAAAGTAGTTAATATCGTACCGAAGAAAAAAATACTAAATTTAGATACGAGGTGAGTTAATCTCTTACTGGATGGCATAATTCACTGGCTAGATCGAGAATTAAACAACCCGTAGATTAGCACTGATCGCTTATATATAAATCACACCAAATATATAGCAAATAAATATGCAATCGCTAAATTTAAAATCCCTCTCGATATCGAGAGGGAATAAATTTATTTTTTTATGAAAATCCGCTTATTTCTGACTCTAAAACATATTCATTATGACGATAATACTGGCACTTGTAATCACTAACATTGCTCCCATAACTACAATGATGCCTAACTCGCTAGGAACTTTTGAATCGTTCATTTTATTAACATTCCAGTCTATCAGAATTATTATTAATATAGCAATATAAGTATATTTATCTATGAAAACAAGTTAAAACTTAAATTACCTTAATTTTTTTTAATATTTTTAGTTGTATCTACTAGCAGTAAAATTACTGTTTACAATAGTAAATTATTATGTTTACGAATATTTCGTTAGAGGAGAGATAAGTGTAAAAAGCGACGCAATTGTTCTCCTACTTACAAGTATCAAATCTGATTAATGGTTTTATTTTTTCTTGAATAGCTTTTATAGACATAAGTCGTATACTGAAGGGTTTAATATATTACTTTAATTTCTTAAGTAATTATTTTGAATAGTTGAAGTAAATAATAATTTAATATTTATAGTGATACCATGTAATAAAAATTTTATATATACGTAAATCATCTCGCAGTTTTATATAAACAAACGTATATACAGAAATGGCACTTAATTACAGGATTTTGAACCACTTAATCTCAGATATGCGAATATTTGGGTAGACAGAAAAATAATGTTGAAATTCAGGTTACTTAATAGCAACAGTTAATTACTAAGCACTAAAAATTATGATTAAGGTTCTACATCTGTCGGATATTCATATGGGAAGTGGTTTCACCCACGGACGTATTAATCCGGAAACGGGTTTAAATAGCAGGTTGGAAGATTTTATGAGTACCCTTGCAAGGTGCATTGATCGCGCGATCGGGAAAGAAGCAAATGAGGAGCCTGTGGATCTAGTAATTTTTGGTGGTGATGCTTTCCCTGACGCAACTCCTCCACCATACGTGCAACAAGCTTTTGCAAGACAGTTTCGCCGTTTGGTGGATGCTCAAATCCCTACAGTATTATTAGTGGGCAATCACGATCAACATTCCCAGGGTCAAGGTGGAGCAAGTTTATGTATTTACCGCACTTTGGGAGTACCAGGATTTGTGGTTGGCGATACATTAACAACTCATCACCTTCCAACTCGCAACGGTCCAGTACAAGTCATTACTTTACCTTGGTTAACTCGCTCGAGTTTGATGACTCGTAAAGAAACCCATGGTTTATCTTTAGCGGAAGTCAATCAACTTTTAACGGAACGCTTACGAGTAGTTTTAGAAGCGGAAGTTCGACGTTTAAATCCGGATGTTCCCACAATTCTTTTAGCACATCTAATGGCGGATAATGCAACTTTGGGTGCGGAAAGATTTTTGGCTGTAGGTAAAGGTTTTACCTTACCGATGTCATTATTAACCCGTCCTTGTTTTGATTATGTAGCTTTAGGACACGTTCACCGTCATCAAAATTTGAATAAAACTAATGACCCCCCAGTAATTTATCCCGGAAGTATTGAAAGAGTGGATTTTAGCGAAGAAAAGGAAGATAAAGGTTATGTGATCGTAGAACTACAACGGGGTAAGGTGGAATGGGAATTTTGTCCTTTACTGGTGCGCAAATTTTCTACCATTGAAGTAGATACATCAAAAGCAAAAGACCCCCAAGCAGCTATAATTAAAGCGATCGCAAAGCAGGAAATTGAAGATGCTGTGGTGAGGTTAATCTACAAAATTCGTTCCGAACAATTGGACTTAATCGATACATCTGCGCTACATGAAGCTTTAAGTTCGGCACATACCTATACTATTCATCCAGAATTAGTCAGTCAATTAGCCCGTCCCCGCGTTCCGGAGTTAAGCGCTAGTAGTAGTATTGACCCCATGGACGCGTTGAAAACTTATTTAAATAATCGCGAAGATTTGCAAGATATTGCAGACCTAATGATGGATGCAGCTCAGAGGTTGCTTGCAGATGATGAGGAAGAATTAGAAGAAGAAGAGGAAGAAATCGAGCAGAAAGAAACAGTTTCTGCTAGTACTGAAAATACACAGTTACGTTTACTGTAGTGGGTAATTGGTAATTGGTAATTGGTAATTGGTAATTGGTAATTGGTAATTGGTAATTGGTAATTGGTAATTGGTAGTAATAAAAACCAAAATTTATTCTACTATGGGCTTATTTTACTACCTTACCCAAACTGCTCTACCCAAGAATTATTCAAAATCTTAAGAAGAAACTGAAACTACTGGTAACTTGAGTTTAGAAGCTTTTTCCCCACCACTATAGATTTTCACCGTAATTATCTTTGCATCTTGCAAAGTTGCAGAACTCATCGGTAAATCTGAACCTGTATTCATAGCGTACGCAGGAAAACATGCTGCACTCAAACTAATTCTTAAAGCATTACCCTTAATGATTTTTGCACATGTTGCCTGCAATTTAATATGCTTGGGACTAGTGGGATTAGATGGTTGGGGATTAGATTCACGGTCGCAACGAATATAACCCTGAGTTAAGTTATATACTTTCCCATCAGGATAAACTTGGGATAATACAGCGCAAAGGTCGTAACTCGTAGTATCAGCTTCACTCCAAACTTCAACAATTGCTTCACCTGCGATACGCAAAACAGAATCTAAAGGAGCAGTAGTATAGGTTAAAACATCATTGCGACAGTCAATGTGCGATCGCTCAAAAGAACCTGCAGGTAAACCAGCATGACCACCTAAAGAAGGAACAGGTCGCCAAGGGTCATGTACAATAACATCAACTGAATTTAGGATATGGTCGTCGGGGTTTGTTGTCAGCTGACCAGAATCTTCACGGATGCTAGCAAGTCCCCTACTTGAAAAATAATATGATATATGGATTGGATTGGGAAATTCAGAAAAAGTCCGCCAACTATTTGTACCTATTTGAAATAAACATACGGTAGGTTCTTCAAATATTCCTGTATTAATATCTTTGAGGAATCGGTCGAACCAACGGATTTGCATTTGATCTACTGGACTTGCAGCTTTTACCCCAAAGTCAACTTCACCAGCTTGACGACCCCAAGGTAAATGGGTCCAAGGACCAATCAACAATTCTTGACGTTGACTATTTCGCCCCACCATATCTCGATATAAATTTAAAGTACCCCGCAAATAAGCATCAAACCAACCGCCAATATGGAACATGGGTAAATCTACATCTTGAAGATATGTTTTGGGTGAAAGTTTTTCCCAGTATTCATCTGAATTCGAATGTTCTAACCAATCATGATAGAACGAATCCGGTGCGAAATTCTTCAGAACTTCCGGACGTGCAGGATTATGGTCATACAAAGGTAAATTACGAGCAGCGGTGAATAATTCTTGATAAGCTTGTGTATCTCCTTTTATTCTGGCTGTTTCTGTCGCCAATTGAATCGCCCAAGCAAGATTAGTTTGCAAACAAAATGCTCCACCTTCGTAAGCCCAATCAGTATATAGATCGTAGCCAATCATTGCTGGACAAATAGTCTTTAAAGCAGCTGGTTTTGCAGCAGCAGCATATAACTGGGTCATTCCTTGGTAAGAAAAACCATACATTCCCACCTTTCCATTACTACCAGGTAGATTTACAGCCCAATTAACACTGTCCTCACCATCTTCAATTTCACGAGCAAATAATTTAAATTCACCCTCAGAAGTTCCTCGTCCTCGAACATCCTGAATTACTACAATATAACCTTGGGCAGCATACCAAATTGGATGGGCATATACTACCGTAGATGCAATTTCCCTACCATAAGGCTGGCGCATTAATAATACAGGAAATTCCCCTATTGCATCAGGACGGTACACATCTGCATCCAAACGTACTCCATCACGGGTATGCATATATACAGTTTCTTTAGAACAAACTTTCAACATAATAATATGACTTAAGTTTTAACCTTTATATTTACAGTAATGACTTTAGAGAACGGTGATTATTCCTTGAATAAAGTTTATCGATCTATGGTCACCTCACATCTTGCACCAATAAAAGTTGATGTACTTTCATCACTCAATATTAATCTCAAACGCCTAATCTAGGGCTACAGTTCAAGTAAAACAATGCAGCTTTATTGCGCTACTTTGAAGCTTTTCGTAGTTTATACCCAGAGGTGCAAGATATCAGTCACCCTAAAAGAGTGTAGTTTTTATTGTCACCACTAAAAATAAGTTTTATCAAGAACTTGGATAAAAAGAGGGTTTTTATGGAAACTTTAAAAAAATTTATGTATCATTTTTAGTACATATAACGATGAAGGAAGTCCGTCTATATGTTAATCAACAGATTGAAATTAGGTCTTATAGGCTTGTTTGCTGCCTCTATGACACTTCCCATTGCGGCTCCAGCTAGTGCTTCGATCTCAACTAATTCTGAAGAGTCTATTACGATTTCAAAGCAAGAACCTCTTTTAATTGCCGGTCGTAAATACAGGCGTTATCGCCGCTATTACCGTTATCGTCGCCGCTATCCACGATTCTATCGGATACGTCGTCGCAGATACCCAAGATACTACCGATATCGTAAATATCGAAGATATTACCGGTCTCGCTATCCAAAATATTATCGATATCGTAAATATCCGAGGTATCGTCGGTATCGCAGATATCGAGTATATTACTGAAAATAGTTAAATATCAAGAGTTACATTAAGGTTTATCAGGTTTTGAGCACTATCATCGTTAATCAAAATGTTTTCGACTTAACTTAATCCTTGATGATTACTCAATCGATTTGAGGATAGAAATTTTTTTGATGGAGTCACATCTCCTGTCTTGGTGTAATTTTACCTAATTGAGTGAAAGGTGAGGTGTGGGAAGAAGAGGAGACATTATTGTAGTTAATCATCTCAGTATAAAGAGAGTATTAAACAAATTAGGAAACACATCGAGCCGGAAATATACTCATAACCTACTGTTAGAATTGCTTCTGTGAAGAAAATCTCAAATCAAAATTAACTCAACTCTATTAACGATAAATAGCCTTATGATTGAACTAAGTGTTATTAATGACATCTACCAAAGTATTCACGCCACTTGACTTATCACTCAGCCGAAAACAACGCCTTTGTATTCGCAAAAAAAATTAAATATGCTGTGGAAGTTAGTTTGTGAAGAGTAGTACAAGGTTATTATGTTTAGGCTGAGTCTAAATTGAAAATTAACAGTTAAAAGTACACCTTGCCGAGGTTGAATCTGCAGACTCTGCACTTATCGTTGGATGAATATTAAAACATACCTATAACTAACAAATTAGCACTGTTCGAAATTTACTGGTAAAGACACCACATAAGACGATAAAGATATTTAGATGGTAGTCGCATTAAGAAAACTTTGTCGATGCGGGTTCATCGGGACGCTATGGGCTTTGAGATGCACCGCGATTTATTCTCTGCATTCTTGAGTAGACATGTTTGTGACGATAAACTTTCATTGCTGGATGCCCAGTCTGAGTATCCGAGGGCGGAGCCGCTCTTGATGGATGCATGGAAGCAATATCGTTCGCCGCGAGGCGCGGAACGAAAAACCGCGAACCGAGTAAGCGAGTCTGTTCGTCCGTCAGGGCGCGTCGTTGAAAGTAGGAAGTGTTACAACTCCTCAGAGCGGTTATCCATCCAAGTGCTAGCTTCTGACCAGATAGTCATTAAGGACGACAAGTCAGAAAGYCATGCCTGATATGCCGCAAGGCGGCACGCAAGTGCTATCCCCGTCAATTTATTGCGGGGAGTGGCTCAAATCATGTCAGATAATCGCTTCAAATATTAAATTTGGATGTGAAGGAAACAGGAGATATCAAAATCTCCCCAAAATAATGACTAAATTTATAACTATTAACTAACCCGCATACTTATAAAATTAAGTTTTGTAAGTATAAGTTTTGTTTAAGTATAAATATCTTGAAATCTTGACTACACAATACTTATTCAAGAAATGAATCAATTAAATTTTCACAATTAAATATAAAAATTTAAAAAATATAAGGTTCAAAAGCACGAGATTCAGCACGATAAATCTTAATTATTCAGGAAATATAAAAATCTGCTAACATCGCCGGCTTTAATAAAATTAAGTCAATATATTAAGTCTGAGTAAAACTTACTAGCAGGACTAGATTTTTTCAAGAGTTAAAACTTATAATCTTGCTCGCGCTATCTCATACTATTCCACACCATATAGCATTACAAGTTGTAAAAGTTATATCGATTCCTAATTACGATAATCATCAAGCAAATAAGCTGATTTTAAATAATGATTTAAAAATAAAAAATGTAACTATTGAGTTCAGAATTATTTGCCAAAGCCAAATAAATTATATTGTATAATGCATAATCCGTTAAAAACATTTGTGCCTGCTGTTGAGACTATTTATGGTGATGATTATTTTTGCCACAGATAGTATTTTATATCCTTAATTTTTTAGTAATTTAATTAATTCCTGGGAAAGTCTGATGCATGACTTACAAAATTTAACTCAAGAAAACATGTTTAATCATGCCGTACAACTGCGTAACATGGATGTAGGCGTCAGTAGTATGGAACAAATGGCAGGGCAGATGGTGAGGTATCTATATAAAAATCTTACCCTGCCGGATGGTAATTCTGCTTGTGCCCTTGTCAGATTTTTCAAAACTCATCCTTATCAAGAACTACCTGAAGACCTGCAGGAATCAGCACAAGGAATATTGAAAGGACGTGAAATTCATAACGCTACAAAGTGTTTAACATTAGTTGCAACTGCTGGAGATAACTCACAGTGGAACTCAAGAAAGTTGTCTGTTGGACACAAGGCTATTCCATTAGTAGATGAGGATTCCGTTGCTAGAATTCCGATGATTTCACAGTTAATCTCGCAGTTTGGTGTCAGTGTAGAGAATGTTATTAAACCAGATCCCGAAATTATTCTTAATTTAGGAAAGAGAACCTTCAATGTGTTCTATATCCCTGAAGCTATGAATAGTCCCTACATTCCCGCTCAAGAAGAATTTGTTATTCCCTACCAAATTAAATCAGTTTTGGGAATCGGAGGTATGTTGTTATCGGGTAATATCTTCACAATTATCTTATTTTCTAAAATTGAAATACCTTTTCACGTCACTCACCTATTCAAGTGGGTAGCTATGTATGCCAAAATTGCTACAAACTCTGTTGAGGGTGATAAAAATCTTTTTGATAAATCTCCTTCCCCTGCACTTTCAGGCAGTTCAAACTATCAAAGTACGATCGCAAATAATACTATCAGCACTTCTAATACCAAATTACAAACATCCAATACTAAATTACAAACATCAAGATTTCAAACGATTAATCAATCAAAAGTTGATATATCTACCATTGACTTCCAAAATGCGGATCTAAAAGGTATCAACTTACGAAATGCAAATCTTGAAGGAGCAGATCTCCGTGGAGTAAATCTAAAAGGAGCAAATCTTGAGGGTACGGATCTTAGGGGGATTAATTTACAGGGAGCAAATCTCCAAGGTGTCAACCTCCAAAGCGTAAATTTTCAAGGTGCAAATCTTCAAGGAGCAAATCTTCAAGGGGCTAACCTCCAAGGAGCAATAATGCCTGATGGCACAATTTATCAAGAATAATCGAGCGAGAATGATTTTTAAGGTTCTTATGGCAATTACTGGATTTATATCCGGATTCAAATATTGAACTGAAACAGAAATATTAGTTTCTAAAAAGAGTTGTTATCGCTTTTATTAGATGTGAACGTTCTATTAGTAGAAATCACTAATAACTATTTTCAAGATAGTGAAGTGCTCTAAAAATAGAGCCGTAGAGACAATTAGAGCATTAAAAGCGTAAAACTGTTAAGACAACAATTTCTTAAAAACAACAATTTATTCAATTAAAAATTCATTTTTTCATATTGAAAATTAACAAATATTACCTAGAAATTATCCCAAATCAACTCAAATAGAAATATAAAGTAGAAAAGTGCATATCTTCTCCCAAAAACAATCATAGAGTTACCTTTTTGGGTTGAGGCATTATTTTTGGGTTGGGACTTTGTCTGTTCCCTATTCTTCTTTTCCTATTACATTTTAGAAAAATATAATATTCTGCCCAATACGCTTGCTTCTGTACGCTCTTCTGTATTTCTAAATATCAACTGAATAATATATTTTGTAGATTTAGTCACATAATTTAAAATACTTACGCAAAGAACGCGTCGTAAATAACATTCATGATAAAATATTAATTACCAGTTAATTTGATCTACATCACTCTGCGAAAACCTTAGACAACTGGTATTATCTCCAGACAATATCGGAACGAAATCTAATACACACATGTATTTCTAATACACACATGTATTAGAGAATATTTTTTGAGAAGAACATTCGAGCAAAATTTCTCTGTTTGGGTTAATAATCTTTGCATTATAAATCCTCTCTTGAAAATACTTGTTCTAAGTATGAAGAATAAAATGTTTACTCTCGAAACATATTATGCAAGTGATTAGTGATACCACTAATTGTGGTTGCTTGATATCAGACGTAACTCCCTAGCCTTGTTATGGAGAATAACTTAATTAATATTTCTTAATCCTATGAGAAGTACAAACCTATCACTTATTTCGACATCAAATCTACACCCTGCTTGTAAATGATAGAAAGATTCAAGTGTGTATTGTACTGAGATGAGAAATATTGTGCTGCTTTTAAAAAGCTGATTATTGAGCATTAAACTGATCGTACCCTGTCACCTTTTCGGGTGAATAATTAGTGACTTGGGTTAGTAGCAAACTAAACAGGAGTCAACCTATGGATATAAAGACCCTAATCACTCCAAAAGAACTTTCTGTTTTGCTTGAACAGCAAAAATCAAATCTCATTGTCATTGATACTCGAAGCCAAGAAGAGTATGCAATTTCCCATATTCAAGGTTCAATAAACCTTCGGGATATTTTTACCTATTTAGCAGATTCTACTTCTCAAGGCTCAGAGCATTTACACGTGCACTTTGCTAACCTTTTGGGTGCAGCAGGTATATCTGGTAAAGAGTCGATCATAATCTATGAAGATGCCATGAACACGGGTTATGGACAATCTTGTCGGGGTTACTTTTTATTGAAATATTTAGGCTGTCAGAATGTTGCAGTTTTACATGGAGGCTGGAAAGCATGGCTCGGTGCAGGCTTTTCTACAACTGCAGAGGTACCAAAGTATGAAACTAAAGAATTTGTTTTAAATATTAATTCCTCAATCATGGCTACAACTGAGGAAATGCTGCAAATACTTGAAGACCCTAAAATTATCAAGTTAGATGTACGAGATGTTGATGAGTGGATTGGTACTAGCTCATCTCCCTACGGAGTAGATTTTTGCCCCCGTAAAGGTAGAATCCCAGGAGCTGTATGGATTGATTGGCATCGTATGATGAAAAATGATTCAGAAATTCCAATGTTTAAATGCTCAGAAGAAGTGCGTAAGATTGCTGAGGAAGTAGGAATCACATCAGAATCTAACGTGTACGTTTATTGTTTCAAAGGTTCGCGCGCTGCAAATACAATGATTGCTCTAAATGAGGCGGGAATTACCAATGTTCACAATTACTTTGCTTCCTGGAATGAGTGGTCGCGCAATCCATCTTTACCTATTGATAGTAGAGTTTTTAATGAGTGATAAGTAATGAGTGATGAGTAATGAGTTGTGGGTTGTGAGCGATCGGTAAACCTTCTGTCAGATTTTGATTCCCCCGATCCCCCTTTCCTATGGTGTATACAATGAATTGAGGGAAAATTAGATAGATCGTAGTTCCCCTATTTCTAGAAGAACTATAGCCTTAGCTGCACTACCTACGGATCCGGAGCCGCTATCTTTGGATCCACTAATGGGGATTTAGGGGAATCTAAAGATAATCTACAAAGTTTTGTTTATAACTAGCAACTTTGGTTATTACTGTGCGCTGTCGCGCCCCGCTACGCTAACATTATCATCCGAGTTCAAAATATTAAGACAAATTAATCATCTACAAGTAAAACTAAAAATAATTAAGAAAATATTATAAATAAGCACTAAAATACTAAAATATGCAGACCAAAATTTCCAGATAAAAGTTCCTATCTTAAATTTTTGTAAAATTTTAGGAAAGTATTAAAATTATTCATATAAGGATTTCAAGGCACATCATACTTTGTCAAAAGATTGTTTAAAGGTAACAATATTTAAGAGATTATCAAGGGTAAACTTATTATCAAGAATTCATTTCCTGCTTGCAAAAAAGTTAATTTATTTACAACTTAAATTTGAACTCGCAGTATCATTGTTACTTAACTGGTTTGCTAGCTTATAGCTTTGATCCCAAACTTTAACTCTTCAATACTGAATAACTCTGAGCACCCTGCAAAGCGACTCTTATCAATCGAGAGCAAATAATTATTGCAGGGAAAGTATACCTACGGGGATGTGGTTAGCTCAAAAATATAAGTTTTATTTTATACTTTTTATTAAGATTTGTAAGTGTAAATAATCCACAAATTTAGCTGCTGACAATAGACTGATTTATCTTTGATAGCTCTCGACTAGATACTAGGCAAAAAATTACAATAGATACCATGAAATACTGCCATAAACACGTAAGTAAATGATTCTTTTTAAACTTGCAATCAGTGTTTATACTTCTGTGTATTAAGATAAAATAAGATTTAGAAGATAAATTTTAGTAAACTTTAGTTAAATAACACAAAGCAAACAGAAAAATACAGGGAAACATTTGTGTAGCACAAATAGGACCTAACACAGCACACATAAAAACAAAATCTTAATTTTTAGAGAGGGAAATAACGGAGTGAATTCGCAAGTCCCAACATCAAAAAATCGCAACTACGACTCACAAGCAATTGCCCGTCACTATCGCTATCGACCTTGGCAAGCTTGGATGCGTGCACTCACAGTCATCTGGTTTTTTTCTGGATTTATTATTAATCTTAAACTAGATGAATGGCGCGGGTTAAGCGAACAAAACAAATTTAAAAGAGCTAGTGAATTACGACAGTTACTAACTCGTCTTGGTCCTACCTTCATTAAAGTAGGTCAAGCACTTTCTACACGACCGGACTTAATTCGCCAGGATTTCTTAAATGAGTTAGTCAAATTACAAGATCAGTTACCTGCCTTTGATAGCGAACTTGCCTACAGGATTATATCTTCAGAACTTGGTAGCCCAATATCAGAAATATTTAGCGAACTTTCACCACAGCCAGTTGCTGCAGCTAGCTTAGGTCAAGTATATCGCGGTCGCCTACACAGCGGAGAAGAAGTAGCAGTTAAGGTACAACGTCCTAACTTACGTCCAATTTTATCTTTGGATTTGTACTTGATGCGTTGGGGTGCAAGTTGGCTCTCACCTTGGTTACCCCTTAACCTGGGACACGATCTAACTTTGATTGTTGATGAGTTTGGTACAAAACTATTTGAAGAAATAGATTATCTCAACGAAGCTAGCAACGCTGAAAAATTTGCTGATAACTTCCGCAATAGTTCCCAAGTAAAAGTTCCTGTAATCTATTGGCGCTATACCAGTTATAGGGTTTTAACTTTGGAATGGATTAACGGCTTTAAACTTACAGATACTGCAAGCATTCGTGCTTCCGGCTTAGACCCAGAAGAAATTATCAAAATTGGTGTTACTAGCGGCTTACAACAGCTTTTAGAACATGGATTTTTCCATGCAGATCCTCACCCAGGTAACTTATTTGCTATGCCCGATGGTCGAATGGCTTACATTGACTTTGGTATGATGGATCAGCTCGAAGAAAGTAATAAAGAAAGCTTGGTAGACGCCATAGTACATTTAGTCAACAAAGAATACGACGAACTAGCCGAAGACTACGTTAGATTAGGTTTCCTTACTCCAGATATAGATATTCGCCCCATTGCTCCAGCTTTGGAAAGAGTGTGGGGAAATGCTATTGGGAAAAATGTTGGTGATTTTAACTTTAAAACCATCACCGATGAATATTCCAAACTGATGTATGAATTTCCTTTTCGGGTACCAGCTAAATTTGCATTAATCATTCGTTCGCTAATAACTCAAGAAGGAATTGCCTTAAGCCTAAACCGGGAATTTAAAATTATTGAGATTGCTTATCCTTACATTGCAAGACGTTTACTCACGGGAGAATCCCCAGAATTGAGACGCAGACTACTTAATGTCTTATTTAAGGATGGTAAATTCCAATGGCAAAGGTTAGAAAATCTGATTGAAATTGCTCGCGCAGATAGTAGCTTTGACGTTTTACCCACAGCCCAATTAGGTTTTCAATTCTTACTTTCAGAAGAAGGAAAATTTTTACGTCGTCAGTTACTAATTGCGCTCACAGAAGATGATCGCCTCCATACAGCAGAAGTCGAAAGTTTGTGGAACCTAATCAAAGAGGACCTCAAACCAGCTCGCTTGCTTGATGTTGCTTTTGGTGCCCTTGCTGATTTCTCTCGGGAAGGATTTGCAGCGGTTTTACCAAGCTTTACAGCCAATAGTTAATTCAAATTCAAGAATTAATCTACATTCAAGAATGAAGCTGAAAATTCACATTTGGGCGTTCTAGCATGAATGGGTGCAGTCACGCACAGGAGAGTTAGCAGTTGTCAGTTCGTAGGCGATCGGTTGAGCCTTAATTGGATAAATCTAAAACCTACAGGTGATATATTCAGGGGTTGAGTGCAAGATATTAACTGACGACTGCTGATTGAAATAAAGTTGGCAAGGTATTTGTAGGGAAGGGGAAAAACGGGGAGAAAGTAGAAAGAAGTAAATAAACGGATATGAATGAATACCAAAATACCAAAAAATAAATACAAAGCATATAGCTCAATAAACATAAATAGCAAATAAATATCAGCTAGTAATTTATACTTAAAAAAACTATAATTAAATAAAGATTAAAGTAATAATTCTTCATTTTCAATTTAACTTTAATTTTCAATCTCAGTTTAAATTTCCATACCTACCATTACCAATAGATAGTTGATATGTACTACTATTCCTTTCATCCCCCTTATTTCTTGGTTATTCTTGGACTGTTTGTGGCAGTGACCTCCGGTGCAGCTTTTAGCGGTACATTAAAATTAAATTTACAAGAGTGGCAACAAGGCGTTACTGAAAACCCAGAAGCTCGTCTATCCACTAAGAGTTCAATATTCCCATTTCTTGGTGTTGGTATTGGTATTGGCTTGTTTTTATGCTCGGGTTTGAGAATATTTGGATTCTCTGCACTACTTGCTTGTGCTGTTGGTTTACCCACTGCTCTTTTCACCTGCTGGCTAGTTTGGAAGCAGTTGGGAAGTATGTTGGCTTATGCAGAAAGCAAAGGTGGAATAGAATCTTTAGATTTGGATTCATTGTTTTAATGGGTTTGGTGATTGGTATACACCCGCATCGCTGGCGCGATGAGTGGTAATGGGTAATGGGTAATGGGTAATTGTTAATGTAATTGGTAATGGGTAATTGTCGTAATTCCTAAAATATTTACCAATCCCCAGTCGCCATATGGCTAACGCCACGCAATAACTATAGCTGCGCTACCTTGCGGATCCGTTACGCTGCGCTAAGCGCTAACCCCAATCCCCAATCCCCAATCCCCAATCCCCAATCCCCAATCCCCAGTCACCAATCCCTTGTCAACACTTTCGTCAAAATTTGCCTGACATGGAAGGAGATTTCAGGTTAAATGTTCTCAGTTAGACTCTTTCTGAAAACTCTCAGGTAGAATTTGTGACGAAACAAAAACAAAAACCATCTCGTTCTTTAGCTGGGATTGCAGGTATTATTGCCGCAGCAACCTTAATTAGTAAAGTTTTCGGGTTGGTAAGACAACAAACTATATCAGCTGCTTTTGGTTTGGGTCCGGCAGCTGATGCTTTTAATTATGCTTATACTATTCCTGGTTTTTTATTAATCTTACTTGGTGGAATCAACGGACCATTTTACAGTGCAGTTGTCAGCGTTCTAGCTAAGCGTGACGAAGAAGAAGCAGCACCACTAGTAGAAACAATTACAACTTTGGTCGGGTTCATTCTATTAGTAATTGCAATTTTTATATTTATTTTTGCTCCCAATTTGATCGATATATTTGCTGCAGGTTTACGCACTACTGGTAAGGAATTAGTTAGGGAAATTGCAATTCAGCAACTGCGAGTAATGTCGCCGATGGCTGTTTTAGCCGGACTAATTGGAATTGGTTTTGGAGTTCTTAATTCTGCTAATCAATACTGGTTACCTGCGATAAGTCCGTTATTTTCTAGCAGTGCAGTAATTCTTAGTTTGGGTATACTTTATTTACAGGTGGGAACTAACATAGGTACTGCAACTAGTGAATATGCGACTATTGGAGGAATGGTTTTAGCCGGTGGATATGTAGCCGGAGCATTTTTACAATGGTTAGTGCAAATTTTTGCCCAGGTAAAATCGGGTATGGGTAGATTTCGGTTGCGATTTGACTTTCAGCAACCGGGTGTAAGAGAAATTTTGCGAATTATGTTACCAGCTACCTTTTCTTCGGGGATGCTGCAATTTAATCTTTACACGGATTTATTTTTTGCTTCTAGAATACCCCAAACAGGAGTTGCTGCAGCTTTAGCAAATGCTGGTTTACTAGTACAAACACCGGTGGGAATTCTTTCTAATATGATTTTAGTTCCCTTACTGCCCATGTTTGCTCAACTTGCTGCTCCAGACAATTGGGATGAATTAAAATTACGCATTCGCCAAGGCTTGATTCTTTCTGGGTTTACTATGCTACCTTTAGGTGCTTTAATGATATCTCTAGCAGTACCGATTGTGCGCATAGTTTACGAACGTGGTGCTTTTAATCCAGAAAATTCCATGTTGGTAGCTTCCCTACTAGTAGCAAATGGAATTGGAATGTTTATTTATTTGGGGAGAGATGTTTTAGTTAGGGTATTTTATGCTTTAGGCGATGGTAACACCCCTTTTCGTATTAGCACCTTTAACATATTTCTCAATGCTTTATTAGATTTCTTATTTCTGGAAGTGTTTAATTTGGGCGCACCCGGTTTAGTATATGCAACCGTTGGTGTTAACTGTAGTTCCATGTTGATGCTGTTATTGTTACTTAATCGCAAACTTAATGGTTTACCTCTGGGAGAGTGGGGTTTGATAATTTTGGGTTTGGTTGGTGGAAGTATAGCTACAGGTCTTGCAAGTGGGAGTACTTTGAGATTAACCCAGCAGTTTTTAGGAACAGAAGGTTTAATTCTTCAATTATTGCAACTATCCATATCTTCTGCAGTTGGTTTGGTAGTTTTTGCGATCGTGGTTTCCCAAATGAAACTACCAGAGGTGAATGTTTTTGTCGCAAAACTAAGACAGAAATTTTTGAAGAGATAAACTGCAAGCAGTAAGCAATTATTTATTATCCAATCGCCAATCCCCTAATCAGCACCCTGCTAAATCTAGACGTTGCTCGCACAGTTCTATTAAGCTGCTGGTAAAGGGCTGTCTTGCTGGAAATTGAGTACTCAAATAAATATGTCTTACTAGGGTGAGTGTGGTATACGATTCCACTGCGGTACGAGTTGCTGTACTTGAAAGTCGTAAAAATTCTTTCTTTAAAGCAGCTTCTCGATCTGCTAAAGTACTTATCTTTCCTGAAGTACGTAGACTTTGCTCTATGATATGCCCAATAAAGTTACCAATGTCCAGACTCGGATCGCCTTGACAATATAAATCCATATCAAGCAAGTAAAGACGATTCCCATCGACGATAATTTGGTCGGGGTAAAAATCCCTGTGAATACCTTGGGGTGTTACTTCTGGAATAGAAGCACCGAGTTGATCGCAAGCATCTAAAATTCTTGCTAAGCGTTTTTGTCGTTCGGGAAATATTTCGGCTACGATACTAATGCGATCGCGCAATATTTGCAGTTCGTCAGCAATTGTATGACTACGGTGACTGGAAATTCCTGCTTGGTGTAGTTTATGAACCGCTCGAGCAATTTGTCTTGCGAGGTTGATTCCCCCTGGCTCCGCTAATAATTTAGTAGCAATTATTCCCGGTACTTTACGCTGAAACCACATATTCCAAGATTCAATCATTCCCATTGGTTCGGGAACAAAGACGTCATCTTTACTATTTTTACCAAAATTTTGCTCCCAAAAGGATTTAACCAAAGAATAGTTACGCCGATCTAAGCCGCGCGATCGCGCTTTACCAATGAGGGTAATTGCTTGCTTTGACCCATCGATTTCTTGGACTGTAATGTCATACTCAATTAGACACCTTCGTTTGGGTTTATAACGGATCGTCCGAATAGCTTGGAGTTGAATTTGTTTGGCTTGACTACTTAAAGAATGTACGTGATGCTCAAATTGTTGTTGTACTTCAAGGGGATTGAGAGCTTGAAGTAAAAAAGGCATTTTTGGATCTTCAGTAATATTGAATGGATCGATAATCTCGATATTCGTCATGTGAAGGTTGTTGAAGAATTTGCTCTATTCGATCTAAAAACATGGTCATTATTTCCGACCAGTTTGATTTGCGGTAGCGGAAAGGTTCGGGGGTTAAGCGAAATAAACCGATCGCAGCGTAAAGCTTAATTCTTGCTGTAATTAGCTCGGGTGATACTGTCTGATAACCCGATTGTAATGCTTTATGTATCTGACTGATTTGACTTTTAGATAACTTACCGTAGACTACTTGACGTTCTAAGTGAGCAAGGAAATTACCAAGGTCGGCTGCGGGGTCACCTCCCATAGCCCGGTCGAGATCGATAATAGCTACGCGATCGCCAGTTATTATGACCTGATCGGCATAAAAGTCACCATGGATTGGATAGTTTAAAGTGGGTAGTGATACTAAATAATCGACAAGTTTTTGAGCTAGGAAATTTATTTGTTTCGTTAGAGGGGGATAGACCAAACTCAGCCAATTTGCCAACAAGAGTAGATTTTGAGCCTCTGCTTCTCGGCTCATAGATTTTAATTTGTTTGGGTATTGAGTGTGAAGTTCAGCTAGCGCTACACCAACATTTTTAATTAGAGATAACTCCAGATTTCTCTGAGCTATCACCTCACTTAATAAGTAACCGCTTAACCATTCAAAGCCAATAATATTATTACTTTGGGAAGCTGTAATTGGCTTGGGTAAACACAAAATATCACGGGATTGGAATCTCGTTGCATTATTGTAAGCAACTTGATAATCTTTGTCGGTGTAAGCTTTTAATAATGCTCGGGGTTTGTTTTTAACTAACCATTGAGCAACATAACGTCTTTCCGTCTTGTATCGCAAGCGCTTTAATTTTCCTCGCCATAATTGAGGCTGTTGAGGAAAAAGTTGTTGTAGTTTTTCTGGATGGGAGTTTAATTGAGCCAAGTAAGGAAGTCCTTTAAGCTTGGCATCATTTGGAGTGATATTTACCACTGTTAGGGAGTCTTCAAAAAAGATACGTCCGCTACCCAAAGCTCCTGCTAATGCTGGATATTTTGCTAATTTTTTGAATTTACCACGTTCATCAAATCGCAAAGCTTTGGCGTGAATATCTATTTCCTCTCCATTTACTTCGATCTTATAGCCAACTAAACAGTTCGTCTTAGGTTTGTAGCGAATATAGTGGCTAGAAGCATTTCCGAAGTTGAACTCGGGTAAGTAAGAGGCTAGACAACTAACTAAAGCCTCAGAATCTAATATTATTTCTAAGCCGGGAATCTCTGGATCTCGGCGAACAAAATCGGTATCAAGTTGTGAAAGCATTTAAAAATTATGGCTAAAAATTATGGCTAAAAATTATGGCGACTGCTGTATATTTCCCGTTACCTGTTCCCTTTCAAATTGATTGAGTCTTTTGTCTTTTTTCTCCTGTTTCCTTTTTCTTCCTTGCTTGTTGTCGATACAAGATTGCATAACGACCATCAGTCTCAACCATTTGCTGGTGAGTACCTTTTTCTATAATTGTTCCATTTTCTAAATACAAAATCATGTCAGCGCGAGCAGCAATTTCTAAATCATGGACGATTAAAAATGTTGTATGACCTTGTGTTAATCGTTCTAAAGCATCCAGTACAGCTTGTTCGTTACTCCCGTCTAAACCCGTGGTTGGTTCATCCAGAATCAAAATTGGAGCCCGACGAATAGCAGCGCGAGCAATAGCAATCCGTTGACGCTGTCCGCCAGAAAGGGTAACTCCCCGTTCGCCCAAAACAGTATCGTATCCTTGGGGTAAGTTTTGTACGATAAAGTTATGGGCATTTGCAAAACAGGCTGCTTGGATAATTTCCTCTTTTGTTGCTCCTGGATTTCCATAGGCAATATTTTCCCAAACTGTCGCCGCAAATAATAAACTATCTTGCAAAACAACGCTAATTTGGGCTCGCAGAGAGTTGAGGGTGTAATTGCGAATATCTTCCCCGTCAATTGTGATTCGCCCTTGCGTAGGTTCGTACAAACGTAAAATTAAACTGGTTAATGTTGATTTACCACTACCAGAAATACCTACTAAAGCGATTTGCTGACCTGGCTCAACGGACAAGTTAATATTATTTAAAACAGGATAATCAGATTCATAAGTAAAACTTACATCCTCAAATTTTATATGGCCTTCAAAATTAGGAGCAGGCTTTGCCGTTGGTAAATCTTGGATATCTGAAGAACGGTCTAGAAGTTCTAAAATGCGATCGCCAGCGGCTGTTGCTTTTGCTAGTCTCCCGGTGTATTTAGCAAAATTTCGCACAGGTTTAAAGGCATTTTTTAAATAAGAGAGAAAGACAAGTAAATCTCCAGGGCTAAGAGTATGATTTACTACCATCAATGTACCCCGTCCCAAAACTATGGCAGTTGCAAGTGCAATAATTACATCTACGGTACGCTCTAAACTTGCAGTTAGGCGTTTAACTTTGACTCCGTCCTCAAGATTGCTATGGTTCTGTTTGGCAAAAATTTGAGCAAATTCTTTTTCTAAAGAAAGGGTTTGAACAATCTTGATTGCGTTCATCGATTCAGCCACTGTAGTAGCCATCGCACTCTGTCTTTTACGCTGCTTTTGAGAAACAGTCCGAATTTTTTTGCTTAAATGAGTAGTACAAAACAAAAATAGAGGAACGCTTAACAAAGCTAGTAACATCAACTCGGTGTTAAGCCAAAACATTATAATCACCATGCCGCACAAAATCAGCATGCTTGCTAGCAATGGCATAAAAGCAGTTACAAGTACTTCTTTAAGTAGACCGACATCACTAATAACACGAATTGTTAAATCCCCGCCCCTAGCTTTGTTATGAAAAGAAAGGGATAGGTTCTGGAGATGACAATAGAGATCGTAACGAACTTGAGTTAGGGTTCTACTACCAACAAGGGCAAAACCGACTGTACTAAAGTAGGATGCAGATGCTCGCAGTACAGCAATCGCAATTACTCCAACAGAAGCAAACAATAACATTTGTATCGGTTGCAAATTATCAATAAGTGCAAGACCAGAAAGATATTCAGAGCCATCTACTTCAATAACCCGGTCAAAAATTAATTTGAGGGGCCAAGGTTCCAGCAACCGTAGACCAACTTCAGCAAATAACACAATAAAAGAAGCTACAATTAAGCCTTTATCTTGATAAATATAGGGCCAAAAGCGTTTAATTATCCGCCAGAAACCCGGCAATATTTCCTTAAGTTTCTGCGGTCGTCCCATCGAGGAATTCTCCTAACATGATTCTGTTATTGAAGTTGATTATTTACAGCTTGTTATTTAAAGTTTGCTTTTTAACACTCGTTAATTGATTCTTTTTTACTTTATTATCAATTCTGCTTCAGGAAAGCCAGAAAAATTAAGAATGCGCCGAACGACAATATCCCAAGTATAGTATTTATCTATACATTCTTTTGCTGCCAGACCCAAACTATCCCGGAGTTCGGAGTCGGATTTAAGCAAATGCAATTTTTCCGCTAAACAGTCTGAATCATCTGGAGGATAAAGCAAACCATTTACTCCATCTTGGATCAGTTCTGCTAACTGCCCAATCCTACTAGCTACAACTGGTAAGCCTGCAGCCATATATTCGTAAACCTTGAGGGGTGAAAAGTAACATTGATCGTTGAGTGAGTAAGGAGCAACTGCAACATCTATGGTTGCAAGTAACCCGGGTATTTGCTCGGGAGGAACCGCACCAGTAAAATGAACGGCTTGGCTGCAGTTATGGGTAGATAAATTATCTATAACTTTCTTTAAACCTTTTCCATCTCCCACCATTAGCAGTCGAGTGTTAGAATCTTCGCAGTACAACTTAGCGAAAGCATCGACAAGACTGGATAGATCATGCCAAGGTTTCATTGTACCGACAAAACCAATGATAAATTCTTCCGGCTTACGCACTAAACTTGGTTTAACATCTGTTGAAAAGCGCTTCGGATCTACCCCATTAGGTACCACATGAATTCGTCCTTGTGCCATTGGGTAATTTTCTAAATATTCGCCTACTGCGTGGGAAACAGCAATTAAGGTAGTAGCTGCAGCAAAGACTTTTTCTGCAGCTTGTCGAGCTAGTTCCCGATTTACCAGGGTTCGATATTTTATTTGTTCTTCTATGAGGGGCGCATTTACTTCTAAAACTCCTGGAATACTATTTGTACGAGCATAGTCCATTCCTGCAAAACTCCAAAGAGAATAACGCTCGTAGACTAAGTCGAAAGGTCCTTCAGCTTCGAGAATAGAAAATAGCTTGGAATTGCTCAAAAACAAAGCCTGTTCTCGAGCATTACAATCATCACTCTTAGGATGTTCAGGAAGTTTATGAATTTGAACCATCCTTAAGTCTGTTGGAGGAGAAGTTCCCAAACAAGAAGTAAATAAATGTACTTCATGTCCTTGACGTACAAGGGTGCGCGTGACTGATTGTACGTGAATCGAGCTACCTTTACAACCAAATACAGGTATTCCTGGGTCATTACAAATGTAAGCAATTTTCATGGATTAACTGTCTGAGGAGTTGTTAGTGAAGAATGATCAATTTCCATTACGGAACTTACTATATTTTTAGTTGATGCTGTGTAGAAAACTTGGCGAACATCAGTGGTATTGCGGTGAATATCAAACTTTTCTACTATTAATTTTCTGGCTTTCATCGCAAGTCGCACCCTTAAATATGGATTGTTCAATAGTGTTTCTATTTCTGCAGCTAAAGCAATTGGGTCGAGTTGAGGAACGAGCAAGCCTGTCTCTCGATCTTTGATAACTTCAGGAATACCTGTAACATTGGTTGATATACAGGGGGTTCCCAATGCCATAGCTTCTAACAAGACAGTTGGTAAACCATCTCTATTCCCGTCGCTACCAATGATATAGGGACCGACAAAAACAGCAGCTTCTTGTACCAATTCAATGATTTTATTTTGAGGTTGAGGTCCAATGAGTTTGACAACATCAGTTAAATGCAATTGCTCGATTAGACTGCGTAGTTCAGCCTCTAATACTCCCTTTCCAGCTATTTGACAAGTGAATCGACAGCCGCGTTTAGCCAGAAGAGCGCAAGCTTCAATCAGGGTAGAAAATCCTTTTTTTTCTACTAGTCGTCCCACACTAATGATTTGAGGTGGACATTTTTCGGGAGACCTAAAAGGAAATTTTTGTAAATCTAAACCATTATAAATACGTCTTACTTTCCCTGCTGTTGCACTATAAGTTTGACAGAGGTAGTTGCGATTATAATCACTTATGGCAATTGTGGTAGTCGCATCTCTGAGTTTACGTTCCAAGTCATTATATTCGACATCTTGATGAAAAATATCTTTCGCATGAGTCGTAAAACTGTAAGGTATTTCTGCAAAGTGACTTGCAAGTCGGGCTACACTTGTGGGTGAAGTTGCAAAGTGAGCATGTAAATGAGTGATACCCGTCGAATGGGCTTTATAGGCTATTTGTAAAGCTTGAAATATATTATGAACATCCTCTCCTTCGGAGTAAACTAACCTGCTCCAAATTTCGGGTATAACTTCACTCACTTGCTCGATCGCTTCCCAGAGCTTAATCCCTTGCAATCTCTTATAACCCCTCAAGAAATGCACTGGTGCTTGTACTTGGGAAATAATATCTTGAAAGTGTGAGTCAAGTGTTGGTCTTAGGGAAAAAATTTCAATATCTAGACCCGCTGCTTCATGGGCTAAAATCTCATTAACAATAAATGTCTCAGAGTAACACGGATATCGTTTGACTATGTAGCCTACGCGCTGTAATTTACCCATTGGCATTGATTATCTTATCTATTATTTTTACAATTGAATGTGGAAAAATCTTGCGTAAATATTGCCTTAAATTGTAAATTATTTAATACCTCCAATACTGCTATTTACAATGTATATAATTATTCTATAAATTAGAAAAAATTACACAATATTATTGACCTAAACCTTCATAACATTTGTTACGCTTTCCTCAATTTCAAATTTTATAAAAATAGGGTCAAACGATTTTCCAATATTCAAAAACAATCGAAAAACTTTAGATTAAATACTTGCATGAAGAAGCATCATACAATTGATATATGAATATTATGACGACGGGATCCCACCAATAAACACACTACATCTGTAATAGGATCTACTCGACGCTAACGTATTCAAGCAATTAATACTGCACCACACTAATTTTGATATCTTATAGAGGTGCAACAGCAACATGTCACTAAAATAGAGAATCTCGAGTTTTTTAACCTTGGTTAAATTGCCAAATCTATGCTCGGAGCCGGCTTATATTTATTTTACTCAATATTAATGATAACTTAACCTGTTTATTAAATTTTAGCAAGTATCTGTTTAAGTATAAAATATATATCTAGATAAGTAGGAATCACAAATAATTTGCACATAACATGATAATCGTGAGAATTACAACAATTGTATATATTTATTTTTACAAATAGTAATCATTTATCTACTATTGTAAATTGTAATTAATCACTAATTTTATAAGAATTATCTTATACTTGGATGAAATAAAATCAAACTTTAGTTGATAAGATTTTGCTCATCTAACGATTAAAATTAAGATTAAGAATTATCTTATACTTGGATCGAAGAAAATCGAATTTTAGTTGATAAGATCTTGCTCATCTAACGATTAAGGTAATGCTTGCAGCAAAATTTTGAGAATCAGTGGTTTCTTAAAGTGGATATTTGCTCTCTATAAATTCTCCCGACTGATGATAGAGAAAAGCCTGTAACGTATATTATGTAATTACTTAATATAGGTCGGAGTTCTTCATTACTCCTAGCTTTGAAGGTGAGTGAATTTTTTATAACTAAGAATAATTCTCTGAATGGATGAATAAGTGTCAAAACCAGGTTATGTAAATCATCAGGTAAAGATTAGTTGCGATCCCAACAACTTATTCACTTATAGTGATAAATTAAATACTATAGCTTAAATAGCTTATTTGGCAGATATGACAGCCAATATTGTTCATTGTTATTTAGTCCCAGAGGTCAAAACGCTGTTTCATCATCTGTCTTCTCAAATGACAACAACACCCAAACAAGCAAACTTATATTTCCTCATCTTGGTAAATTGAGGGCAATTGCACTTATTTTTAAATTGGCTCAATAGTCATTTTTCTTACTAATTGTAATCCCAGGTCTTAATATGAAAAAGAGGAGATTCCTAGGTCTGCAGCTTCCTGGGTGTTGTTTTAAAATTTTTATTATTCTTACAGAATTTAATTTTCAAAATTTAATTATCAAAAATACTTCACACTTCGCTTCAAAATTTGTAAAGTGGCAAGAAGTAAAGTGCAGTGTAAAGGAATGCTACTGAAATTATTTAACTATTCTCTACTGCGCTAAGGCTTTGAGAGCTTCGATATCTGTTAAACCTTTAGCACCTGTGATATTCCTATTTCTACAGGGTCTGTAATAATAAATCCCTATTACCTATCGTCGATTACCAATTACCCATCACAAATAAAAGCTAAAATAACAACGACATTGCTGTAAAGGGTTAAAATACAGTGAATTTCGCCCCACTTCCCAAATTATCAATTCCCGCACCCCTCATAGGGGCTGAAAAAGGTAGCTTTACTGAATTTACTGTAACTCAACGCATGCCGGATATCGCCCGTAGAATTGTGAAAGAAAACAATTTTCCGAGTGATATTAACGATAAGTTGGAAAATCTAGCTAATGAATTAGTTTCAGGAGATGTACAACCTTTGCAACCTGATACTGGTGCTGATTTTTCAACTTGGCAAAAATATCTCGAACCTTACCAAGGACAAAGATGGATTGATATTCCTTGGTTTTTTGCTGAAACATATTTTTACCGATTGATTCTTAACATTACCAATTATTTCAACCCCGGACAATGGGAAGGCGTAGATCCCTTTGCATTACAAAAAGAACGTGGTTTGGAATCATCTTTAGATGCGATCGCTACTTTATCTAGTCAAGTCGAGAAATGGTTAAATAGTTCCATTGAAACTGAAATGTCCCCAGAATTGTCCAATCATAAAGCTTTAATTGCGCTTTTATATTTTGATTTATGGGGAAATCGGGTTGACCTTAGTTTATGGTCAGCACTAGGAGATGAAAATCGTGCTGAGTTTGATATTGACACTCAACAAGGTCATATATTAGTAGACGATTCTGAGCAAGTAGCAAATCTACTAACCAAACTTCAATCTGGACGAGTTGATTTTATTGTAGATAATGCTGGGTTTGAACTGATTTGCGATTTATGTTTGGTAGATTTCATTTTGTCTAGCGGTCTAGTTTCCCAGGCTAAACTACATCTAAAACCACATCCAACATTTGTTTCTGATGCAACCATTAAAGATGTCCTTCACACCATAGATCTTCTTGCTAATTCCAACAAAGGCGAAATTGCATCTTCAGGTCAACGCTTACAAAGACATCTCGGTTCGGAAAAGCTAATTCTCACCGACAATTACTTTTGGACTTCACCTTTAGCTGCTTGGGAAATATCAGATCCACTCAAGAATGAATTAGGGGAAGCCGAATTAATTATAGTTAAAGGAGATGCAAATTATCGGCGTTTGCTAGGAGATAGACACTGGAATTACAGTACTGATATTGCAGACATTGTTTGTTATTTACCAAGCCCCATGATTGCATTACGCACACTCAAATCCGAAGTCGCTGCAGGTATACCAACTGACGTGATCGCAAAACTAAATCAAACTGATCCTAATTGGTTAACTAATGGACAATGGGGCGTAGTTCAATTGGTAATGGGTAATGGGTAATGGGTAATTGATGAATATCAGTATCTGACATTACGCGAGCGTTAACAATAACATCAAGAATCTTAAATTCGGTAGGTGATGAATAAATTCACCTACCGGGCTAATACTAACTACAATGTGTTAAAAAACTAAAAAACAGAATGGTTACAAATGATTAAATCGGATTTTTTTAATAGCTCCCGGCGACTCCTTCGCTAGTGGATGCTAACTCAGAAGTACAAGCACGACAACGAGTCGCAGCAACGGGTACTTTTTCCAAACAGAAGGGACATTCCTTTTCTGTTGGAGCAGGTGGAGCTGTTTCTTCCTTACGTTTAAATCTTGCGATCGCACGAATGGCTATATATAAAGCGAAAGCAATGATTACAAAGTCGAGAACAGTACCTAAAAATTGACCGATTTTTAAGCCAGGAGGAATTGTCAATTCTCGCCAATCTGTACCCGTAGCACCCAAAATAGGATTGAGCATCGGCATAATTATATCTTCTGTGAAAGAGGTGACTATTTTCCCGAAGGCTGCACCAATAATCACACCAACCGCCAAATCCATTACATTACCTTTGAGAGCAAATTCTTGGAAATCTCGAGCGAATCCGGTTGCTCTTCTTCTCGTACGTCCTACAGCCATAAACTTTAAAGACTTACTCAGGCAACAATTACAAGCATTTTATTACGTTATAATTTCTCCGGAGTATTTAGTTAAAAATACTTAGTATTATCAATACAAAACAAAAATAAAAAAATATAAATATAAATATAAAATAATTAACGATGTTGGAAAGTCCCTGGGATATTATTCCAATTCATTTATGAATAATTAATATTCATTTACATTATTTTTATATTACTTATTATGTGTCATATTTACCTCACTACTTTACAAGGTATGTGATGTAATTATTTTGGCTGTAAGATATTAATCTGTAGTACCTGTAAGATTTATCGATTATTTTCCATGTTGGGTATTTAAGGGTCGAATTACTAATTACTTAGTAATTTAAACTACTCTTATACATATTTATATTTGATATATCCACAGAATTTATCATGACAAGACCAATATATATTTGTTAAGAATAGTAACGATAAATCATAACAAATCAAGGATTAAACCTGATGTTAGAAGAGAGCTTGAAACAAGAGCGTCATAAAGTTGTTGTTGTAGGTGGTGGTTTTGGGGGGTTGTATGCAGCTAAAAATTTGGGAAGGGAGAATGGTGTGGATGTCACCTTAATAGATAAGCGCAATTTCCACTTATTTCAACCACTCTTATATCAAGTTGCAACAGGTACTCTTTCCCCTGCTGATATATCTTCACCTCTGCGTTCCGTATTAAATAAAAGCAAAAACACGAAAGTTTTATTGGGAGAAGTAACAGATATAGATCCCGAAGAACAACAGGTGTTAATGGGTGATGAAAAGATACCCTACGATACATTGATAGTCGCAACAGGTGCAAAGCATTCTTATTTTGGTAAGGACCATTGGGAAAATTCCGCACCGGGTTTAAAAACAGTAGAAGATGCAATCGAAATGCGTCGCCGAATTTTTACTGCTTTTGAAGCTGCGGAAAAAGAAACCGATCCGGAAAAACGTCGTGCGTGGTTAACTTTCGTGATTGTCGGTGGTGGTCCCACGGGTGTAGAACTTGCGGGTGCGATCGCGGAATTGGCTTACCACACGATGAAAAATGATTTCCGCAATTTCGATACTTCAGAAGCACAAGTTCTGTTATTAGAAGGTCTGGATAGAATACTACCGCCATTTGCACCGGAATTATCTGCAGAAGCAGAAACATCTTTGAAAGGCTTAGGTGTAACGGTACAAACTAAAACATTAGTTACTAATATTGAAGATGATATTATCACCCTTAAACAAGGTAATGCTAATAAAGACGATCAATTTGAACAAATAACTGCTAAAACTGTATTGTGGGCTGCAGGAGTTAAAGCTTCTGCCATGGGAAAGGTTTTAGCAGACAAAACAGGTGTGGAATGCGATCGCGCTGGTAGGGTAATTGTCGAACCAAATTTAAGTATTAAAGGATATCCAAATATTTTTGCGATTGGTGATTTGGGACATTTTGCACATCAAAGCGATCGTCCCCTACCTGGTGTAGCTCCAGTTGCGATGCAGCAAGGAAAATATGTTGCTTCTTTAATTAAGCGGCGATTGAAAAATCAAACGTTGCTATCATTTTACTATGTAGATCGAGGAAGCCTGGCAGTCATTGGTCAAAATGCTGCTGTTGTTGATTTACTATTCATTAAACTTAAAGGTTTCTTCGCTTGGTTGTTCTGGTTGTTAATTCACATTCACTTTTTAATCGAGTTTGATAACAAGTTAGTAGTGATGATTCAGTGGGTTTGGAATTACTTTACTCGCAATCGCGGTGCAAGATTGATTACAGGTAAAGAACTCGAACCAATTGGTGGTGACGGTGATGATAGTAATAATGGTGATTACTACCAAGCTCCGAAAAAACGCCAGACTGCGAACGCTTAAGATTTTTCTGCTCCATCATCTCGGGTAAATAGCAGATTAATACGAATTGAAAATAATTACTGCAAATAAAACTCAATCGAAGTGAGGTGTGTTACCAAAAAGTGTAATGCACCTAATTTTTGAATTTTTTATATTGTGTTGCAATACGCAATAGGAGAGTACTATTTACCTCATCTCCCCCGAAATTTCTTGCTCTCCTTATGCAGTTCATATTGCCACTAATTCAGCAGAAGCAAGCGGGGTAAATATGTCTTCGGGAATATTACCGAAGATAGAAATGTTATTTCGGACAATGTACTAATATCGGTTTTATCAATGCAATAAGCTTGAGGATATTTATGGATTATTTATTGGTATTCAAACTATAAACGAGCTGACACTGTCTTTTTTTAAACAACATTTACTAACAGAGTCAGGATTCAAGAATACATTAAAGCAGTATGATGAATTACTTGAAACTATCAATTTCTAGATTTATATTTTTCCAAAGCTAATTAACTTATCTTATAAGATGGAATACTGACAATAAATGTACTTCCCACACCTTCTTTACTGACAATATTAATTTCCCCGCCGTGGATATCTACGTATTGTTTGACTATTGATAAACCCAAACCCGTTCCTGGGATATTTCCCACATTACGAGCGCGATGAAAAGAAGTGAATAAATTTTCTTGATCCGCTTCGGGAATTCCAATCCCTTCATCCTGAATTCGGAATATTACTTCTTTCTCCAGATAGAATAAGTCAAAACGTATAGTTCCACCTTGAGGTGAATATTTAATAGCGTTTGTCAGTAAATTGGTCAAGATATGACGTAATAGTTTTCGATCTAAATAAGGTAAATTAGTTGTTGTCGCTGGGGGTGAAGAATCTGAACCAAAGGTGAATGCTGTTGAATACTCACATTCTTCCTGTACTGAAAATATAATTTCATGTATATTGCTAGTCCCTATTTTTAATTCTGCAATTAGTTCTTCACAAAAATTATGTAAGTCCAATGGTTGTGGATTAAAACGTACTTTTGGTGCTTCTGCTGTCTCAATATTTAAAACATCATTTAATATTTGTGAAAGGTGTTTCACAGCGTTTTGAATGTGAATAAAATATTCATTTCTCTTATTCTCATTCAACTTATGATTATGATGGATTAAAATTTCAGTAGAAGTAAAAATAGTACTTAAAGGATTACGAAACTCATGACTAACCATCGATACGAAACGAGATTTTACCTGTCGCATTTCTTTCTCTTTTAATAAAGCTTCCCGCATTATCTCTTCAGTTCTATGCTTATTAAGAGCTATCTCAATAGTTGTAACTAACTGTGTTTCTTCAAAAGGCTTTAATATATAACCGAAAGGCTGAGTAGTTTTGGCTTTATTGAGGGTATATTCATCAGAATATGCGGTCAAAAAAATAATCGGAATATTCAAGCGTGTGATAATTTCTTCAGCAGCTTCTATACCATTTTTCTTACCCTTCAACATGATATCCATCAAAATTAAATCTGGATTTAATTCTTCTGCTGTTTGGATCGCTTTTTCTCCATAAGCAGTAATTGCTGGTACATCATAACCAAATTTCTCGAGACAGTCTTTGATATCGCAGGCTATAATTCTTTCATCTTCAACAATCAAAATACTTTCTTTCATTTTTCTTATTCCTATGACTGCTCAAAGAATACAATTTCAAATGAAGTTCCAGATTTAACCTCACAACTAATTGAGCCTTCTATTTGTTCAACTAAATTCCATACTAATTGCAATCCAATTGTTTGCTTCTGATGCAAATAGTCTTGATTTATCCCAATACCATTATCACTAATTTTTAATAAATATTTATCGTTCCCTAAAGCTGAAAAAATAATTATTATTATATTTTTATTATTATATTTTGGAAATGCATACTTAATTGAATTGGAAACTAATTCATTGATAATTAAACTACATATAATTGATGTATCTATCTTTAAGTAAATTTCCTCTATCTCTAATTTTATTTTAATTAGCTCGTTGGCTCGGAAAGAAAGAATTAGATTGCTAGCCAAATTATTAATATAGTCGCAGATTTTTATTTTGGCAAATTCAGTAGATTGGTATAATTTCTCATGAATCATTGCCATCGCATGAACCCGATTTTGGCTATCTCTAAATATATTTGAAACTTCTGTATCTTGAATTTTTCGTGCTTGTAAGCGTAGTAAGCTAGAAATAATTTGTAGATTATTTTTTACTCGGTGGTGAATTTCTTTTAATAAGATATCTTTTTCTTTCAAAGAAATTTTCAGCTTATCTTCAATTTGCTTGTTTGTACTAATATCTGTATTAGAACCAGCAATATAGCAAGGTTTATATCCGTGATCTTGAATAAGATTACCACGGGCTAGAAACCATAGGTAACTACCATTTTTATGTCGCATACGATGTTGAACTTCATACTTCGATTTTGTTCCTTGCAGATAAGAATTTAATTCCAAATTTACTAATTGTAGGTCTTCAGGATGAATTAAGTTCAACCAATCACTAAAACAATTGGATACTTCGTATTCGTTATATCCCAGAATTTTTTTAAGATTAGGATCGATATAAATCTGATTATTTTCAAGATTCAATTCCCAAATTCCAACTTTTCCTGCGTTGATAGCACGCGCATACCTTTCTTCGCTTACGATTAGTGCTTGCTCAACATGCTTGCGGTTAAGAATATTACCTAACATTTCTCCAAGCATTTTTAATAAAATTAGACTTTCTTCTGTCCAATTTTGCATATAACCAATGGATGCAAGTACCAGAGCTCCAATTAAATTACCACCGCAAATAATTGGAAGAATTATCAATGATTGGATATTTTCTAGATTTAAGTATTCTTTATTTAAATCTCTAAATTTAATTAAGTTTTTTATATCATGAATATGGACTATTTCAAACCTAGATAGGTTATCAACTACATAAGAAGAAAAAAGCGAATTAATATCTGCTTGATGAATGATTATTTTTTTTGTTTTTTCAGAATACCATTCATAAGCAATATCTATTTTACTTTTATTCTCACTGAATAAACATACACAACTGCAATCAATATTGATAAATTTACAGATAGTTTGTAGACTCTCTTTAATCCCAGCATCGATTTCATTGGGTGCTAAATTAATGAAGTTAGTAGATATAGCGGTGATTAATTTCTCAAATTCAACTCTATATATTAATTCTTCTTCAATGCGTTCTCGTTCAATTATTTCTCTAAATAAAAGCTCATTAGCTTTCTTTAACTCTTTAGTTCTTTCTTCTACCCTAATTTCCAACTCATCTTTTGCATTTTGTAAAGCCTTTTCTGCTTTCTTACGTTCGCTAATATCGCGGATTATAACTATAATATGGTGCTGAATTGAAGGTACTAGTCTAGCTTCAAAACTTTTATAATCCCCAGCTATGTCTAGATAATACTCAACAATAAAAGAGGATTGACTTTTACGAATATGATAAATAGCTTCTTTAAACTTACAAGCTATATGTTTGGGAAAAACTTCTTGTATTTTCTGACTAACAAGATGTTCTGGAGGTAAATATAAGTGACACGATTCTCTTGCATGACAACTGAGAATAGTTCCATCGGTTTTGAGGCGTAAATATACATCTGGAAAAGCCTGAAATAACTCTTGTAATTCTGAAGTGGTTTGTAGCAACTGTGCTTCTGTTGCAATGCGATCACACATTGCTCTTTGCAAGAGTTTATTAGTTTTCTCTAATTCTTGTGTTCTTTCTAAAATTTTAATTTCTTGTTGTCTTATTTCTTTATTTAAAAATTTTTCGGCTGTTACTAGTCTTAAAATATAATTGTTTTGACTTTTCTTTTTATTTTGAAGTTGTAAATCTTCTTCTATTGCTAATAGTTGTTTCTCGAATTGTTGAGCAATACTTTCCGAAGTAACTATCCCTAAAAAATTTGTAGAATCATCAATTACCGGTAAATAATTATTACCATATTTTTTCATAATTGAAAAAGCTGATTTCGAATCGAAATTATCTGTTAAATTAGTAACAGGATAGTTCATAATTTCACCAGCATTTATTTTTTCCCAATCCCTATTGGAAGCTATTATTCCGATGATATCCTGAGAGCTAAAAAGTCCTAGTAATTTTGATTCTTCTACTACACATATACAATCAACAAATCGATTATTTATATCTATATTTGTGTTTTTAACTGCATACCGATCTATAATCTCTACAACTTCTATTAAAGGAGTAGAATATGAGACTGTAATTATATTTTTCGTCGGTACATAATTTAATATTAACATAACATATCAAAAGGTCACACGATTGATTTTAGTTGTGTACTTCTATATAGAAACAACTTTTTATACTTGGTTATTGATATATACAGTTTTAGTAGATAATGATGATATATATCGCTAATATATATTGCTCTATAATTTTTTATGTACCTATAATGATTAAGACAAAAAAACATGTATCTCCTCCCTAGGGAAGATATTTTAATAATCTATTTCTCTATTCATGTATATTTGGATTATATAATAATCATTTAACAAGGCCTTATTATTATTTAGATTTTCTCTAAACTAAGTAAGTAAGCGAGAAAAAAGTAAACWATGTAAATAAATATAAAATATCTGTATTTAGCTCGTAGTAGGGCTTTAGCGCTAAAGCCCTACTACAAACAATTTCTGAGTTTTATTACTAACATACTTATATTTATTTGTTAAACCAAATATGATTTGTTTTTACTGTAATTTCGATTCAAGAAAATAGTAAATATTTCATGAAAGATATAAAAAAAGAAAGTTTTCTGTTTTTTCAAGAGATATTTCATTTTTTATATTAACCACTCATTAAATCATATAGCAACCATATTTTATTTGTGAATAGACGAGTCCCAGAAAGATGCGAAATCTTGCGTCTCTACAATATTGCTTTTTATAAATTATTTAACGTTCGCATGTTTATATATTCAAGCATAAAAAACTGTCCATAGTGAATACTGGGAAATAATTTAAAAAATTAACTTCGAGTATATCTGATAACAAACAAGACTAAGTTATTTATATGGTGATTATAAAAGAATTAGGATTTGAATTATCTAACTATCAATATTTGATAATAAAAGCGAGCTTTACAAAATTACTGTTAATCATACAATTGACATTATGACTCCGAGCGAATATTAAGTAATAAAAATTTTGACGATAATATAGATATTTTTGGAAACCGATTTAATAAAAACTAAGATTTCAATAGCTAGGTTAGATCAAAATTTACGATATGACCTCGTAGTTAATACTTAGAATAATATTTATTTTCGAAATAATCTTTTTAAAGTGATATTCAATAGGACTTATGTAAAAGCTACTTAATTACGCTATTACTAACATTTGCTGAAAATGTTCTCCTTGAGAAGCGATGGGATCTCTCCAGATGATGGGATTACTATCTCCTTTTGGGAGACGCAATACCTATAGGTAAGCTAAAAGCCATGTGATGACTAACGTCACGCTGTCGCTAACATCGTAGATGCTTCTAACGCTAGGCGCTAAACCCATACTTTTTTCTGGTCGCAATGGCAATTTATATTTGCGTAAATTCTATTTAGAATCATCTATTCTCAACTTGATTTTTTGTACTAATCTTAAATTTCTTGATGTAAGTCCTGATCTTCAGTGGATAGTCTCAATATTCTATTCAAATATAGCTAATAGGCTGTTTTCACACTAAAAATGGCTCAAATCAAATATCTTCGTAAAAAATCATAACTTTTGAGACTTTAAGGGGGAAAAATAGGAACAAGTATATCTATCATCAAATTTTTCGTTCTCATTTATGACTTATTGCCTCAGAATTGCGGACATGGTAGAAAATGAACGTCCGCGCGAACGTTTATTAGCTCATGGCGCAAAAGTTTTAGCAACTGCTGAATTGATTGCAATTCTGTTAGGAACAGGTCAAGGAGCAGGTAAACTTTCTGCGGTGGGTTTAGGACAATATATTCTACAAGAATTAGGTCAACATCAAAGAGACCCCCTCACAGTACTCAGAGAAGTCAGCGCTGCAGAATTGATGCAGATTAATGGCATTGGTCCTGCAAAAGCAACCGCTATTTTAGCGGCGATCGAGTTAGGGAAAAGAGCATTTCATTCCCGTCCTGGAGAACAAACTCGAATTGATAGCCCTGCAGTTGCAGCTGCGACCTTAAGCCAAGATTTGATGTGGCAAGGACAAGAACGCTTTGCCGTTTTACTATTAGATACTAAAAATCGTCTGTTGGGGACACAGGTTATCACTATTGGTACGGCGACAGAAACTTTAGCCCCTCCCAGAGAAATATTCCGAGAGGTTATTCGTCAAGGAGCAACAAAACTGATTGTTGCCCATAATCATCCTTCTGGGAATTTAGAGCCTAGCCCAGAAGATATAGAATTAACTCGTCAATTATTGAGGGGAGCCCTATTGCTAGGGATCCCCTTATTAGATCATTTAATTTTGGGTGATGGTAACTATCAGAGTTTGCGAGAAATCACAAGTTTATGGGAGGAACATCCCCAAGGTGATTGAGTTTTGCAACGATGTTAATCAACCTAAAGCTTCGTTACTACCAAGATTAAGCAGGTAACTTTGCAGTTCTCCTTGGTTATTACCGTTGACGTTAACGGTCACAATATCAATGGAACCATTGAAACTCACGTTGAAACTATCGCTATCACTTCCCAAAACCACATCTTTCACGCTGCGATCGCTAGTATTGATAATTTCATCCTGATCTAATACAAAGTCAACGATAGTATCGCGATCAAAGTCACCCGAAAGTATAAATTTATCTTTACCAGCACCACCAATTAAAATGTCATCACCGTTTTGACCATCGAGTACATCGTCACCAGCACCCCCATCGAGAATATCGTCATCATTTTCAGTGGGAATACCCTCAATTTCGCCAAGAAGTAAGTCATTACCAGCTTGACCGCGAATTACATCATCACCGGTACCACCTTCAATAGTGTCGTCGCCTTTGTTACCTCTTATATTGTCCCAACCTGCACCACCAAGAATATTATCTCCAGCTTCAGAACCGATGATTCTATCGTTTCCACCACGACCGTTGATGTATGCAATGTTTTTGAGATCGATCTCGGAAAAATCCCAATTATTATCGCGACCCTTGTTAGCATCGCGTAATACTGCACTACCAGCAGGGAAGTCTGGACCACCAGTAGCGGAACCACCGGTACCATTTGCACCATCAATAGCAACTATTGATTCGAACTTTTGAGAATCGAAGTCTGTGGGTAATTCAATGTCACCTGTTTCACCGGGAATTATGGTTACTTGTTTTGGTAGTCCGGGAACATTATTGAAGTCACTGGGTTTGTTATCGGAAACGCTAAATGTAACCTGATTTGGATTCCCAGTATCAACAGCCCATACTTCTTGACCATTAACACCATCATCGGCGCTAAAGTACAACCTACCATCAACATTGGTTAATTGACCCGGGTTAGAACCTTCACTACCAGGGCGAATATCTTCTACTAGAACCGTACCTTCGGCTGTACCGTCACTCTTCCATAATTCAGTACCATTGATACCATCGTTGGCTGTGAAATAAAGGGTACCATCAACATTAGTAAAGTTATCTAGAGAAGAACCTTCACCACCAGAACGAATATCTTTAACTAAAACCGTACCTGACTCTGTACCGTTACTTTTCCAAAGTTCTATTCCATCACTACCGTTGTTTGCAGCAAAAAACAGAGTACCGTTAACGTCAGTAAGTTTGTCTGGATTAGAAGAACCATTTCCAGCAATAATATCTTTAACTAGGACCGTACCGTCTTCGGTTCCGTTACTCTTCCATAATTCAGTACCATTATTGCCATTGTCAGCAGTAAAAAATAATTGACCATTAACTTGTGTCAAGTTATTGGCGTTAGAACTTCCACTACCGGAAACAATATCTTTAACTAAAACAGTACCTGCATTAGTACCATCGCTCTTCCATAATTCTCGACCGTTGGTACCATCATCGGCTGTAAAGTAGAGCGTACCGTTGACATCGGTAAGATTTTCGGGGTCGGAAGCATCGTTACCAGGGTTAATATCTTTAACTAAAACAGTACCTGCATTGGTACCATCGCTCTTCCAAAGTTCGCGGTTGAGTTGTTCCTCTTCAGTTCCATCTCCCCCAGCAACAAAATAAAGGGTATTACCGACACCGGTTAAATTTACTGGTGCGCCAAATCCAATTAGACCAAAATCATCCTTAACTGTAGTTCTCTCAAAAGTAGTAGGATCGAATTTAATCAATGCTGGATCCGAAGAGCTAAAACTACCTTGGAAAGATGTTGCAAATAGGCTACCATTGACTTCCGTTAGGTTAAATGCTGTTGGTGGTCCGAACCTTGGATCATAGCTATTAATACCAAAGGTTCCTTCTGAAGTTCCATCAGTTGTCAATAAACTGACACTTACATTGCCCGAAGTTAATTCGAAGAATATCCTACCATCGGTACTGGTTACATTACCAGGAGGAAAACTCATATTGCCAAAATCCCGGATTGTAACTGTACCGGTTTCTGTACCATCAGTTCTCCATAGGGTCGTATTTAAACCCCTGGGGTTAAAGGTACTAAAAATTAAATTACCGTCAACCTTACCCAATAAAGTTGCTATGGAAGGTTCGTCACCAGGAATGATGTCTTTGACTAAGAATGGATTCATAACGTTAACTCCTCACTTGAAGTATTGTGAAAATACAATCTTTGATTGATTACTATTCATTAATACTGTTTGCTGCTTAAAATTTATGAAATTTCCAGCGATTCAGTTGATTAACAAGAATTAGCCTGTAAATAAACTTAATAAGGTAAAGCTTCATTACTACCAAGACTAAGCAAATAGTTTTGCAATTCTCCTTGGTTATTACCGTTGACGTTAACGGTCACAATATCAATAGAACCATTGAAACTCACCTTGAAACTATCGCTATCACTTCCCAAAACCACATCTTTAATGGTGCGATCACTAGTGTTAGTAATTCGATCTTGATTCAGGACAAAGTCAACAATAGTATCGCGATCGAAGTCGCCAGAAAGCACAAATTTATCTTGACCAGCACCACCAATTAAGACATCGTCACCATTTTGACCGTCGAGAATATCATTACCAGCACCACCAATGAGAATATCGTCATCGTTTTCGGTGGGATTAGCGCTAGTTTCTCCTAAAAGTAAGTCATTACCAGCTTGACCGCGAATTACATCATCACCAGTACCACCTTCGATGGAATCGTCTCCTTTATTACCTCTTAGATTGTCTCCATCAGCACCACCAAAAATATTGTCTCCACCTTCAGAGCCGATGATTCTATCGTTTCCACCACGACCGTTAATGTATGCAATATTTTTGAGATCGATCTCGGAAAAATCCCAATTATTATCGCGACCCTTGTTAGCATCGCGCAATACTGCGCTACCAGCAGGAAAGTCGGGACCACCAGTAGCAGAACCACCGGTACCATTTGCACCATCAATAGCAACTATTGATTCAAACTTTTGAGAATCGAAGTCTGTGGGTAGTTCAATGTCACCTGTTTCACCGGGAATTATGGTTACTTGTTTTGGTAGTCCGGGAACATTATTGAAGTCACTGGGTTTGTTATCGGAAACGCTAAATGTAACCTGATTTGGATTCCCAGTATCAACAGCCCA
>NZ_LMTZ01000121.1 GCF_001456025.1 Mastigocoleus testarum BC008
CAGTCAGCGTGGCGGGAAGCATGGCGGGAATGGTGGCGGGAAGCATCGCGGTAAACACGGCGGGAATGGTGGCGGGAAGCATCGCGGTAAGCACGGCGGAAGGCGTGGTGTTCAGCGTGGCGGAAGGCGTGGTGGTCGGCGTGGCGGTCGGCGTGGCGTTCGGCGTGGGTGCAACTATAAATTTATGGCGACCTGTGCTAACTTACCCCTTTCTGGTTTTATTCCATAACATACTCTATCGCCTTGACCAACGATTCACAGATCACCATTTAAGTTTTTTACACTTACATGCTTCATTTTGGGACGAATATCAATTAATACCATTGATTGGCTTGGATAAGCATTTAGTGCAAGTCATGGAGCAAAAACCAGATGAAGGACAAGTAGCTATTGATTATTTATTAAGTAATAGCCGTCAGCGCTGGGCTGTTCAAGCTGCACAAATTGAACTGGATGCACGAATGTTGGAAAGCTCTGAATCGGTTGAATTTATCCGTAAAGTTTACCACAAATTGGTAATTGGAGAGCTAGAAGGTAAAGCCAGCCCCATACTACGCATATTCACTCGCATCAGTGAATATGTAGATTCTGCTCTCAGTCAGCGTAGTAACTATAACCAGCGTTTAGCCCTTACAACTACTGCAGATCGATTAAATGCAAATTTACAGGATCTTACTCGCAGCAGTAACGAATATGCTCCCCGTTTTTACCCGATCGCTCAAAAATGGCATGAAATAATCACCAACTATGTAGAAGAGCTAGCAAAACAAGTTGAACTGCGCCAGGAAATTGACTCTCCTTACATTCTCGCCGTTCCCCTCACCCAAAAGCAAGAAATCTTCAGCGGACGCGATGACATCGGAAGTCGCATCGAACAACTAATCCTAGATCGCCGTCGCCCACCCCTGCTACTCTACGGACAACGCCGCATGGGTAAAACTTCCCTCCTCTACAACTTGGGAAAACTCCTACCCAACTCCATCATCCCTATGTTTGTGGACTTGCAAGGTGCACCTTCATCAGCAAATAACTACACAGGTTTTCTCTACAATCTCGCCAGGGGGATGATTACCTCAGCAAAAAAAGAAGCTGTTAATTTACCACCACTCACCCGCGAAACCTTAAAAGATGACCCCTTCACCTGCTTTGACGAATGGCTCGATCGCGTAGAAGAGGTACTAGAACAAAATACCGCTTTGTTGATGCTAGATGAATTCGAGGTACTTGACAGCGCAATTACTAAAGGACGATTTGACGAACAAGACGTATTGGGAATGTTACGTCACCTGATCCAACATCGTCCCCGCTTCAAAGTCATGCTGGCTGGCTCCCATACCATTGAAGAATATCAGCGTTGGGCTAGTTACTTAATTAACGTGCAAGTGGTGCATATCAGTTACTTGGAAGAAGAATCAGCCCGTCGATTAATTGAGCGTCCCGTAAAAGATTTTATGCTGCGCTACGAACCGGATACTGTAGAGCGCGTGTTAGAACTTACTCGCTGTCACCCCTTCTTAGTACAATTACTTTGTAGTGAAATCGTCGCCTATAAAAACGAACAAGACCCCTCAGTGCGACGATTAGCAACTTTAGCAGATGTGGAAGCAGCAGTTACGGAAGCCTTGGGTACTGGTAGTTTTTTCTTTGCTGATATTCAAAATAATCAAGTAAATGCGATGGGGCTTGATATTCTCAGGTTTATGGCTGCAAGAGGGGAAGGGGTAATTGTTAATAAAAATACTATATTACAAGAAATTCCTGGCGTGTTAGAAAGTGATTTTCAAAAGTTATTGCAACGGGAACTGATTGAAAAAATAGAGAATGAAGAAGAAGGAGATGGTTATCGCTTCCAAGTGGAGTTGATTCGGCGATGGTTTGCAAGATAAGTTTTGAGTTGTACTGGTGTTAGCCATAGTAGGTTAAAACCCACTACAAAGCTTACCCAGTCTGATTTATCAGACTTTTTCTATGAGCCTGGGAATTTATTCCAAGGCGTCTATGAAAATGATGTAAGTTGTTAGTTTAAACTAAATTTAACTATTATATTGAGACTTTCAGCAAGTTTTGTATGACTTTATCCAATAGTTTTTTTATAGTGCAAAATGTGAGCGTATAAATAAATTAACTTATCGCGATCGCTAAATTAACTTATCGCGATCGCTTAATGGATAGCTTGGGGAGCTTTGGGAGCGATCGCAACATTTTAATTTAGAAGCATTAAGTTAAAAAGAATTTATGGGTGCAAATTTTTATAGATCTAATAAATCTAAGATATCTACCAAATTTAGATTCTTTCAACATTCTAGCTATCAGATGCTGTTGGGAAGTTTATTCATAATTACCAGTAGTTTCACATTTGTTCCCAATCGGGTATCTGCTCAAATTATCCCCGACGGAACTCTACCCAATAATTCCCGCGTTACACAGCAAGGAAACACCACAAAAATCGAAGGTGGAACGCAAGCTGGAGGTAATTTATTCCATAGCTTCCAAGAATTTTCTATTCCTAATGGAAGTTCGGCTTATTTTAACAATGCTGGAAATATTCAAAATATTATTAACCGAGTTACTGGAGATTCTGTATCCAATATTGATGGTTTAATTCGTGCAAATGGTACAGCAAACTTATTTTTGATTAATCCCAATGGAATTGTATTTGGGAATAATGTCAGACTAGATATTGGTGGTTCCTTTATTGGAAGTACAGCTGACAGTTTGGAATTTGCTGACGATCGCTTTTTTAGTGCGAGGGATACTAGTAACTCTTCACCTCCACTTCTGACAATGACTACTCCCACCGGTTTACAGTTTGGTCGGGGTCGTCGTAGGGGAGCGATCGCCAATCAGGGAAACCTGGAAGTTAAACCGGGACAAAACCTAACTTTGGTTGGTACTAATTTTACTAATACTGGAAATTTAACAACTAATGGCGGACAAATCTCTCTTGCTGCTGTTCCGGGGGAAGGTTTTGCAAGTTTGGGAGATTTTGGAGAACTGCAAAATGTGGAGTACCAATTTCTAGGTCGCGATCTAGAAATTGGAAATATTATCAACCAAGGAAGAATCGATGCTTCCAATACCCAAATAGGAAAACAAGGTGGTAGGGTACTTGTTTTGGGAGAAAGAATTGGTTTATTTGCAAACTCCTCCATCGATGTTTCTGGTGATGTAGGTGGTGGTGAGGTCAGAATTGGAAATGATGGGAAATATCCCAAGGGTATGAAAGCAAATGCAACCTATGTAGCCCCAGAAGCAAGAATTACAGCAGATGCTTTAACTAGAGGTGACGGGGGACAGATATCGATTTTCTCGAGAAATTCCAACCGTGTTTACGGAAGCTTGAGCGCTAAAGCAGGATCGAACTCTGGTAATGGTGGTTTAATTCAGACATCAAGCCAAAATTTTCTCGACACCAAAGGTATTGAAGCAGATGCTAGTGCTAACAATGGTTTAGCTGGTACTTGGTTGTTAGAAACCCCAAATGTTGATATTTCTGGTGTAGACGAAGAAACAGGTTTTCCTTTAAGCAGCAACGATCCAAATATTTTTATCCCTGAGACTGACACAGTTGCAGTAAGCATTCAGGATATTGAAAACCAAATCAACACCGGAACTAGTTTTACTGCGATCGCAAATGGAATTGCAACTCAAGAAGGAAATATTCAAAAAGGAAATATAAAAGTAAGTGGTGATTTTGCAATCAATATTACTAAAACGGTTGATTTTACCTTACAAGCAAATAATAGTATCGAAATTGAAGGACTTAATCTATCATCTAATAATTCTCCTCTGAGCATATTTCTCAGAAGTGAAAACTTAAAAACTGAAAACTTAAGAAATAAAAATAAGACTTATAGAGGAGGAAACATCAGTCTTAAAAATGTGGATATCAATAAAATCAGTGGAAGCTTTAGTGTTAATGCTGCAAATTATTTTCATGCAGAAGAAATAGGGATAAACGTCGATAACACCATAGCTAGAATAGCCAAACCTTTTTCTATCAGTGCTTCTAATACATCACTGCGCAGAATTAATATTATAACTAATAACAACAGCAATTCCAATCAAAGTCAAGGGTCTTCAATATTTATGAATGCTGACTCTTTAGAATTAAAAGGTGGAAGAATTTTAAGTGGTACCACTAACAATGGTGAATCGGGAAACATAAATATTGATGTTGATATACTTTCAGTTAAGAATGCAGTTATAACTAGTGATACTTCTTCGAGTGGTAATGGAGGAACGGTAAATATTAAAGCAGATACCGTTGAAATTGAAAGTGGTTCCATTGGTAGTAGAACATTTGGTAATGGTGATGCTGGAGGAATTAATATCGATGTAAATACAGTTTCATTTTTTAATGGAGGAGCCCTTGAAACATTAACTAGAAATACTGGGAATGCTGGAAATATTAATGTCAATGCAACCGAAAATATTACTATTAAAAATAGAAGTGGTTGGAATAGTAAAACATTTGGAAGCGGTAATGCTGGTAATATCAGCGTCAAGACTAAGTCATTATTAGTAGAAAATAGTGGAATTGGTTCTGGTGTTGATGGTAATAATAATAAAGGAAATGCTGGATCGATTAATATTGATACTGACTCTACTTTTTTACTCAATAGTGGAATTACAAGTGGAACAGAAGCTAAAGTCAATGCAGGGAATATAACTCTACGGACTCATTCATTGGTATTAGAAAATAGTGGTATTACTACTAATGCAGATAATCCTAACATTCCAGTAAATGGAGGAAGTATAAATATTAATGCTGATTCTATTTTTTTGCGAAATGGTGGTATTAGATCTCAAACTATATTTGGAGACGGTGGAAATATCACATTGAATATAAGAGATTTTCTATTGTTACGCAATGGTCAGCAGATTTCTACAGCAGCAGGTACCGAAGGAACTGGGGGAAATGGTGGTAACATCACTATTAATATCCCCGATGGTTTTATTATTGCTGCTCCAAATCAAAACAGCGATATTACGGCGAATGCTTTCAACGGCAAAGGTGGTAAAGTCAGAATTAATGTCGCAGGTATCTTTGGTATGATACCTCGTACTCGGGAAGAGTTAGCAGAATTACTAAATACCAACGATCCAAATCAATTGGATCCAAGTCAACTATCAACCAATGACATTACAGCCATTTCACAGCAAAACCCTTCTTTAGATGGCACGATAGAAATTGATACTCTAGACCCAGAACCGAAAAGTGATTTAATCAACTTACCATCGGAACCAGTCGATACAAGGATTGCTCAAGGTTGCAGTACTCCTAATTACGCCCGAAGTAGTTTTACTATTGTTGGGCGCGGTGGTTTACCAGTAAATCCCAAAGATGTTCTGAATAGCAACTCAGTGGAAGTCGGTTGGGCTAGCATTAAACCAATAAACCAAAAAAAACCCAATTTATCTGATGCAGATCTCAAAAGCGAAGCATCCCCAAACAAAATAGAAAACATCATCGAAGCAACTCAATGGTATTACAACGATAAAGGAGAAGTAGTTTTAACTGCTGATTCATCGAATGCAAATTCTAGTAATAATTGGCTAACATCTACTATTTGCAATCGTTTTTGAAGAATTTATTTGAAATAATATCACGTCCGGTAAAACACTTGTAATAAGGTTCGTAGTAGCGCTTTAGCGCAATAGACAAACATTCGCGCTAAAGCGCTACTACAAACATATTTTTTCATAAGTAATTAAGTGGACATCGTATAACTTGTTTGAAATAACTTGTTGGAAATAAACTGTTTAAATTGAGCGGAGAGTTTGCAGTCTGCGGTGACGTAATTAAGTAAGAACATTAAACTCAGAACACAACTCTCCTGTTTGTGGTGCAGATAGTTGCGCAGTCACTATCTTCTTGTATGTGTTTTTATTTTATTCTATTGAATTGCAACTCTCCACGACCCGAAAAATTAAGCGATATCGTATTACGATTAATAACATTATAGACTGCGGTATATTCCCTACCAGCATATATGCCATGTACAACGACACTCCCACTACGAACTTCATAGGTATTTTTTTCTGCAGGACCTCCGCTTCCGCAAAATGAGATTGATTTTTCGAATGTTATCTCTTTACAGGGAAAGTAGACAGCTAATGGATTTTTAGAATCAACTTCCCAGGTACCGATAAGTGGATTGGGTTCCAAATCTTCTCGAGTTTCGAAAGGTGAATTGAGTGGGAAACAACCCGAAAATGCCACCGAAAGCACTCCAATAACAAATAGCTTTCGTATCATCTTTACACCTTGTACTGGTCGCTCAGCTATATATTATGTTACACCACCCATTTTGTTATGTTACATGTCTCGTTGCAGAGCGAGGATAAATATCTATATTAGCAACGGCTTTATTAGCCACGGCTTTGCACCATAAAGTTATTCAGCATTGGCTACAACAAACCCCGTGTACCAACAGATTAAAAGCACCTGTTAAGAAATAAACTCATTTTAATTATGCGTAGCGCTATGATTTGGCGAACAACAACTAATAATAGGTACTTTTGATATCTTTTCTAAACCAACAGATTGCAGAAGTTGTACCCAAATATAGTTTTGCGCATTAGTATTATTTAAAGTTGCTAAAGTATTGATTGTCTCATACCAAATTCCATTTTGTGCATATAATATCGCTTTTTGTTGTGCCGATATATTTTCGTTTAATTGAGCTTGAAGCTGAGAAGTAATTGCTTCCCGTTTTACCCATCCTTGAGCAAAATCTTTTTGCAATCGTATCTTAGGCTTGCATAAGCGATCAATAAATAAATAGTATTGGTACCACTGATTGATTTCTAAATTTGGTGCATTCGCAGGAAGAGAAAAGCTGATAATTCCTGGTGCGTCAGTTAATTTTATATTACTTTCATAAATCGTTTTATTGTTTCTATTTCGCAAAGAAAACTTAGCACTTTTAACAGACTCAATGTGATGGGGAATATAAAACCAAAATGTCGGGTGTGTTTTCGTAGTTATTCCCCAACGTAGTTCAGTATTTTCAGTCCCTTTAGTCACAGGTACTACTGGAGAAAAGGGTATTTCTGATGCAATCAAACAACCTCGCTTTCCTGCGGGTCTAGTTCCACGGGGTGTCCCTTGGCGTTGGGGTTGTCTAAAATAGATAAATTTTCTCGTCGGTTTAACTGGCGTAGTTCTGGGTAATTTTCTTGTGGGTTGATTAAAAGGTAATCTTTCCCATAAAGGTTTTTTATTAGGTTTAGTTTTTCTAGGTTTAGATTGGTCGGTCGATTCTTGAAAATTTAATCTTTGTTTTGAATGTAACGATTTGTTTGAATATACTTTTTTATCTGAATATATTTTTCGATTCAAATTTAATGTTTCTTTTGCAACCGCTGATGTTGGGATAAAACTCAATACTGTTAGATTAATGATGAATAAAATTTTCCAGTGTTGATGTTGTAATTGCTTTTTAAACATAATAAATTTATCGGCTTGTGAAAAAAATATATAAAAAATGAAAGCTTCCGATCTAAAGCCTTTATAATATTTACGAAATATCTTACTAAACTAATTTTTTATAAAAAGCTAAAATTAGTATTTATCCTTTTTTATATTAAAAAATTACCAATTACCAATTACCAATTACCAATTACCTATTACCTATTACCTATCACCAATTACCTATTACCTATCACCAATTACCTATTACCTATCACCAATTACCTATTACCTATCACCAATTACCAATTACCAATTACTAATTACCTATCTTAAATTTATGAGATTTTGAATAGGTTGCTGAAACGATTTGCGCGATCGCAAATGTCAATACTGATGGAACAATAGGTAACCAAATACCTTGTATAAATGAAACAAAACTAACTCCATAGATAATAGTAACCCCAACTCCTCCTAACAGCAATAAGAGTGAAAAGGAATCAAAACGCCACCCAATAGTCCCTCCGAACGCAGCGAAAATCGACACAAATATAAATTCCCCCCACAATGGTAAAGGTGATAGCAAAGGTCTTCCATCCAATACCGTACTCAAGATTTGACTAATCATTTGAGCGTGAAGTATTACCCCAGGCATATACCTTTGGGAAGAATTGAGAATTTCACTATAGGGAGTGAGAAAATCGTCTCCAGAAGTCGGGGTTATTACCCCAATTAAAATAATTCTATCTTTGATAAATTCTGGCTTAAGCTTGTCTCTGAGTACTTCTGTAAGCGTGACAACCTCCACAATATCATTGGGAGAACGGTAGGAACGGTAATTCAATAAAATTTGATTTCCCCAAGTGTCAGCTTTTTGGTATCCACCAGCATTTTCCCGTAGAGATTGCAAAACAACTTTTCCTAATCGCCAGTTTTCTTCCTTTACCTCAAGTGCAATACCTTTATTATTTAAGTAATGTAATGCTAATTGAGAACTGAGTCCCCAGGTTGTCGGACAAGCAGAATAATGAGGTGCATGCATTGATAATAAATGGCGACGTAAAACACCATCAGAATCAGCCAAAACATTACTAAAACCGAGATGCTGTTCTAATATTTCCGGTGGTGGAGCAACACCCTTTGACTTCGATTTTGATTCACCTACATGACATGTACTGAATAAAGGAACCTCCTTGACAGCATTGTTAAGTAAACGTTCCTTTAGTTCTATTTGCTTTGAATCTATGGGAAAATCACGAAAAATATCTAATCCAATCGCTTGGGGTTTATGAGGTTCCAATTTATCTAATAATTTTGCTAATGCTTCATCCGATAAAGAACCTTTGCGTTGTTTCTGTTCTGGAAGCTGAAAATCTTCTTCTGTAATTCCAACCACCAAAATTCGCCCATCCGGTCCTTCATCGGGACGCGATCGCATTAATTGGTCGTAAGCTTGCAGTTCCCATTTTTGCAGTATTCCAAGATGACGCAAACCCATGACACTCAGGGTAACCAAACAAATCAATAAGATAGATGCAATTAGTTCTCTCCCACCAAAAGGTGTAGATGTTTTGGACTGAGACCAACTCATCGGTATTTCAGCTGGATTTTGACAAATAACTGGTAACCAAGTTGCGCAAGGATACTCATCTTCTAAACTTTCCAGTCTCTCTCTAGCCAAACGTACTGCTGTATATAATGATTTTTCTCGAGAAAATTCAGTTAAGAAATGTCGCAAAAATTCTTGTGCGACAAAATCGGGTACTGCTTCGCGCATCACGATCACTTGGGGAATATTTAAATCCTCCAAATATGACGCTAAAGCTAAACCGTCACAGGAATTAAAAATAGCTAACCTTAAACCATTTTTTATCGCCGTTTTCAGAGCGTTTCTTAACTTATCCAAACCAATTGTCTGGGTTCGATTAATTTGAATAGTTCCCTTTTCTTCACTGGAACTATGTCCAGCAAAAAACAGGATATCCCAGCCCCGTTCCCAAAGTTGTTCGTTTAATTGTCTCGCTTCTGGTTCTACCAAAAACTCAATTTTTGCTTTACCTGATAGTTGTTCTAAGAAAGTTCGATCTCGTTCGAGATTAAGTCCTTCCCCGTTTCCTTGAATTGCTAAAACCTTGATTTTTTTGTCTTTTTTTTTACTGGATTTTTTACTTGTCCTTTGGAAATCTAGTAAACTTAAAGCAACTTCTGTATAGGGATAATCTTCAAAAAAGTTCCATAAATGCCAAGGAAGGCGGCGTAATAAATCGTCATTTGTTTGGATAATTAATCTAATCTCGTCATCTGGATCTAAATATCTGCGTAGTTTTCGATCTATGAGACGAAACTCTTCAGAATTTAACCAATTATTGATCAATACTTGGAAGTGATCGCATAACTGACGAAACTCAACCTCAGAAACCTGAACTACATCTTCTTCTTCTAGTTCAAAATCATCATCTATAAAATTACCATCTCTAGAATTACCATTTTTAGCATTACTATCTTGAGCACTACGAACTGTCAAACTATTATCAGTTGAATTTATAATCCCTCGGCTTAAATTGAAACATTGATTTAAAGCTTCATATAGAAACTTCCAACGCCGATACAAAATAGGAATTTCTGGAATAGCAGGTAAAGCAGCATGAAATTTCATTGGATATGAATCGCTGTCCAACCATAATTCTGCACTGACTGTAGTAAATCCATTTTCCAAATCACCTTGTACTAAGCTTAAAACCACGAGCTTAGACATTCTTACCACCATAGCGAGAATTAAATTTTAAACGTTATATTTCAAACTGTAAATCCCAAAGTTTAGATGTAAAAGTTTAGATGTCAAAGTTTAGATTTCAAACTTCTCAGTCCAACTAAATCGGTCGAGAATAATTTTAATGTGAAAGCATTTACCTATTTTCGATTTAAACCTTTTTAACTGGATATAATTATCTTGATTTCTTGCTTCTACTTGTTGAATATTATCCCCTGATTCCGATTGCATTACAAGTTTTACATGGGGTGGTAAGTATAATTTATCTCCAACAGAATGTAGTTGAATGCGAATTCCAACTTTCTCTTCTTCTTCTGGAGTAATTGCTACTAATAATGCTACTGGCTGAGAGCCCAATTCTATACCCAAGTCTATGAGTTTTGCACCTTTAATACTTGATTTACTAGCAATTCTAGCAGTATTTCTAAACGTCAGTTGTAATTCTGGGGGGCTGGAAAGTTCTTCTACTTTTTGCCAATCAGCGACAAATTTATTTTCGAACCATTGAATCAAATTAACCGGAGATTGAAGTTGCTTTAAGTATTCTGGTAATTCACAAATATTTCTTAATCTGGTAATAGGAATATCTTCAATAGATGCCTTTTCTAAAAACCCTAATAGTTTTGCTTCTCTCAGACTTTGATTTAACTCAACAATCACACACCCAACTCTCTCAGACCAAATTTCTGCAGGGAGACGAACAAATGAAGCATGTGGAGAAACAGGAATACATTCTAATTTGCCATAATATTTTAATTTCAGATCGGCAACATTCATTAAGGTTTGCATTACTGGATTCCAACTATCACTTGATGTTAAATCAGTTTCAATGCCCAGAGATTCTAAATAAAAGTTAACAATATATACTGCTACCGTATTACGGGAAACCTGTTCAATTTTCTGAGCATGGGATTGATGACGTTGAAAATCCTCAGCTATTGCATAAGCTTGGGAAGATATGGGAAAACTTAAATTTAATATACCGTTGTGGCAACTCATCGCTAATATAATTCCTTTTTGATTACATTCTTTTTGATTACATTCTTTATGTAAGTTTAGCTTCGTAATTTTAATTTTTTTAATTTGTATGATTTGATTTTTATAATTTGATTTGTATACATAATTTTAGTCGTGTAAGTATTTTTCGAAGATTGGCATAAATTTTTTAATACTACGATTATAAAATGTGTATAAACTTTGCTGTGGAACTCCTAATTTTTCTGATATTTTTCTCATAGATAGTCCTTCTAAACTAAGAAGAGCTATTGTCCGAAAATTAATTTTTTGGTGTTTTTTCATGCAAGTATTCTGAAAAATTTTTTCTGGGTCTTCATCAATCAATTCTCTAATTATTTCCGCAAATGGTGCTTCTTCAGATGGAGCAGATATACTTTCATAATTATCTTCATCTAGTAGAATAATTTGGTATTCTTTACTGATTTTATGAGATTGAATGTCAATATTCCTAAAATAAGAGCGTTTAATTATGTAAGACATACTGGAATTAATCCAAACCATAAATTTGCTATACTCATTATTATCATCTACTCTATTTGCCTCAAACTTATCTATTTTTAAACATATAAATCGCCATAGCTCAGTTAAAGAATCAGCAGAAATATCCTCATAAGTTTGTAAATCAACTTTATACATTTGGGGCTTTTTTAACCTTCCACATATAATGATGGCATTAAAAAGTTGGGTAAGAGCTTCAAGTTTATTTGGGTTATGAAGTGGTAAGTCAACAAACTGTTGAGCATTAATCGCTAACTTATCAATTCTTTGGTAAACAGCTTTTTTTAAAAAAAAATCTAATGAACGTATCCGAGATTGCAATTGACTTTTGTTATAGTCGTCTTCCTCAACATGACATAATAATTCCAGACGCGCTTCATCATAGATCTCTTGATAGATACAGGGTATTTGAACTTTTATCTCACGACAAAGTTTATGCGATCGCACAATGACATCGACTGGATAAACTGAAACCATAGCTTGAGTCCTGTCTTCAAGACCTTATATTGTGTATTCAAATCTTCAAAAGGAAAATTATGTAAACAAAATTATATTTCAGTAAAGAAATATTTACATAAACATATGCTGTTGCATCACAATACACACATAGAGAGATAATAACTCTGATGAGATAATAAACTTAGGCAAAATCTGAAACCAACGACACACTGAATAATTGAAACTTAAAACCTACTTTTAGTTTTCAAATAAAGCCTGAGGTATTGAAAAAATAAACTCAAATCATGACGTTATTTATACGTCATCAATATCTACCACCGATCTCTAGTTAAATGTAAATTCTAATACTCGTGAATGGAAAAAATTTGAGAACCTTGCTTTGGTTTTTATTTTACTCTGCCAACTTGAAGGATAAGTACAATGGACAACACAATGAGTAACGAACACTCTTTAGGACAAGAAAGTTTACCTGTGGAATCTCTTGATGAAGCTAAAGAAGCACAAGATATAAAGCCGGGTATTAATTATAACAATGCTCCAACTTTGATAGTGGATCCAAAAACTCAATTGATAACAGTTAGTGACCCTTCGCCAACTATTTCTGTATTTTGGGATCGAGTGGTTCAACAAGCTGTAATTGAGGCTTCACCGGGTCCCACCGTTGCATCTCGTGCTTATGCAATGATCCATACAGCTATCTTTGATGCTTGGGCTGCTTACGATCCTAAAGCCATATCAACTCAACTCTCTGATGACTTGCAACGCCCTTCATCAGAGATTACTGAAGCTAACAAAATAGAGGCGATGAGTTATGGAGCTTATCGGGTTTTGAGAGACCTTTTTCCCGATCAAATAGAGATATTTGAAAATTCAATGCTCGAACTAGGTTTCGATCCACACAACAATACTACAGATATCACTACTGCTGCTGGTATCGGTAATGTTTCTGCAGCTGCATTATTAGACTTTCGCCGTCAAGATGGTTCAAATCAGCTTGGAGATAATCCGAATGGAATTCTCGGAGTTCCATATTCCGACAACAGTAATTATCAAGCAGTTAATAGCCCCGATGAAATAGTTGATATTGAGCGTTGGACTCCAGAAAGGGTACCAATTAATGCTGAACCAGGGGAAGAAAAAAGGATTCAACAATTTCTTACACCCCAGTGGGGAGATATTGAACCTTTTGCTTTGGAATCTGGCGAGCAATTCCGACCAGAAGCACCAGAGCCATTTCTGTTAGTGGATGGCTCTGTAAATTTAGAGGATAAGACAATTACCCTCGAAGATGGTTTCACAGTAAAAATTGATAAAAGTCTCATTGGAACGATTATTAATCCCGAATTTATTGCTCAAGTAGAAGAAGTTGTTGATATCAGTGCCAATTTAACTGACGAGCAGAAGTTAATTGCAGAGTTCTGGGAAGATGGTTCTGGAACTTCATTTCCTCCCGGTACCTCCATGACCTTTGGACAATTTGTTTCAGCTCGGGACAATAATAACTTAGATGAAGACGCTCAACTATTTTTCAGTTTGGGAAATGCTGTATTCGATGCAGGTATTGCCACATGGGACGCCAAAAGGTTTTATGACTATACTCGTCCAGTCAGAGCAGTACGGGAGCTTGGTAAATTAGGACTAATAGGGGAATTTAGCGAAGAAAAAGGTGGTTTTGTAATTGATGCATGGCAACCGGGACAAGGAACTCAGACAATTTTGGCGACTGAATTTCTGACATATCAAACTCCTGGTAGCGATCCTTCTCCACCATTTGCTGAGTACACTTCCGGTCACAGTAGCTTTAGTGCAGCAGGTGCAACCATTCTGGAATTATTTACCGGAAGTGATGAATTTGGTGCTTCTGTTAGTTTTAAACCTGGCGAATCGCGTTTTGAACCAGATATTACACCTTCAGAAACAGTTATTTTACAGTGGGATACTTTTAGTAAAGCTGCAGATGAATCTGGGATTTCTCGACTTTATGGGGGAATCCATTTTACTGAAGGAGATTTGAACGGGCGAAAGTTAGGAGAAGAAATTGCTCAGAGTGTTTGGGAAAAAACTCAGTTTTTCATCAATGGTGGAGAAATCAATGGTGGAGAAGTAGATGAATTAATTAATCCTGCTAATGCTGAAAATCTAACACTCCACAATAGTTATTTTAGCAACAGTGAAGACATTATATCCTTGGATATTGATCGCACTACTTTAATTGGAAATATTGAGTCTAGTAATTTTGGACTCCCTAGTAGTTATCCCCTGGAAAACCCGAATTTTGTTGGAGTTTTTGAAGGTAGTGTGGATATCTTAAATGTAGGTAATTTGGAAGTGTGAGGAAATTTATTGGCAGCTTAGGTGTAATTTTTGCATAAGTATCAAGACATAAAACCTACATCAATAGTGTAGATCGCCTAATAGTAGTGCATAGCACATGAGAGCACAAGCTTGATTGAAATAAACAAGTTCAAGATCTGTATAGGTTACTCATCCCTACTTCTGTATTTATAAATAAGACAAAGAAAAGAAGTTAAAGGTAAAAAGGAGAAGACAAGAGTCAAGATAAGTACAAACAAATCAAAAAATTATCTCTGACTTTTGTCTTTTTTGATATGTAATCAAAAATAACTTCTAAGAACAAATACTATAAATAGTCTTACGTGAGGATATGTGATGATTTTAAGCCAAATTCATTATCTTCTTATAAGTTTCATTCAAGTTTTCTCTAGTAATCAATTTTCCTGAAGTGTTTGCAGCAGTTGCAATATTAATTTGGGTGTATAGAGTTTTATGTGTAGAGATATTCAATTGCTGGAAATTTACACGAATTATAGTTTTTAGATTAAGGTTTACTACTCTCATAGAATCAGGTAAATAAGCCCTTAAGCTTTACATACTGTTGCAGTACAGCATGTTTTACGCCCAATTTCATATCAGTACAAAAACTATATTTCGAGTTAATGGAAATAATCAAATAGATTCAAATAATTTCAACATTTGAAATTATTCAATTATTTGTATTCGTATGTAATTAGTCGCTCTCAAAAAGTATTATTGACTTTCTATATTTAAGGTATTAGCTCATATTTCTGAGGTTTTGTCAACAAAGAATAAAATAATTAAAATCCTTAGGTTTTGCTTAAATTATTCAGGAATGGGAGACAAACAATTTGAAGGAAATAGTAAGAATTACGTAGATGAAACGACAAAGCCAAAAACTCTAATTTAATGTGTTCGAATCTATGTATTCAAATCTATGTATTTAAATCTATGTATTCAAATCTATGTACTCAAATCTATGTACTCAAATCTATGTATCGAACTTAATGTCTATTAATAACTAATTATTCATTATTGATAAAGAAAATTTTTGTAAAGGAGGTTGAAAGACAATGCTGAGTAAGGCTTCTGAAAAAACAATGCACGCTATTAGATGGGTGCTTGTAATCGGATGGACGCTGTTAATTGTCTCACTATTTTACGATCCCATAAGCCAGTATTTAACGGAACCCAGCAACTTGTTGTCTCCATTACGTGACTTACAGTTAAGTGACGATCCACCAATAAAGGTTTTCGTCCAAGGAAAAGAATTAATACAAAATGCTTATCCAATTGGAGCGAGAATTTTTTGGGGTATGGTTGTACCCAGTGCAGTCATGATCGTACTAGTTTTCGGACACGAAACTTGGCGACGTATTTGTCCTTTATATTTCTTCTCCCAAATCCCTCGTGCTTTAGGTTTGAAATCTAAACTAGATATCAGCCAGAATAAATGGCTAACTCGCAATCATCTGTACGTACAATTTGCTTACTTATTTGTTGGTTTAAATTTTAGAATTTTATTCATTAACTCTACAAGATGGGCTTTAGCCTCATGGTTTCTGCTTTCAATTTTCTCTGCAATCTTAATAGTCTTTCTCTATGGTGGTCGTAGTTGGTGTCATTACGTCTGTCCATTTGGACTTGTCCAAACTGTTTTTACCGGTCCTGCTGGTTTATTAGGAAGCGACGCTTCTTCTGCACCTCCGAGAAGCATTACCCAGTCCATGTGTCGAGAAATAGACAAAAAAACAGCTAAAGAGAAAAGTGCTTGTGTGGCTTGTAAATCCAATTGTATGGATATAAATGCAGAAAATTCCTACTGGAGTGACCTAAAAAAACCCGGGCGCAGATTTATACAGTACGGCTATCTTGGACTAGCTATTGGTTATTTTGTTTACTACGGATTGTATGCTGGCAATTTTGATTATTATTTTTCCGGTGCTTGGACCCATGAAGAAAATCAGTTAGGAACTTTGTTTGACCCAGGTTTCTATATATTCGAGCGGGCAATTAATATACCTAAAATCCTTGCAGTTCCTTTAACTTTAGGATTCTTTGTCATCGCCGTTTATTTGCTGTGCAGCAAATTAGAGAAAGTATATCGTGCTCATCTTAGAAGACGTCATCCTAACATAAGTTCCGAGCAAGTATTGCACAGATCTCTTTCTATTTGCACCTTCATCGCTTTCAATGCTTTTTTCATCTATGGTGGTCGTCCGGAACTTCTACGCTTTCCTTCCGAAGTGAACTTAGTATTTAACGGCTTTGTAATCCTAGTTAGTACTTTGTGGTTGGCTAAAACTTGGGGACGTAGTTCTGAGCAGTACCAAAGAGATACTCTAATTTACAGTTTTCGTCGTCAACTCAAAAAATTACCAATTGATATTTCCCGCTTTTTAAAAGGTCGTTCTCTTGATGACCTGACATCCAATGAATTATTTATCCTGACTGCTGTTTTACCTCAATTTCAACGTCGAGACCGCTTGCAAGTCTATAAAGAAATATTGCGGGAAACTTTGACCCAAGGAAATATAACTCCTCAAAACACCTTTGAAGTTCTTAGAGAGTTACGTCAGCAACTAGCGTTAAATGATGATGAACACTACAGTGTATTGTCCAATCTAACTCAAGAAGAACCATCGACTGTTTATCCGGTACCTTCCCAGCAAGTAACAACAGTCCTAAGACCCAAAAAACTTTCAGACTCGCCCAAAAAGGTACAAGCAACCCCAGCAAAAACAGAAATCAGAGCGAAACGACGCCCTCCGAAAAATAACTAATAGCAGCCAAAAGTAGCCCAAATCTCAGGTTTGAGTCTTAAAAATAACGAATAGCTCCCAATCAATCAAAACCCCCTTGCGCTTGTCAATCCAACTGGAGTTCAAATAATTATGAAAATTACAGCTTTTAATCATTTAACCGGAGCCTTAGAAGAAAAAATATTTTCCTCAAAAACAGAAATCTTACAACGATGTGTAATTGGAAGACATCCCAGTTGTGACTTAATTCTCAACAGTCCAGAAATCAGTCGGGTCCATGGTATTATCCTGGCTCATCAGGGAAATCACTGCTTTATCGATCTGGCTAGTACCGATGGTTCTCGCATCAATAATCAAGAAGTTGAATTCAACCAAGAATATTCTTTAAAAGCCGGTGATGCGATCCGAATTGGCGATTTTATTCTTTTATTTGAAGAAATCAACGATGAATCGAAACCTTACTGGTTCCTAAAACCACAAGAAACCAGTAGTCCCAAACAAGTAACTATTGGTAGTGAAGTTCAACCTATATTTCGTTGTTCTCAAATCATAGATGAAACCCATGATGTAAAAACATTTCGCTTAGTTTCTTCTCAATCTACGGTATTTGATGACTACAAACCCGGTCAGTTTGTCACCCTAGATTTAGAAATTAACGGTCAGCAAGTAAAACGTTCTTACTCAATTTCTTCTAGTCCTTCACGTCCCCATGCTTTGGAAATAACTGTTAAGCGGGTTCCCTCAACTTCAGAGGTATCTAATATTCCCCCTGGTTTGGTTTCTAACTGGTTACACGATAACTTCAAGGTTGGTTCCTTAGTAAAAATCAGCCCACCAATGGGTAAGTTTACTTGTTTTGAACATCCCAACGAAAAATTTTTGTTTATCTCTGCTGGTAGTGGTATCACACCAATGATGTCGATGTCTCGATGGTTATGTGATGTAAAACCAGATGCTGATGTTATATTTGTTCATAGTGCGAAAACAGTAAGGGATATTATTTTCCGCCAAGAATTAGAGTTGATGGCGTCAAGGTACCCGAATTTTAAATTAGCTATTACTTTAACTGGTACTCATCATCCAACTTGGTCGGGTTATAGCGGTAGGCTAAATAATTTAATGCTACAAGCGATCGCACCCGATTTCAAAGAACGTCTTGTGTATGTTTGTGGTTCTGATGGATTTAGAAATGGTGTGAAAACAACCCTTGAAGGAATGAGATTCCCGATGTCTTCCTACCATGAAGAAAGTTTTGGCTCCAACAAACGAAGAAAATCTTTACCATCACCAAAACCAGAAATCCATAGACAATCGGAATTTTCTCCGCAAGATACCCATATAGCTGCCACTTCCTCAAATACTGATGTTGTAGTTTTTACTAAATCTCAAAAGGAAGTAATTTGCGAACCAGAAGAAACTATTTTAGAAGCGGCTCAAAGGGAAGGTATTAGATTACCCTATGGATGTCAGATGGGAGCTTGCGGTCAATGCAAGTTACATAAAGTGTCTGGAGAAGTTGTTTATGAAGAAGATTCTGATTGTGAAAATGATTTTGTTCTAACCTGCGTTGCTAAAGCTGCTGGACGTGTAACAATTGAAGGCTAGATTTACACAAGGTTATTATTACATAATGATATGTAACTAAAAATACTCTTATTTCTTTTACTTCTTCACTAAAATGCTTAAGCGTAACAAAGTATACTAATCATTAGTGCTACAGATAGAGCCTCTACAAACTTATCACTAGATCGATTTCGATCCTAATAATAAGAGATAAGAGGCTCTTATTATAGTGCTGTGTACAATGAAAAAAGACCATGCCCATAGGATGTTAAAGTCCAGCTACAAGAAACGAGAGGTTTTTTGGAGTGTAAGCACAGCAAAATTTTAATATTTACTTATATGTCTCAGGATTCATTAATGTCCTGAGCCAATTACTTATTTCTACAAATTTAGGTTAAGCTCTTTGGTTTCTTTAAATAAATTAATCAAATAGACAGATTAATTTATTAAATAGATTACTTTTAAATAAATTCTATGAAATTAGAGCACGTTTTAAATTTTTAGAACATAAATTTTTAGAACATAAATTTTTAGAACATAACTTTTGCAACAAAAACTTGTGCGATAAAAATATTACAGCACATATTTCTTAAGAACAGTCAAATTTGATAAAGAAAGTAGTATGTAAAATGAATAAAATATCGACCGCGTAAAATATTTTGTTATAAAAAGCGTTAATGCATGCTATGCTTTGAGTCTTGAGTTTTTGTTTGCATCTTCCCCCATAGCTACTTCCTAAGTGAAAATAAGTTATTTTTGATCGTTTTCAGTCGCATTGACAACAAACGCATTCGTAAAGTTATTTTCTATATTAGGCATGCATCTATTATCCAGCTCTATTGCAAATACACCTTAAGCCGTAGTAAATTCTATTTCTGAATCTTTTCTACCCCAGACATACTATAAATTTGAAGTGTGCTAGCAATTAGATAAGAGCAAAGTGTTTTGCTACTTACGTTTTCATGGAAATTTTCTATCTACTTGACCAGGGTGAGAATGTCTTTATTGGGTGTAATGAAACGCCCTACATCAAATACTTAGTTTTGGGAAAAATCATTTCCTTTCTACCAGCAGTACAAACTAAGCAAGAAATTAGCAGATAGACTTTGTAGGTATTTCGCCGAATAATGTATTTACCTACAACATAGTTTGCTTCTTATGCGTATGTTTTCAATTTTTATTTGAAAGTATATTTTCGCTTTTGAATTGTGAATTTTTCTTTAGGGTCTACTATGTATGATTTTTTTACTCGATATCAGACCGAGTCTATTTTTCTTTTTGCATATAAAAATATCTTATGGATTACTCTCCAAGCGTACTCACGATTTTTGGAGCTTTTAAGGGCGATCGCAATATCAATTGACGATTGCTTAACGTTAGTCTCAACACAGTGTATTCAACCAATACTGGGTAAGTCCTATGACTATTTATCAAGCAAACCTACTTACCAATATTGGTGTTTTAAATAACTTATAGTCAGAATGACGAAGAAAATTCAAATAGTACGATGAAAGATTGAATATAGTTTAAACACTTGAGTCGATGAATATTATCACAGAAAATTTCGAGCTCAAGCAGCACATCTCAAAATTACCATTACCGCAGCAAAGGGCTCTTCTATCTTGGTTAGGAACGCAAATCGCTAAAAGAGAATTGGAGGAAGAATTTGATATCCCTACAAAGCCAAGACGAGAGGTTTTAGAGATTAAGCGGGTTGGTAAATTTGCGTACCAGCTTGAGGCATTTGAATGTAGTAATAAGTACTGTTGGTGTAAAAAGCCATCAGGTAAGAAACATACTGCATGGTACGGCTATCAGTGGCGTAAAGATAGGGTTGTTTCTTGGTATATCGGCAAGCGTTTAATTGAGGAGGAATATTAGTTTATTATCGGTAATTTAAGCATTTCAACCAAGCGATTCTTATGCTTGGTTGATATACTGCTTAATCTCAAAAAGTCACAACATAGGGAATAAAAGGTATAAAAAGTATATGAGGAGTGTAATAATACAGATGATATAGTCTTTGCTGCAACTAACAACAAACAAAATCAGGAGGCAGAAATGTCAGAAGCGTTACGGCAAAAAAAAATTGTTGTTGTTGGTGCTGGTTGGGCTGGATTAGGGGCAACCTACCACTTAGCAAAACAGGGTTATCAAGTAACACTTCTGGAAGCAGGTTCCTACCCTGGCGGGTTAGTAGCAGGTTGGAAAACTAAGGGTGGACGTTCGACAGAAGCGGGGATTCATGGTTTTTGGTATCCCTACAGAAATATTTTCGCTTTAATTAACGAATTGGGAATTAACCCTTTCACTACTTGGACTCGTTCTTCACAATATTCTCCCATCGGTTTAGAAGCAGAATCACCTATTTTTCAGGATTTACCTCGGTTACCAACACCTCTTGGAACTTTTGTATACACCCAATTCCAACGTTTGCCCTTAGTTGATCGTCTTAGCGCTCTACCTTTACTTTACGCTGTTATTGATTTTGATAATTCAGATGCGGCATGGCGACGTTATGACTTTGTTACAGCAAGGGAATTATTCAAACAATTTGGTGTGTCGCAAAGACTATATAAAGAATCTTTTGAACCTATGTTGCTGGTCGGTTTATTCGCACCAGGAGAACAATGTTCCGCAGCAGCTACTTTGGGAATGCTTTACTTTTTTATCCTTGCTCATCAAGCAGATTTTGATGTTGTTTGGTGTAGAGGAACTGTTGGGGAAAAAATCTTCCGTCCTTGGACAGAAAAAATTGAACAAGCCGGAGGAAAAATCCTAACAAATCGACGAGTTACCGATTTAATCAGCGATAGTAACAACCAAATCACAGGTGTTGTCTGTGGTGATGAAGTTTTTACTGCGGATGCAGCGATTTTCGCAGTTGGTATTAATGGGATGAAAAAAATTGTCTCGGGTAGTCCCGTTTTGCAAAGCCGAGCAGAATTTCGGAATTTAAGTAATTTAGGGGGAATAGATGTTTTAGCAACTCGTCTGTGGTTCGATCGCAAAATTAATATTCCCCGTCCTTCCAATGCTTGTTTTGGTTTTGATTCCACTACCGGATGGACATTTTTTGATTTAAATGCTTTGCATGATGAATATAAAGATGAACCAGAGACAGTTGTAGAAGTAGATTTTTACCACGCCAATCAATTCATTGCCTTGGAAGATAAAGAAATTATTTCAATAGTTCATAATTATTTAACAACATGTGTTCCTGCTTTCAGGGAAGCAAAAGTTATTGACAGTAGTGTTATTCGTTTACCACAAGCAGTTACTCATTTTGCTCCTGGTAGTTATAGTCATATGCTTCCAGCTAAAACTAGTTTTTCTAACTTATTTATGAGTGGTGATTGGATTATTAATCGTCATGGTTCTTGGTCCCAGGAAAAAGCTTATGTTACCGGTTTAGAAGCTGCAAACCTAGCGATCGAGTATTTACAAGAAGGAGTGCCGGCTAACATTTTACCAGTGGAAGAAGACGAAGGACATATTCAAGTCGCCAGACGAATTAATCAAACTGTGCGCGAGGTGGGTAAATCAGTGTTACCTAATTTTTGGCTTCCCTAGTTTGATTTTTGCTATTGTTGATTTTTATTTCAAATTTAAATTTAATTATTATTTTGAATTTGATTTGTGTTGGTAGCTGGGAGATTGAGTTACTTAACTCGATTGGTGATTGCCCCAGAATAAAATAATACTAAGAGCGTCTTGATTGCCCATTTTTTAGAAATTAGTTTGTGTTTGGGGGAGCATAGAATAGAAATCCTACAAGAGTTTATAGGCTGGATAGATATAGCGCTACGTGCAAGTCATTAGCAGATCCATAGGTAGCGCAGCTAGAGGCTCAGCTCTGACTAACTTCACCTTGCGGACTCCAAAGCCGCAGGCTAAGCGAGGACATAGGTTTTATACTAAATCCGGGTTAATTACCCCTTTTTAGAATGAGAGAGGGAAGTGTGGGAGGTGTGGGAAGTGTGGGGGGAAATCCCAAAAAATATAAAGGGGTTTTNGTTTTAAGAATCGGATTTGGTTTTAGAACTCATCAATGTCCTAACATAGCTACGTAGTTCTACACATTAATAAGAAAGAATAAAAAAAACGGGTAAGGTACCCGCCTCAAAATCACTACTTGTGATTAGTTAACCTATTTTTAAACTCTTGGTAAAGATCTCACCGATACAATTAGTCTGAGAATTGCGAAATAAATCGGAATATTGAGATCTAAAAATTTATTGATTAGTACAACTCTGGATCTTTTTTCTGATGTTTAAACGATCCAATCCCTCTTTAATCCACTGCAAACACTCATATTCAGATCTAAATAATTTTGGCGCTGCAATATTATTTAACGAATCTGACGGGTAGTGGTCGTAAAAATATTTACCACCTTGATTAAAGACAATAATCAAATTATTCCGATATGTATAGCGAAGCTTAAAAGCATCACTATAAGCGACTAAATCGGAATGCAGATCGAGATGCTCCTTAGCTATCTTAATTATATTCTCAATGTTACTACCGTAGATAGTCGCAGGATTCTCTACCTTATGAAATTGACTATTATAACCAACAGCCGATAGTAATTTGTAGGAAAAAATATCGTATTTATCGGCTTTACCGAAAACAAAAGGAATGATGAGATATCCTTTGTATGAAACGGATTCCTCGTATAGTAGACGACCCATATCCAGTCTCCTTTGGTGTAAGTTTAAATACCAAAGCCCAAGCTGATTAATTAGGAAATATTTCTCAAGCAGATATAGCCCAAGAAATTATTTTGCTCTTAGACTTCTATCAAAGAAAGCTAGCGAAATATGGCATAAAATACACCCATACTCCCATTGTGTCTGAAAGTGCTGAGAGTATTTATTATAATTTATTCGCCAATTTTGCTGTTAGCTCTTTATTTAAAAATATCACACCAAATATAGTTAGAGTAATGCTTATTTAACTTTGAAATATAGAATGTATCTAAATTTTCATAAATTTCTATAGATAGTTTATGTAAATCTTAGTTAATAAACAGATCTACAAGAGCAGATAGGTATAATAAATCAATAATTCACACACCACCAATTCTTATTTAATGACAAAATATCACCTGACATAATACCTGTGAATATATTTATAAACTCATTACTAAAACCTAGACACTTTAAATTTTTCCAAATATCCATATCTAATATTAAACGTCAGCCTAAGGACATCATACTTTACTTAAAAATATTTAGATTAAACCGTAATCTAATGAACTTAATTACACCAATACCTAATTCAATCACTCGTCATTCTTCTAGAAATAAAAGTTAGTATATCCATTACAGAATTACCTATAGCGGATTGTAAGTAAGTGAGGTACAGTTCAGAAGCTGAAAGTCTGTTATCGAGAGAATTATACTCTTGGCCCTTGAATTCTTCCATAGGTCAAAACCCAGTAAAATTCGCGCCATAAATTACTACATGGAAAACCAAGCCTTCGATCCCACAAGAAAATAAAAAAAGCTTCAGATATAGTCGTCCTAAATCGTTTATAAAAATCAATATTGTAGAGATGCGACAGAACCTGAACAGCACCTATGACAAAAGGCTTCAGTGTTGCGCCTGTTGCATTTTACAGAATTTATCTGTTCGCAACTCAAATAGGATTCCTATAATTAGGAGCAATTTATCTAAGTTTCACGAATCAGTTACAATTTTTGTTAATAGATTTTTACTTTTCTCTGTTCACAATAAAAAGTAATTAATTGTAACCTATATAAATATTATTATCAGCAAATCATGACCAAAAAATAGACTGGATACAAGCCCCGGATTTATCCGTGGAAAGAAAAAATATATTTTCCTTATTTCAAGCCCCTCGATTTATCGATGGGATAATAATTTTGAATTTTGTTAGCGCAAGCGCGATAGCGTACCGGATCCGTAGGTAGCGCTGCGTGATGTTTAGCCATATTTTGAATTCCCCCGAAGGGGGTTGACATTACTTGTTATTAATAAGTTTAGAGTTTTGATATGTATGAAAAATAAAAAGCTGTGAAACTATAAGTTTCACAGCTTTAAGTGTGGTGTGAGGAGCTTAACTATATACAATCATACTAGCAAAATAGAATTGTAACAATTGTGTTAATACAATTTTCCTTGAAAAATAAGCATTCTTAGTTTTCCCCCGTTTTCATGTATATATAAATTAATCTGGGAAATTTATGTCATAAATAGTTAGTACTTAATAACCTTAAATTTAGTGGATAAAATTGCGAATTTATTTGAAAATGCCTAGTTTTAATATTTATCTTAAAGAATTTTTAGTTGTCAGCCAAGGAGAAAATAAAATAAAACTGCGGATTCTATCAGCTAAATCCACAGTTTACTTAATTGTGTGAGGAGACTTGAGTTGCATATACTATATGTCTAACCGAGAATTTGCCAACTATCTGTTACTGTTTTTGAAACCATTCAATTCAATTACGTGTTCACAAAATATTATGTTCTAAGTGGGAATATATTTTCAATCTCATTACTCATCCTACATTCTGATTCTATTGATTTTTGGAAATTTTATCGCTATTTTGGAGATTGTTTTCTATTTTTACCTCTTTAGATAAATATCTAAACCAGGTAAAGTATAAAGCTATGGATAAGACTATAAAGCCTAATAGCAAAAAACCAAAGGTATCCCAACGTTTCATCATAAAAGCTATTCCCGTCATAAATAAAGTTAGTTGCCAAGGTATAGCGACGAAAGTAGCTAAAATATCTCGTTGATTCTCTTGTTTGATTTTTGCTTGGATATTATTAGGAAGTTGTTCGCGTACTTCATCCCAAAATCCGAATGGTCTGGTAGTTAAATAAAAGTTGCTCGTTGTCTCCCATTCAGTTGGTTCTGTTAGAACTGTGGCTAAAATACAACCAACAAAAGAACAGATACTGGGAACTAGAAATAAAGCATACTCTTTAAATTGTGGTTCGCTTAAGCTAGGTTCTATCATTAACTTCGTAATAATTGCAGCTAGCATGCCAGCAATTGTGCCTATAGCAAAACCATAACCATTAAAACGCCACCAATACCAGCGCAATACTAATGGTACGGATAAACCTGCACCAAGACCCAAGGTAAGCCATCCCCAAATATCATTGATACTAGTGATATTGAAACTAAATAACAATCCCAGCAGAACTATAAGAATAGATGCAAGACGACCTTGCGCAACTAACTGACTTTCTGAGGCTTGGGGTTTGAGATAGGCTTGATAAATATCTTTGACCCAATAAGCTGCACTGGCGTTAATAATAGAGTCAAAGGTAGACATAGCTGCAGCAATAAAGCAAGCTATCAGTAGTCCTCTGGCACCAGTGGGAACGTATTCACCAATTACAGTTGGTAAAATTAATTCTGGATCGGAAATCACTTCTTTGGTGGCCCCATAATGAATGCCCAACATTGCAAAAGCTGTTACCAAAGGCCAACGAAATGATAGTAAGAAAATCCAAAAAAGAGATAATAAACCGGCTTCTCTGTCGCTTTTGGCGGCAAAATAGCGTTGGATCATATAACCACCAGCACCACCAAAGCCTTCCATAAAAACCTTCACCACGTAGAAAAAGATTACTCCACCAAATAAGTTAAAAATGGCGTAATTTCCTGGTAAATCAAGGGTAAATGACGGAGATATACTGCTCCAATCAGAAAAATTCCAATTGTATAATTCAAAACCTGTGCCATTAGGGATAGATACAGAAAAAGTTTCTGGAATAGTTGCAGTATGTAAAGCGATCCCACAAACATAAATAATTGCCAGAAAAATCAATATTCCCTGAAAAACATCAGTCCAGACTACTCCATAAAAACCACTGGCTACCGTATATACCAGTGCCATCCCAATGAGTAGTATTGATGCTGTATGGTCATCTACAGTAAGGAATTGACCTAAAAATTTTCCCCCGGCTACAGCAAAGTAACTCATCGCACCAATAGAAAATATGATATTCGCTACCGCGCTGATAATTCTGGCTGTATTACCTTCTCTTCCCGTTCCGAATCGTAAGCGCATCCATTCGGCTAGGGTCATTACTTTTGCTCTACGGTTCCACTTCCCCATAAAGACCATCAAAATTGCCATGATTAGAACTACTCCACCTCGGATTTCAATAAAAAATCCCTGAGTTCCCAAGGCATAAATTAAAGCTGCAATCACCATTGTCCCTGCTAAATCAGTATTAGAAGCCATTCCCGAAGCTCCTAAAACCCACCAAGGCAAATTACGATTGCCCAAAAAGTAAGATTCTATACCAGTTGATGCTTTTTTCTCTAAAAAAATACCAAATGCAATTATGGCAAGCAAGTAAATTGCAACAATGAAGTAATCAATCTCATGCATAAGACTTAATTTTTACTCACTATACACCACACAAAAAACTAAGAATGAATCATTCATTTTACTGGCAAGTTTAACTACTCAGTAGTGATTATTAATGTAAGTATTTTCTTGTTCAATGTTCGCATCCAAATTCAGAATAACTGCACTTGAAGCGATATGTACCCAAGTAATGATAGATATTGATACCGGCAAAGAGGTGAAAATACTTAACTAAATTCACCATTTTAAGTAGCTAAGTATGAACTAAGATACACTAAAATTTATTCTTGTGCTTCTAGCACAGTGATTATCCTTGCAAGCTTTATATTGCTGAGGTGCAAATTATTGTGAGCGTTAGAACAAAACCAAAATTCCCAACTGCAACACAAGCCTGAATTTCTTTACACAGTTTATTTCTTCAATTTTACCCACCGTTTAATATGTCAAGGACAAATCTAAACATTCTTGACAAGCAGTATAAAACTCAACGATATCTTGCAAGTTATTTGGCTTGCACGGGTGAAGATAATTTTCTAGTAAACTATGTAAGCATCTTAAGGCATTAATTTGCGCTTCTTTTCTAATTTTAATAATTAAAATATAACTTTACCCAGATACCTTCTCTCAAGCAAGAATTAATTTATTGGTAGATCTACTTCAATTTCTTAATTTACTCATATTTCAGAACAGGTTGAAGATTTGAACTCCACATAGCTTGCGGTTCGTCATTACTTAGTAATCATGATGAGTTATTTTTAGCCAGACAAGTTTTACTTGGTGCTTACACAAAAGTGACGTAATATCCCTAAAAACTGTTATCTTTATCTTTTTTAGAAGATGTAATAGCTATTGCAAGCTTCTGCTAAGTACTAAAGCAATACTTTCTTCTATTCGTAGTAGTAATTTTTGTTTTCTCAAATATTTTTATTTATAGATTGGGATCGCTTAAGATGAAGAAAATATTAGGTTTTACAGGATATAAAATAATATTTTACGACTTTTATTCATACTTATTAATGGGATATATTTTTACTGTTCTAAAAAATTATTTAAGTCTTCGTTATACCTAAGAACAATCACAATTAACTATATAGATATTCATTATCGTTTCATTGGTAGGATTTAAATAGTAGCATGTACATCTTGTTTAAAGTAAGAAAATCTAACCTAAATTACAATAAAAAATATTATAAATTATTTAAATAAAACTTAATTCGGAAAATATAAATTTATATAAAGAGCTTTATTGCTGAAGATTGATTCTTTTCGCAGGGTAAGAGTTAAATAATTTCAAATGCTAAACTTATAGATATAAGCTTATTTATTGAAGATTTATATAAATTCTTTATATGAATAAGGCTATACATAATCAATTATGTCACTAATATTAATTAGTAAATATTAAGACCTTTTATTGCTTAATTATAAGTGGCTGATTAATTAAATTAAGTCAAGAAAATAATTTAAATATTTGAAAATAAATCAACAAAATATTTATTTGTAATTAGATAGGATATTTTTTGAGATTGCCAAATTTTCAGAACTTCAATATTTAAATCTCCCGCAAAAAGATGATAAAAAGTTATTATTACTTACACCTATATCTACTTAATGTTGACAAATACATAATTTTCATATAAACCTAATTATAGATGTCGTGGTCAAAAGCAAAAAACATAGTTAGTGATGTAAAAGCTGAACTATAGTTCTATAAAAGCTTTAATTTGGAGGTGCGTGCAAAGGGTTAACACTAACTAAATTTGCTTAATTTAGTGGCAGTTTCTGGTTATCTCAAACTTTAGGAAAACAAATTCTTAAAATTTGACTTCCTTGGTTATTTAACCCCTTGTCCAATGAAGAATTTAACTTCTGAACCAAAACAACTTATGAAAATTGCTCAGATTGCCCCGTTGTGGGAAAGAGTTCCGCCTCCTACTTATGGAGGAATTGAGCTTGTAGTGGGTCGTTTGACTGATGAACTTGTGCGTCGAGGTCATGAAGTTACCTTGTTTGCTTCAGGTGATTCGCAAACATTGGCATCTCTAGAAGCTGTTTATCCTCGTGCATTACGCTTGGATTCAAAAATTCAAGAACGACCTTTGTACGAAGTACTAGCGCCTAGCCAAGCTTATCAGCGAGCTACGGAATTCGACATAATTCATTCCCATGTGGGAGTTTGGGCATTACCTTTAGCTGAGGTAGTCTCAACACCAACAGTACATACTCTACATGGTCGGTTTAGCCGGGACAGTGGCGAAATATTTGGTTATCACTCAACGCAACCTTATATCAGTATTAGTGATGCACAACGTCAAATAGATCTTAATTATGTTAAGACTGTTTATAACGGCATTGATATTGGCAATTACTCTTACTATCCCAAACCTCAAGATCCACCTTACCTGGCGTTTTTAGGACGTTTCTCCCCAGAAAAAGGACCACAACATGCGATTGCAATTGCCAAGAAAACAGGTTGGCGATTAAAAATGGCAGGAAAAGTTGATGTAGTAGACGTCAAATTCTTTGAACGAGAGATTGCACCTCTGATTGATAACCGGCAAATTGAGTTTCTAGGTGAAGTCAATCATGCTGAGAAAGCAGATTTGCTTGGTAATGCATCCGCCACTCTTTTTCCTATTACTTGGGACGAACCTTTTGGCTTAGTAATGATTGAATCAATGGCTACTGGTACACCAGTAATTGGTATAAAAATGGGTTCAGTACCTGAAGTTATAGCTCATGGAAAATCAGGTTTTGTTTGTCAAACCTATGATGAGATGGCAGAGATGATCCCAGCAGCTTTAGAATTGGATCGTAAAACATGCCGAGAATATGTAAAAAATAACTTTACCATTACCCAAATGGTGGATGGTTATGAAGCTGCTTATGAGAAAGTGTTACAAGGTTCTGTAAAAAATTATCCTTCCCATCCTGCTCGACTCTACCCGTTACCAAAGATAGTGTCATGAGTGAGTAGCGATTTTAAAACAAAAGAAAATATACCAAGCTACTGAGAACATACTTTACTTGAAAATACCTGGTTGCTTCCTGCAGATGTAACTTACTAGTAGAAAAAAGTAGAGATGTTTAGTTTATAACTTCAGTAAGCAAGATCCATAGAAGATGTATGGACCCTTTGTGAATCGAATTTTTTGGTACTTTGAAGAGATAGTTACAGAATGTAATGTCTCGCTCGAAATACCTCTACGGATTTTATTCACTAGCGCAATCTCCAAGTTTTTTGCTTTTCTAGAACATAAATTAATATAGCTTTTGTAGGGGAAAGGGATACCTTTCCTTATTTTTTTTCACGCCCTCATACCAAATCCGATTTTTAAAACCTCTTTATATTTTTTGGGATTTCACCCCACACTTCCCACACCTCCCACACTTCCCTCTCTCATCATAAAAAGGGGTAATTAACCCGAACTTAGTATCAATTGTGAATGGGGACAGACAAAATCAACCTCAGGTTACTCCAAAAATACTTGATAACCTCCAGAAATACGCACGCAACTATTGTTTTTGTTAAAAAAACAAATTGATAAGACTAACCAAGCAAGAATAATGTGTATTCTAGGCTGTGGGATAGTTTGAAACATAAAATGAATATTCAAGAAAGACCCATAGCAGTGGATCTATTTGCTGGTGCGGGCGGTATGAGCCTTGGTTTTGAGCAAGCAGGTTTTGACGTACTTGCAGCGGTGGAGTTAGACCCAATTCATTGTGCAGTTCATGAATTTAACTTTCCCTTCTGGTCTATTTTATGTCATGGTGTCGAACATCTAACTGGCAAAGACATCAGAAATAAATCTCAAATTGGTGATCGAGAAGTAGATGTGGTATTTGGTGGCTCTCCTTGTCAAGGATTTTCAACTATTGGTAAACGTGCTTTAGACGATCCCCGGAATAAATTAGTATTTCACTATCTGCGCTTAGTTTTAGAACTAAAACCAAAGTATTTTGTATTTGAAAATGTACCCGGTTTGACTATTGGAAAACACAAAAAATTTCTTTCGGAAATTATAGAATTATTTAAGATTAAAGGTTATCAAGTAGAAAGCAAATATCGCGTACTTAATGCAGCCAATTACGGTGTACCTCAAAGTAGAGCCAGGTTATTTTTGTTAGGATCTCGCCAAGATTTATCTTTACCCAAATATCCCGAACCAATTACTAAGCCCGCTAATACTAGTAAATCAAAATATATTGTAGATTTACCCCATTTAATTCCAACTCCTACGGTATGGGATGCTATTGGCGATTTACCAGAAGTTGAGGAACATCCAGAGTTATTAGATAAGGATTGGACAAAAATCTCTGGAGAAAACTCCGGTTATGGTAAACCGAGTAATTACAGCAGTAAGTTACGGGGGTTTTTATTTTGGAAAGAAGACTATTCTTATGGGCGTGTATTTGATGCACAAATCTTGACCTCAAGTATTCGTACAAAACATTCTGAATTGTCAATTAAAAGATTTCAAGAGACTTTACCGGGGAAAACAGAACCCATTAGCCATTTTCGTAAACTTGATAAAAATGGCATTTCCAATACTCTAAGGGCTGGAACCGCCAGAAATAGGGGTGCTTTTACCTCTCCTCGTCCGATTCATCCCATTACTGGAAGATGTATTACCGTTCGAGAAGCCGCAAGACTACATTCTTATCCGGACTGGTTTCGTTTTCATGTAACAAAATGGCATGGTTTTCGCCAGGTAGGAAATTCTGTTCCCCCCCTACTTGCAAAAGCTGTTGCAGCAGAAATCATGCGTGCTTTGAAAATTACTCCTTCAAAGCCAGAATCACCAATGGAATTAGGAACAGAATATCTACTACGACTAAATATGTCTCAAGCAGCTGAGTATTATGGTGTTTCTGCAAGTGTCATCGAGCAGAGAAAGAGAAAAATCAACAATTAGCCCAAGCCCAGGAATACTTTAATTTCCCGTTATTATCTTCTTCCCCAATATAAAATTTAAAATCAAATAATATACACCTTTGACTTTAACTTTTTCTCCTCGTGTCTAGAAATCAGCAAGAAACTCATTTAAACCGTGCTCGTGCTAGTCTCAGACAAGCAATATCTTGGTATGGTAATTTTCGCAAGCCCGGACACTTATCATCTAATCCGCAGTTAGCAGGTTTGGTTAAACCAGAACTGGAGTCTTTAACTTCTACCCTGAACAAATTAGATAATAACGTAATTTGTATTGCTGCTTTTGGATTAGTAAGTCGTGGTAAGTCTGCAGTTATAAATGCTTTGTTTGGGCAAAAAGTGCTTCAAACAGGTCCTCTTCATGGTGTTACTCAGTATCCTCGTTCCATACGTTGGCAACCGGGAGGGAAAGTTCAAGTTGAATTAATTGATACTCCTGGCTTAGATGAAATTGCTGGAGAAGTACGGGCTCAAATGGCGCGAGATATTGCTCACCAAGCTGATTTAATTTTATTTGTAGTTTCTGGGGATATTACAAGAACGGAATATAAAGCACTATCCGAATTACGACAAGCACAAAAGCCATTAATCTTAGTTTTCAACAAAATTGATTTGTATCCAGATACAGATCAAGCAGATATCTACAACAATTTACAACAATTAGGTGCAGTCATCTTACAGGAAAAACCTTTGCAACCAGATGAAATTGTTATGGTTGCAGCTGAGCCAACACCTTTAGAAGTAAGAGTTGAATATCCTGACGGTACTGTAAATTATGAATGGGAAACTCCACCTCCTCAAATCGAACAGTTAAAGGAAACTATTCTCAAAATTCTTAACCGGGAGGGGCGATCGCTACTGGCACTCAATGCATTAGTACAAGCAAAAACTGCTGAAGAATCAATTGCTTCTAAAAGTGTTGACCTGCGCGAAGCCCAAGCAGAAGATTTAATTTGGCGATTTGCTAGATACAAAGCTTTAGCTGTTGGCTTGAACCCGATTGCATTTTTAGATGTTGTGGGTGGAACTCTTACCGACCTAGCTTTAATTCGCGCTCTTGCAAAATTATACGGTTTACCAATGACTGGTTACCAAGCCGGAAAAATCCTTAAGACCATTTTATTTAGTTCCGGTGGTTTATTGTTAAGTGAGTTAGCCAGCAGCTTTATGTTGGGTTTAGGGAAAAGTGCAACTGCGATCGCATCCGGAGAAAATCCCATGCATCTCACAGCATTTGCAGGAACTGCAATAACTCAAGGTGGGATCGCAGGTTATGGAGCCTATGTAGTTGGTAAAGCTGCTCAATTATATTTAGAAAAAGGTTGTAGCTGGGGTCAATTAGGTGTAAGCACAGTAATTACAGAAATTCTTTCTGAAGTAGATTCAAATACGATTCTGTATCGCTTGCAACAAGAATTAAGTAACAAAAAAAGAAATATTTAATGTTCGTATTATTTATCGCTTCCAACCTTTAATTTCCCTGGGTTATAGAAACTCGTAAATAAAAATATTTCACTCGATTTTTGATTTGAAATATATATAGAAAATATCAGTTTATATTAGTTAATCATAAAAAAATATGTGCTTGGTATTGCAAGCAAATCTACTGAGGCAATATCTAAATATGATTTTAAGTATTTATATAAACTTGCTCTCAGATATTTTATTTAAATAAAATATGCACTTCCATAAATTTTGTTCGGCATACAATCTCGAACACTTGGATATCTGTAAGCAAGACATGGCAAGATTCATGCCTGATTTTTGTCAAAATTAAGGAGTTTTAGATTTATTAAAGATTAACAGAAGTACTCAATATAACAGGTGTCTTTAATAACTTTAGCTGAAAAGATACTCTTAAAATATAGCAAAATATAAGTATAGCAGTTGACATTTTGAACAATTGTTAAATTAATAAAATTCCCAGATATAATTCAGAGTTAAATTTGTTGAACTTATAATTTACTTTAGATTTACTATTGATTTATTGCTTAAATTTTGACTCCAATATCAAAAAATGAGTACTATTACTTATTGCAATTAATATTAAAAATTGAAAGTAAAAATAATTTTCAAAAACACAAAATTTCTCCAACAAAATGTTTGCATTTAACACTCTATTCTTGTTATCTTGAAATGCGGAACGTTCCAAATTCAAATTACATTCTTTAGCGATTGAGGAGCTTAAGGTAATGGCAAATAATATGGAAACAGTTACAAACCCAATGCTCACAGAAGAAATTCAGAAAGCTGTTGTTGAAGCTCGTTCCACCTGTCAAGAGAAAGGAGATGGTTCGAGTGAGTGTGCCGTAGCTTGGGATATCGTTGAAGAATTGCAAGCAGAAAAATCTCACCAGAAACAAGCAGCTCAGCGCAAAAACTCCCTAGAAGTGTACTGCGAAAATCACCCCGAAGCTATTGAATGCCTAGTTTACGACGTTTAGCTTTCTTCAGTTTAATTTTTCTTTAGTTCAGCAAAAGCAGATTTTGTCACCCTCTTAATTGCATCCAGATCTGGTGCAGACTCTTTGTTATCAACATTCAACCATAACAGGTACTCGATATTTCCTTTGGGACCTGTTATTGGCGACCAAGTTAAACCGGCGTAATTCCATCCTTGCTTTTGTGCGGCTCCTAGGACTTGGAAAATAGCATCTGCTTGGTCGTCAAGATCGCGCACAACACCTTTTTTACCAACTCGACTTTTTCCTACCTCGAATTGTGGTTTAACTAGCAATACTACTTCGCGAGGTGATTGAGTTAGCAACCAAATTGCAGGTAATACCTTGGTCAGTGAAATAAAAGATACATCAACTACAGCTAAGTCAGCATAACCCTCCTTTACTACGGGGAGGGTTTCATTATCATCTAAAGTTTCATTATCATTTAAAGTTTTATTATCTGGATTTTCATGTTTTAAATCCCGATACAAATTTTCTGCTGTAAGGTGGCGCAAATTCGTACGTTCGCGTAGTACAACCCGCGAATCATTTCGTAAGCCCCAGTCCACCTGTCCATAACCCACATCTATCCCGTAAACGCGTTTTGCACCGGCTTTAAGCAAACAATCTGTAAAACCCCCAGTGGAGATTCCACCGTCCAAACAAACACGTCCAGAAACTTGAATTTGGAATTCCTCTAGAGCTTTAGCCAGTTTTTCTCCACCACGGGAAACGTAGCGCGATCGCTCTTTAAGCTTAATTATCGCTGCAACATCAACTTCCGTTCCCACTTTGTCAATTAGTAGGTTATTAACAAACACCTCTCCTGCTTGAATTAACCGTTGTGCGGTAGTGCGAGAGGAACATAAATTTTTTTGTACTAATAAAATATCCAGTCGTTGCTTAGTCAAATTTTTTGGGGATTGGGGATCGGGGATAGGGCTGCGGCGTGCCGCTTCTCTGCCTGTGCTAACGCACCGCTAGAGCCTACGACGTTGGCAAAGCCTCTGACTAACGTCACACTTCGCTTTCGCTAATGCTAACGCACAAGTGCGTGGGGATTGGGGAGATAATAAATTAATAAATTAGCAATTACCAATTACCCATTAGCAATTACCAAATACCAACTACCAAATCACCAATACCCCATTGCTTGTTAAATATCTTTCTCGCTTAATTCTCTTGTCATATAATCAAATGGCTCATCAACAAAACTAGTATCGCTAATACCAGCTTCTGCTACTTGCTCCTTGGCTATATCTTTCATGATTTGGATTCCACGAACTGTAGGTCCAATAGGGACTCCCAAGGAATTATAAGTTTCTCGTAATCCTTGCAGCACCCGCTCATCTAAAACATCCATGCTTCCAGCAACTAACGCATAGCTAGCATAGCGTAAATAATAATCCATATCTCGCAAACAAGCTGCATAACGGCGAGTAGTATAAGCATTACCGCCAGGGCGAATTAATTCTGGTAGCTCGTCAAACAAAGCCAAACCAGCTTGTTTAACAATAGCCGCAGCATTAGAATTTATCATTGCAGCAGCTTTTACCCTTGATGTACCGCTCTCAAAATAAGACTTGAGGCTATCTATAGCATTTCTATCAAAATAACGCCCTGCAATATCATAATTCTGAATCAAATTTGTCACTGCATCGCGCATCGCTTTTCTCCCTATGGTTCCTATCTATAGTTTGATATTTATTTAATTGGCTGCTATTATATGCCACGATTTGCACCAGCAAACTAAGTAAGACTCTGGCACATTAATCTGTGACCTATGTGACCTACTTTTAGGATTCTATGCCAAAGTTGCCCCGAACACATAAACTGTGGAGTTTTGTGTAGTAACTTCTTCAGTTAGTTCTATAAAAGGTTAATCTAACCTTTAAATAAAGAGTTCTGTAACAAAAATGACAAAATACTGAATTTGGTCTTCATAAGATATTCCAGGTGTGTCACCATCTCGGTTTTAAGATCGCAGGGTCAGCAATGCTTTAAAATTTATCGGTTGATTATTGTAAATAGGCAGATTAAGGAGTGACCATGACAACCCCACAAGAAGTCTTGAAAATGATTCAAGACCAAAATATTCAGATGATTGATCTGAAGTTCATCGATATGCCAGGAATATGGCAGCATCTTACGGTTTATCAAGACCAAATCGATGAAAGTTCTTTTACCGAAGGGGTTCCTTTCGATGGTTCAAGTATTCGGGGTTGGAAAGCTATCAATGAATCTGACATGGCAATGGTACTCGATCCTGACACTGCCTGGATCGACCCCTTCATGAAAGAGCCAACTCTAAGTATAATTTGTAGTATTAAAGAACCTCGTACCGGGGAGTGGTATAACCGTTGTCCGCGAGTAATTGCTCGAAAAGCATTAGATTATTTAGTTTCTACAGGAATTGGCGACACTGCTTTTTTTGGTCCGGAAGCTGAGTTTTTCATATTCGATGATGTCCGCTTCGACCAAAATGAAAATTCAGGTTACTACTACGTAGATTCCGTAGAGGGTCGTTGGAATTCTGGTAAAGATGAAGGTCCTAACTTAGCTTATAAACCCGGTTACAAGCAAGGTTATTTCCCCGTTCCTCCAACAGATACCTCACAAGATATTCGTTCGGAAATGCTGTTGACAATGGCAAAGTGTGGGGTACCGATTGAAAAACATCACCACGAAGTTGCAACAGGTGGTCAGTGCGAACTAGGATTCCGTTTCGGTAAGATTATTGAAGCTGCTGACTGGTTGATGACTTACAAATATGTCATCAAAAATGTTGGTCGCAAATACGGCAAAACTGTTACCTTCATGCCGAAACCAGTATTCCAAGATAATGGTTCTGGAATGCACACTCACCAATCCATTTGGAAAGATGGTAAGCCCTTATTCGCTGGCAATCAATATGCCGGCATGAGCGAAATGGGTTTATATTACATCGGTGGTATTCTCAAGCATGCCCCAGCATTGTTAGCATTTACTAACCCCAGCACTAATTCTTACAAGCGATTAGTTCCAGGTTACGAAGCACCTGTTAACTTGGCTTACTCTCAAGGTAATCGTTCTGCTTCCGTGCGTATTCCTTTGAGTGGTGATAATCCTAAAGCTAAGCGCTTGGAGTTCCGTTGTCCTGATGCAACTTGTAACCCCTACTTAGCATTTGCTGCAATGTTATGTGCTGGCTTAGATGGTATCAAGAATAAGATACATCCTGGCGAGCCCCTAGACAAAAATATTTACGATCTTTCTCCAGAGGAACTCGCAAAAGTTCCTTCAACGCCAGGTTCTTTAGAACTAGCTTTAGAAGCATTGGAAAAAGATCATAAATTCTTGACAGAATCGGGCGTATTTACTGAAGACTTCATTGAAAACTGGATTTCCTACAAACTGGATAATGAGGTTAATCCTTTACGTCTTCGTCCCCATCCCTACGAGTTCTCCCTCTATTACGATGTTTAATTTGCAAGGGTTGACAAAAGATTATTCTTAAATTGTTTATTACCCTGCGACAAAGTAACACCTAATTATATGAATAAGCCACCTACTACGGGTGGCTTTCTTTTATACTAGTGCATTAGCTCATTGATGCGTAGGAGCGATCACAACTTATCCTGACGCTAGGACTGATTTTTCCTTGAATTGGTTGCCAATAATCAGCAATTTCTTTTGGTAAACCAATTTCTTCTACTACACGTTCTAGCATAGATTGTTGGCGGTTTTTAATTTGATGATAGTGCTGCATCATTAAGGCGCGTGCTTTGTCTTGAGTAGTCATCTCACAACTCTCCTGAATCTGTAACTTTTAATCACCAATCGGACACACAAGTTTAACGATGGGATAAAAGCTGCTGGCGTAACACCAAATACTACCCACACTACACTCTGCTAGGTGGCTAGCTTTTACACTTTTCTTTCTATCAACCTCATACAGGTTTATTGGAGGGCTTACCCAAGTTTTTATTTTCGATCAAGCTATTACGGTTATGAAGAAGGTAGATATATTTCCTCAATAGGGTTGCCCTTTCTTATTAATCAGTTATCGCTCGCTTTTATTTACCCCATCATTAATATATCCAAAAAACTGTAACGAACAACACAAAATACTAACTTTTTAATAAAAACTAATATACTTCCAGAGTAATACTGAGAGAAGGCGATTGCTCCTGACTCATGCCATACGTATTTTTATCGACCTAATAGCCTTAAAAGGTCTGAAAGTTATTCTTTTCGGTTATATCCTTGCATAAAGTATTAATGGTGAAAATAAGCAAATAATGAAGAAGCTTATGATTTCTTAGTGAAAATTATTTAAAATTTAAGAAACAAAAGTTAACAACCTGGGTTTTCTATGTCCGATACGATAACGAAATTTACATACCAAAGTTTTCAGCAGGGTAAGAGTTTATTTGCTTTGGCGCACAAGACTCTCAGTAATCGCTTAATGGATATTGTTTCTCCCCTAGAGACAAAAAGTAAACCCATACCAAATGAAGTTTTACTTGAGTTACAAGAAAGACTAAATCATCTGTCAGAGGTTGATTGGGAAGATGCGCAACGGGGAATATATCCCAAGGAAGTATTATTTGATAATTCTTGGGAAGACTTTTTTCGTTATTATCCTGCAATCTTAATAGATATGCCCCAAATGTGGGAGCGTGCTAAAAACAAAAAATATCAAGAATTTGCTCCTGAGGTTGATATTAAGGGGTATCCAAACTACTACGCACAAAACTTTCACCACCAAGCCGATGGCTATTTGAGTGATGCATCAGCAAATTTATATGATTTGCAAGTCGAAATTTTGTTTGGTGGTTCTGCGGATCCAATGAGACGACGTGTTCTCGCACCCCTCAAGAACTCCTTGGAAGTTTTCAGCGATGTATTACCCAAGCAAATTAGAGTGTTAGATGTTGCTTGTGGAACAGGTCGGACACTCAAATCCATTCGCAGTACCTTACCTGAAGCATCCTTGTTTGGTGTGGATTTATCTCCTGCTTATCTACGCAAAACTAATGAGGTTTTATCTCAAATTCCTGGAGAACTACCGCAATTACTACAGGCTAATGCAGAAGAGTTGCCTTATTTGGATAACTATTTCCATGCAGTTACTTCCGTATTTCTGTTTCATGAATTACCAGCACCGGTTCGACAATCAGTTATAGAAGAATCTTTTCGTGTAACAAAGCCAGGAGGGACTTTTATTATCTGCGACTCAATTCAAATGAGTGATTCACCTCAAATGCAGGTAATAATGGAGAATTTTTCAGAAACCTTTCACGAACCTTACTACAGAAACTATATGACTGATGATTTAATGGAACGTCTGCATAAAGCTGGTTTTGAAAGTGTTGATACCCAAGTTCATTTAATGAGTAAGTATTTGATTGCTCGCAAACCAGTTTGATTTTGATGTCAACCTAATATTTTTCAAATATTTTCAAATAGTTAAAGACGCGAAATGTCGCGTCTTTATATGTGCAAATAAAAATATTGCTGCAAATAAATTATTGCTGCAATATTTCATTAAAGTAGATTGGTATTTTCAATTAATAATTACTGATTACAGTATTACCAAATAAGTTTCAATAGTCTTCTGTAAAAATTTCTAAAACTCATATACATAATCAACAACAAATACATCATAACTAAATCATTTAAATTTAGATAGATTGAGTTGTTATATATAATTGCCGAAAATCACAAAAGTAATATATCTAACAATAAGGCCAAATGTCGTTACGGTTAAAATTTTAACTGTAAATCTTGTAATCAGATAGAATTATTTTTTCAGGTGCTTAAATATAAATCAATGAAATACTACATAAACTTTCTACGCCCACTACCTCTGTAAGGTGTACCTTTACTGGGCCTTGTTGAATCTCTATTGGCTATCAATTCTTGGTTGTCGCTAGGTATAAATGATTGTTCAATTGCCTGTGCGGAAGTGGAAACAGCATTGAAAGCTAGAGAACCGAACATGAAAATTGTGACAAAAATAGAAGTGGCAGTACGCATAATAAATTTTTACTTTAAGACTCTCAAATCACTGATACTGAGTTTTATTTAGTGCATCCGGATATTTTGTCGTGAGTATTTTTTCTAATTTTTCTGTTTTGGCCTACCAAGTATTTAAATGTATTAGATTCATGCCTGAACAGTAATTTAATACACTAGAGAAAGAGATGCAATGCATTTAAATACAAATGATTAATCTTGAGAAAAGCTTTAAATACTTCCAATAAAATTAAATATCTATACTTCTCTGGTAATCTACTTAATTACCTATCTTGGACAAAATTTAAGACATATATTTTTAATCTGTGCTTTTACGTAATTTAAAAATTAAAATTCCTCAAAAATTATTTATTTTAAGTATTTATACTATTTATTTGTAGGAGTAATATTTGATTTATTTTTCAAATAAATTGAAAAAATATCAAGTTAAGAAGATTACAATTTTGTATTTTTACGTAAAATCAACTAGTGAATTTAAACAAAATTTACAGTAAAAGTAATTCTAAAAAAAATCTATATTTATAAGTATAGTTATGCCAAACGCATGTGAATTCCATGTCAAAACATATAAGTATCAATCACAGGTGTTATTTGAGAAAAATTGAGAAATCAGGATAAACCAAAGTAGGTCTTAAAACCGTTGATTTTCCATTAGTAAAACAAAATTCCATTTAATTCCATTTAATAAATTTTCAAATGGTACAAGAGATGGTAGATCTATAAGCATTGATCGCAGATGAAAAAAGGTGAAAGCACAAGTATTTAGAGGTGTAAACCAACTGTCCTACGAAGATATTCCAGTACCTTCCCTTTCTCCAGATGAGGTACTGGTAAAAATGCAAGTTGTTGGCTTGTGTCAGTCAGATATCAAAAAGATTCGCTATCCTCTTTATCAACCGCCACGTATATTTGGGCATGAAACAGCAGGTACAATTACTGCAGTTGGTCAATCCGTGAAGAATTGGCAAGTAGGACAGAGAGTAGCAGTAATGCATCATATTCCTTGCATGCACTGCGCTTATTGCCTCAATGATAATTTTTCTATGTGTGATACCTATAAAAATATTTGTACTACTGCAGGTTTTGTACCTAGTGGTGGTGGCTTTGCTGAATATGTTAAAGTTCCCGGTCATATAGTCAGCAATGGTGGTTTAATTCCTATTCCTGATGATGTCAGCTTTGAAGTTGCTAGTTTTGTTGAACCCACCAACTGCTGTCTGAAAGCGGTTAAAAAAGCCGGAATTGCTCCCGGTCAAACAGTTTTGATTACCGGTGCGGGTCCAATTGGCTTGATGTTCGTAATGTTAGTCAAGTATTTTGGTGCAAAAGCGATTGCTACTGATTTATTACCGTCAAGAATTGAAAAAGCTGTAACTTTGGGAGCAGAAGCTGCGTTTGATGCTCGCGATCCCCATTTACCTAGCAAAATAAATGATTTGACTAATGGTTTGGGAGTAGATGTAACTTTACTTGCAGTTCCAAGCGATAAAGCTTTTTTTCAGGCTTTGGATTGTACCCGCAAGGGTGGAAAAATATTATTCTTTGCAGAATTTCCCGATGAAGTCGAAATTCCTATTAATCCAAATATTCTTTACCGACGTGAAATTGATTTGATGGGTAGTTACAGTTCCTCATACCGCTTACAAAATTTAGCTGCAGATATTGTTTTTAAGGGTCGGATTGATGTGGGAGCATTAATTAGCGATCGCTATCATCTAAAAGATTTATCTGCTGCAGTGGAACAAGCTATTTCCCCAGCATCAGATACTTATAAAATTTTAATTCATCCTTAAAAAAGTAGGGGTAAAGGTAAGCCGATCAGAGTTGAGAATAATCGGAATCACTAATCCTGTTACCATTTCTTACCCATTACCCATTACCCATTAACCATTACCCATTACCCATTACTAACCCCAACTTTCTGCGCAAACATAATTAAGAACCTAAACGCTTTGACAATATAAACAGCGCATTCCTGAGGGGAAGAATCGTAAAATGATTGCCATGCTTGAGCTTTATCTTCATCGTAGTGTCTTGTTCTTTTTGGTTTATCTTCCAACCAAGATAGACGTACAGCATGACCGATCACAACATCAAGCACTATATATTCAGCAATTTGTAATTTAGGATTTTTCGCAACAATCACAGCAAGTTGCATTAATGCTTCAATATTTATCTGACGGTACTCTGGAGATTCAATTTTATTCAACAAATGTTCTACCGTTAGGGCAAAATTCTTTTCTCCTGGCGTCATCTCCGAAATCAATAATTTACTCTCAAGGCGATTGCGACGTTCTAATTTATCGCCAACAACTAAGCCTTGACAATGCTTCATTAACAACCATACTTGCTGATAAAAATCTTTTGGTACCCTTCCTGTAGTACCTTCAATATTACGAAAATGTCGCCATCCGTTGAGTGGATTTTCAACTTTTTCTGAACCTTCTCTTTGCAGGTTCCAATTAATTTCACTTTCCCTTTGTTGGCTGTGCAAAGATTCTTGCTGGCGTAAAACTTCACTTACACCCACATACTCTACCAAACAGTAACGTAACTTATTTCGCACCTCAAACGGCGAAAGTTGCATTAAATGTTCGTACGCTTCATCTTGAGTAACATTTAATTTCCACGCCAATTCACCAGTAATTAGTAAAATCAGATAGCCAACTTTAATAGTTATCAGTCCCTCAAATAATTGTGGCTCGGTATTAATTAAGTTACTCAAATAAATCAGAATCTCTTGAGTTAAGACCCGATCGCGAATATCCTCACCACAAAAATGATTGATTTTTTCGACAATTTCTTTATGGGATAGGGGTACGGTAATCAGAGAATCCTCATTGTAAGACCGACCAATAGCGATTTGCTTACCCCGCACCAGTAGACTTGTAACAACATCCGACAGGTGCATATCAGCCATTTGCAGCAAACCAGCAGCCCGTCGTACCACAGCCCAAATACCTAATTCTCCAGCTCTGGTATAAACTTCATTCAGTAAATCTTTTACCCTTGCAGGACATTCAAAAGTACCAAAACCGGTTTCAAATTCAAGTCCATGTAAGCGAGTTAGAGTTTGTAATAGCTCAACTTGTTCGTATAAATTTTCTGATGCGTGTAAATAAGACAATAATAGTTCTAAATTAGTTTCACACTCCATCTGAAATTCTTGGGTATGAGCTAATGGCCAAGTTTGTTCTCGATCGCAGGAGAGATAATAACAACGGGGGACAGCATTATCAACAGAGGAATAGGAAAATTCAAAGTTAGGTGAAACATCAATTCTTTCAATTGCAGAAGTCAACATAAACTGATTTAAACGACCCAGTTTTACTCTGACGCCATTAAATAAACCGTCTTTGAGATCTTGAAGTGACTTCATTAATTCTGGATTACCGGTTTCCATCATAGTCTGGGTCATACGAGTCAGCATCAAAGTTAAGGTAGGACGTCCCGGATCTCGCCAATATTTCTGGATATAAGCCAATGTGGTGGTAAATTCATCTAGGAGAAAATGGTAATCTAAAGTTAAATAAAACTGCTGAGAATCTAAAAACGAAGGTAAAAGAACTACAGTTTCGCCACCAATACGGAAAAATCTCGATGTTGTTAAACTACGGGGTAACCTTGCAGGACGTCCAGTTAAACCTAATTTTTCATTACACCCAATCTGTTCGTAAATGGTAATTAAGTCTTTAGCTTGACGAATTTGAATTGGTGCAACTTGTTGGGGTGTTTGAGTTGGAATCCCGTAAATTAAAAGTTTTTCTTGCAAATCTTCATTTGCAGCAATCAAAGCAATTTGCACCATCGGTTGGCGTTCTCTACCGATATACAGGTGTCTTCCCAAAGGATCCACATCACCCAATGCTAGCAATCCCTCATCCAACATTTGTCCGAGGAAATATAAACTTTGTGCCCAAACCAAAGGAATATTATCGTTCGGCAAACGAGGTTGGGAATGGGGCTCTAACTTTTCAGCTTCAAGTTTTTCTCGCGGTACATAATATAATTCTGGGAGCAAATACGAACCATTTCGTTCGATAACTATTTTCTGTAAAAGTTCTCGATAACGTTTAACCTGCGCTTCATTTTTGCAAAATAGCCCATCTAAATATAAATAAGTGAAAAATAAAGGCCATTCGCATTCTATATGTTCAAATTGCTGTAGTTCCTCAGGTTCGTAGTGCAAACGTTCGGTGTTTTCTATAACTGTTTGGTGTCCATCCCGTAAAAATCGCTTGCAACCATATTTTCCTTCTAGTTTACTAATTATCTCAGCACGGGTACGATCTTGTAATTCCTTATCTATGACTGCAAAAGCCGGAAAACTAATGATGCTCAATAATGCTGCATCTATTTCTTTTGAAGCTGATTCTCTAGGTAATAGGGATTCTAAGGTAATTCTGGCACGGGCAATTTCATCTGGAAGTGCGTGAACTACAGATGCTTGGGAACCCCTGACTCCAAATAAGTCCAGTCCATCAATAGCTTGTAGCGCGGCTTTAGCCATTCCTACAGAACTAGCATTTAATTCTGGATTACCATGATTAATCTTGTTACCTCTTTCCCAAATTCCGTAGTCTGGAGTGCGATAAGCCCGCCCAATATAGTAAATAAGATTTTGAACAAAATCAACTTCATCAATGGTATAGATTATCTGCAACCCTGATGCCGTCATCTGTGCCAATATCAAAATAAAGATGGACGTGGCATCCAGTTGCAAATGACCCCATTCGTGATCGCCAACGACAACATCCCCCGTTGTCGTATCATACTTGGCATGAAGAGCATTCGAGGGTGACTGATTATGCTTAAATTGCTCAACTTTATCAGCTTGTCGCATCATTGCAAATAGCAATCCCCGCATCAATTTGATGACACTATGCTCTAACTCGTATGTCCGACCAAGGTCTTCATCAATTTTGCGATATGCTAATGCCAATCCCCAAACGGCCAAAATACTATAAACGTTATCCCGCACCCAAGCATCCGTATAGTCACCGTGAGCAGTTATGGCTGTGGAAGCAGGCAACAAACCAGTAATTGGATTCTGGCGTTGAAGAATAATAGTCTTGATTTGCTGATAATAATATTCGAGGCGAATTGGTACGTCCGTGGCTATTTTCATGTTAATTTCCAGAGCTTTTAAGGAATTATCACCCTTCAGCCTTGAAGTAAATTATATCTATTAAGATATAAAATTTTCTGTAATTAATGATTGTATTACTAATTTAATCTTTTAGAGAATAATTGCTATGGAACTTATATACAAATGTATTTAGATTTTATTTTTGGATGAAGTATTGTTTAAAAATAATATTTTTTCGGCATTTAGAGATTTTAGAAGAAAATTAAAGTAAATATGTGAAAAATGCCGATAGTTAAGTCTCATAAAAATCATTTTATAAAATAAACTTAAGTTTATTTTTCAAGATGTATTTTAAAGGTAAATTTTTAGGATATATCTTTGGAGTATATTTTCAACATGTGCGTTCGGGACGTACTTTTAAGATTTACTTTCAAGATATATTCACACCCATCTTAGCTTAGTAAATTATTTTGACTTGTACTATCAAGAATAATCATAGTTTATAGTTTGCTAAACTCTAATTTTATTGACGTTCTACATTTAATCATAAATTCTAGACAAAATAAAATATACTTAAGAAAGGCGATGACACTGAGCGCTAGTGTCAAATAATGCACATTTTCTCAAACTTGTCTACTCTTAAATTTAAGCTGAACTCAATCTTTTATTAATAACACTAAATGTACGCCAACATGCAAGAATCAAGTTATTTAGCTGCCAAGATAAAATTACCTAGAAGGTGTAATTATTGTATTTCCAGCGAATAAATATTTGATTCCGTTCGCTCCTTATTAACTTATAGGGTTAACATTATTGTTCGCTCCGACCAAATCGACGAAGAAAGCTAATAAGTCTACAAATTATTACTTCCAAGTGCTGTAATCATCAGAATAACATCGGAAGTTAGATAAAAATCCTGCGTTTGTTAATTAATATATTTCGCCCTTAACAAGGATAAATTTGGAGGTCAAGAAATAAAAACTACAATATCTTCACAAAATAATCGGTGTTATTACATGTTTTTACCTCCTATCATATCAAAAAAAAACATCAAATAAATTGTAAAAATTTTGACCCATTCGAAATTAGAATAAAAATAGAAGATTCCCTTGACACAGAATTTCATAGTAGTAAAATTTACTCTAAGAAAATTGAAATTACAGCACATAAAAATAAATGTGTGCTGAATATCACATACTTTCTCTATAGAGGGGTAGGATCTACCGGATAAGTAACTTCCGGGTTAGTATTATGACTTATAGTGTCTAATTATAGTGTCTAATTGGTTTATCAATTCCAATTCTTGAGATTTTATGGACAACAGTCCACACGAAGGCAGTAATATCCTCCTCTGAACTGGCGAGCTTGTCTCCCAGTACGGGGGAGACAATAGGAGGGGATTATGCTTGCACAGAATGTTAGCAATAATGTTGTTGACATAGAGGACTTGAGCCGACTCAAATCAGATTTAAATCGTTTACAAGCTGTTGATGTTGGGGAGTATATTAGCAAGTTGCCTCGCAAAAAAAGGGCACTTGCATTTCGGCTTCTGAATAAGGGTCAAGCGATTAACGTTTTTGAATATTTACCACCGGAAATACAGCAACAGCTAATTAATTCATTGCACGACGGTCGAGTCGTGCAAATTGTTGAAGAAATGAGCCCAGACGAGCGGGCTGTTTTATTTGACGAACTACCTGCGGGGGTTGTCAAGCGTCTTTTACACGAACTCAGTCCGGAGCAGCGTCAAGCAACAGCAACAATTTTGGGCTACCCCGAAGGAACTGCAGGACGGGTCATGACTACGGAATACGTACGCTTGCAAGAGGGATTAACTGTAGGGGAAGCTCTAGAAAAAATTCGTCGTCAAGATCGGGATAAAGAGACTATCTACTACGCTTACGTTACAGACTACAACCGCAAACTGAGGAGTGTGGTTTCCCTGAGGCAGTTATTATTTTCGTTACCTGATGCACTGTTGCGGGATATAGCTAGCGATCGTGTAGTGAAAATTAAAACTGAAACTCCCCAAGAAGAAGTAGCGCAATTAATGAAGCGTTATGATTTGATTGCGTTACCCGTAGTTGATCGCGAGAAAAGGTTAGTTGGAATAGTTACCATAGATGATGTCGTAGATATTCTTGAGGAAGAAGCTACAGAAGATATTCAAAAACTAGCCGGTGTAAGTGGTGGAGATGAAGCAGCTTTATCACCTCCCCAAGTAACAATTCGCAAGCGTTTACCCTGGTTATTGGGGAACATTGCTCTTTATGTTACTGCTGCGAATGTAATTGCACCTTTTCAGCAAGTAATTACTATTGTCCCGGTATTGGCAATTATTATGCCGATTTTGGCAAATAGTAGCGGCAATGTGGCTTTCCAAGTTTTATCTGTTACTGTCAGGGGGTTAGGTGTAGGTGAAATAACCCCAAAAGATACCCTTAAAGTGCTTCGTAAGGAGCTTTTAGCTGGTTTAGGTACAGCGATTGGATTAGGTAGTGCTTTGGCTGGATTATCGTTAATGTGGGCACCATCGGGAGAACATTGGGTATCCTTTGTCGCTGGTGCTGTAATGTCAGTAAACGTTCTCATTGCTGTAACCTTAGGGACAGTATTGCCGATGGGTTTCAAACAATTAAACTTGGACCCGGCATTAATTTGTGGACCTTTGATGACAACTACGTTAGATGCTATTGGTTTTTTGACATTTTTATCGTTAGTTTCATTTGCTTTGCAAGTATTGCCCTAAGTTCCAGAATTTAAAGATTGTTGCTGCTATGCATGGGCAAGATACTGTGAACACTCGTGTACTCGAAAGCTATTAGTCATTGGTTCGATCGCACTACATTCTCGACCTAGGAAATTTTTTTGTTCCCTGTATTTCGTTTCCTATTCCCTTTCAAGTAAAATATGCGATGTCTCGGCCTATATATCTACTGCTATAGGTTCTTGTTTGGGATTACCCTAGGTCTAATTTAACTAGGTTCAATTTAAAATAATAGCTCGTTATATTGGTAGAAAGCGTTAGAAATATTGATTGATTATTGGAGATTGGATGGGCACAGTTATTTTCTGTGTTTCAACAGGTATTTTATTTTCCTAGGCATTAATCAACGAGCTTTAGACTAAAGTGTCTGTAGGACATCGAGAAAATAACCAATGACTAAAACGTTAATTTTATACGGTAAACCTGAATGCCACTTATGTGAGGGTTTACAAGAAAAATTAGAACAAATTCAAAATATCCCGTTTAAGTTAGAAATTCGTGATATCACAACTCGTGAAGATTGGTTTACAGCATATCAATACGAAGTTCCTGTTTTATTCGCTGCTGAAACTGATTCAGAAAGTTTGCAACCGATACCGCGCCCTTCACCTCGTGCAACAGTAAAACAACTAGAAAAAATTCTCCAGAAGTATCTTTGAGTATTTGTATGTAGAAAAAAATAGTGCAAAATAAGCGGATAAATTGGCACAGAGAAACAGAGGCAGGATATAAACTTACCTCATGGCAACGACGAAGTTTAAAATCAGGGTAAACAAGTAAACAGTAATATTCGCCAAAACTCAGCTTAATATATTTGGTTGCAAGTATGGAGCATTAGTATAGGGTCATAATTCAAAGGATCTTGACCAAACAACATAGTTTTATTGCTCTTATTAACGGTGACTGTCTACTCATTTATTCTCAAGCGACGTCGTTGACTTTGATTTCTCATCCCTTTGTTTGTGACGAGGTTGATACAATGAAACTGCGGGAATTGCTTGCGGCGATCGATGAAAATATTCAATTACCCAAACATCCAGCAATGGATGAGGAAGTTAAGGGTTTAACAACAAACTCCCACGCAACAGCTCCGGGGGATTTATTTATTGGAATGCCCGGTACGCGCGTTGATGGTGGTGATTTTTGGCAAAGTGCTTTAAAATCTGGGGCTATTGGTGCTGTTATTTCTTCCCAAGCTTTTGAGAAACATCCACCAACAGCTGCCGATTGCGTGATAAGTGGTACTGATATGCCGAAAATTTGCGCTCAAATAGCTTCTACCTTTTACGACTATCCCGGTCAAAAGCTTAAGATGGTGGGAGTTACCGGCACAAACGGTAAAACCACTACTTCTCACCTGGTTGAATATTTTTTACATCAAAGCAAATTGCCTACAGCTTTGATGGGTACCCTTTATACTCGTTGGCAGGGATTTTCCGAAACTGCGATTCACACCACTCCCTTTGCTGTTGATTTACAAAAACAGTTAGCTGCAGCCATAAATGCTGGTAACGAGTACAGTGTAATGGAAGTCAGTTCCCATGCTTTAGCCCAAGGTCGGGTATTGGGTTGTCAATTTGATGTAAGTGTGTTCACTAACCTTACTCAAGACCATTTGGACTATCACAAAGACATGGATGACTATTTTGCTGCTAAAGCATTATTATTTAGTCCTGACTATCTTAAAGGAAGAGCCATAATTAATTCTGATGATTCCTATGGGAAAAAACTAATTGAATCTTTAGAGAAAAGTCAGGTTTGGAGTTACAGCGTCAATGATTCTACTGCTGATTTGTGGATGAGTGACCTGAACTACGAGTCCAATGGGGTTAGTGGTAAACTTCATACACCCAAGGGTGAAGTAGAATTTCGTTCGCCTTTAATCGGTCAATATAATTTAGAAAACTTATTGGCTGCTATAGGTGCTGTCTTACATTTAGGATTAGATTTACAGCTAATAGCTAATGCCATTCCACAATTCCCTGGAGTTCCGGGAAGAATGGAGCGGGTACAAATTAATTCTCAACAAGATATTAGTGTAATTGTCGATTATGCCCACACTCCTGACAGTTTAGAAAATTTATTGAAAGCATCCCGTCCATTTATTCGGGGTAAAATGATTTGCGTTTTCGGTTGTGGTGGCGATCGCGATCGTACCAAGCGTCCCCAAATGGGTAAAATCGCTGCTGATTTTTCCGACAAGGCTGTTGTGACTTCAGATAATCCTCGTACTGAAGACCCAGAGAAGATTTTGGAAGATATTCTGGAAGGAATCCCAGACTCAGTTAATCCAACTGTAATTTGCGATCGCGCAACTGCGATCAAAACAGCAATTTTGAATGCAGAATCTGGAGATGGAGTCTTAATCGCCGGGAAAGGACATGAAGACTATCAAATTTTAGGTACTGAGAAAATTCATTTTGATGACCGAGAACATGCACATGATGCTTTAGTGGTACGAATGAAGTAGAGAACTTGGGGATTAGGGATTTGGTAATTGGTAATTGGTAATTGGTAATTGGTAATGAATAATATATTTTAATGCCCAGTCGCCAGTCCCCATATGACGCTGTCGCGTCACGCTTTGCTAACGCCAATCCCCAATCTCCAATCTCCAATCACCGCAATTCCCTAATTTTTTGTTAAAAATAGACACTTAAGGGTAAAAAGATAAGAGAGTATTATTTTTTGCTCTATTTTTTGTTTGTGTCAATTTTACAGCTTAAATCATGAAAGTCTCTCTAAGTCCTGAAAAATCGTTATTTCAGCTCCTTTTGGAGCAAAAGTTATACAATTCACAGTCAGTTTCGTCTCTTAGTCCGGCAAGTTTTCTATCACTGCTGAGTTCGCAAATTGACTTATTAATTGAAGAAGAAGTTAGAGCAACTTTGTGGTTTAAGTTACCTCCCGGTAAAATTTGGCATTCGGAAATTCAGCGTTATTGTTCTTGGCTGGGAAATTCTGTTAATATTTTTAACTATTATGTTAGTGATTTAACTTTAGAGAACAAAGCTTCAGGTTCAAATTCTTGGCGTTCAAAAAATAATATTACACCTTTTGAAGAGAATGGAATTCCCTTCACTAATATTGAACTCAAAAGAGAACATCAATTACAAAGAGAATATTTTCTGATTGTACAATCGCCCCGATGGTGCAGCCTAATATTGTCTCATCGACCACGAAAAAAACTTCGAAAACAAGTCGCTTCCAGAATAAAAATAAATAAAAAACATTTTTTATTAACAGTTACTAATTTCGAACCAAAAATAATCCATTCTACTTTAGAAGCAATTGAAAAAGAGACTGTTAAATCTAATTCAACAAGCACTATCGTAGATCTCAAATCAAACTCAGCTACAGATCCGACATTAATAGCTAAATTTTTTACAAAGCAATTACAGCGACAAGATGAAATTCAATATCATAGAAGTAATAAGCGTTTATTCAAAGTAAAACAACAAAATCAAAAATTAGAAAATAACTTGCAGCTTAAAGATGATTATCTGAGTAATGTTTGTCAAGAGTTACGCACTCCTCTTACACATATGAAAACAGCGCTGAGCCTTTTAAATTCTCCATCTATGAAGAATACCCAACGTCAGCGTTATCTACAAATGCTTAGCAGTCAATGCGAACGTCAAAATTCTCTTATTCACGGCGTACTCGACCTTGCTCAGATAGAACGCAATCTTGAGGAAATGACCTTAGAAGGCGTGCATTTAGCAGATATAGTTCCTGGTGTCGTCAGTACATATCAACCAATTGCCCATGAAAAAGGTATAATGCTTGCTTACACAGTATCCAATGAATTACCGTCCGTTTGGTGCGTTCGTGGAGGCTTGAAACAAATCTTAATTCATTTGATTGCTAACAGCATTAGATTTACTTCTAGTAATGGACAAGTATGGGTAAGGGGACGAGTTCACGGAAAATATGTTGAGTTGGAAGTTCGGGACACTGGAGTAGGAATTCCAGAACATGAGATTCCCAAAATATTTGAACGTTTTTACCGAGTACGTTCGGGAGCTACTGAAGATTCTACTGGCGCAGGATTAGGTTTGACAATTGTGCAGCAATTACTCTGGCGTAGTGGTGGCTTTGTTTCTGTTAAAAGTAAATTGTCTGAAGGGTCTGCTTTCACAGTAAGTTTACCAAGAGTTTTTGAGAGCGATCGCGTTTCACAAATACCAAAACGCTTATCAAAATAAAAATACGCAAGTAGTAATAACCGAACAACTGAATTATCAACTCTCAGAAGTTATCAATTGAAGTATTATTTTCACAGTCTGCTTCTGAAGTTATGATTCTCAACCCTAAAAAAGCTCAAGCAAGTAGTAAATGCAAAATTCTATCTTTATCTTTCCGCTACTTTATTGCTTACCTTATGAGCCTTTGTATTTTTATGATGCCAGTTTTTCATTTTTCCCATGTAAGCATCTGAGTTTTCAACTCCTTGCAAAGGCAGAAAAATAGTTAATACTTCTGCTTGATGTGGGCGCTGACGCACGATCAACTTACCACCAATTGCCTGAAATAGATGCTTTGTTGCTGCTAGATTCAAACTTACAACACCTGTTTCTGGCTGAAAAGTGAGTAATTCTCCAATTGCTTTACGGATCGGTGGTGTAAATAATGGTTCCGAACTATTACTATGCTTTTGCTGCTGTAGTTGCGGTAAAAGCTGAAGTTTTAATTGATTACCAGCAGGGATTACTTGGACTTGAATATGACTTCCTGCAGGTAAGCTACGCGTGAAGTTTTCCATCAAGCCAGTAAGAACTCGATCCAGCATATTTGGATTACTTACTACCGCCGGAACCTGCTGTGGTAAAAGGACATCCAAGGTTAAGTCGCGCCTATTTGCTGCTTGCTGCCAACGAGGTATACTTTGCTTCAATACCTGTTCTAGACACATGGTAGTCAGTTGAGTGTTAGCTGGCTTGTCCACAGGTAAAGTTTCCAATTCTGCAGCCCTGAACAAAAGCTCCATGCGATCTATCTGTTCTGTACATTCGCGATCGATAATTCGCAGTCGCTTAATGACATTTCCCGGTAGATCTTGTTTTTTAAGTAGTAACTGCGTGATTGTACGAATAGTAGATAGTGGGGTACGAACTTCATGAGCAAAAGCTTGTAAAAGTTCGACATCGAGACAATTAGAAGTATTATTAGAAGGCTCAACTCGATCAGCCTGTTTGTTGATTTTATGATTAGCTGTAATATAATTACCTGTTTCACTTGCCGGTACATTAGCCAACAGAAATTGACTAAATTGCATCAAAATTTGTGGGTCTAGAACTCTAGGATTATATTTTTGGACTATTTCTTCCAGTTGAGCGAAAAAATCTGGATTATTAAGGATTACCCTTGCACCAAGCGATCGCCAAGCCCGTTCGACGACTTCTGCATCGAAGGAAAATAAAAAGTTTTTTTCGCCACTACTGTCTTCAGCTAAAACCAAAATTAATCTAAATTTGTTTGTGAACACTAAACAAAATTGCTCGTTTGCCAAAGGGTCTCCCGCTAGCAAAGGTAAAATAGATTCTTGGCTCGAATTTTCCTTTTCCGATGATATTTCTTCTGAAGACAAGGCAAATGGTAAAGCAAGAGGATTGAAAGGTTTTGCACTGAAAGTAACAGCATGCAAACCTTGAATTAGTTCGGGTTGGCTAAATACAGGTGCAGGTGCAGCTAATACCAGTCCCTGAGTTTCCTCTGAATTTATTCCAGATTCTGAGCTTGTTCCAGATAATGTATTCAATAATAACTGCTCTGCTGCGGCTAGACTGACACGCCATTGGGCTTGTGCTTTTGCCGAGTCACAGGCTGCTGTTACCATTGATTGGGTATTAATTAAAATGTCCTTTAAGCTTGGCAAAATCCACTGATACAATGGTTATCACCCCTTGATTTAACTGCGCACAAAGCTTGTTTGGAACCTTGTTCCAGATTTATCGGTTCCTTACATTACGAGGTTATCGACATTTACCTGCGGATGAAAGTCGTAGAACCGAACATCATCAGGTGCAATTTCCCCTTTGGTTACCCGGTATACAAAATTCAATTATTCTTATTCTATGGCGAACCAGGCACAACCTCAATTTTTAATGTTGATTTACCAAATCCCATGTCATTAATAGTAAGCTTTGCGTTCAGAGGTCTTACTTCCAAATTTTTGCCTCCAAATTTTTGCCGCTTTGTCGCTTTGCTTAAGTAAGTGGATATAAATATTTATGTCATTGCGTTAGCGCAAGGTGTTCGTCAAAATAAACGGCAGTGTTAGCACAGCTTGTCCTACAAAACATCGCAATCTCAAAGCTTTGCGTTAGCTCCTAGCGATAGGATACCGGATCTGTAGGTAGCGAAGTTATAACCTGTGGTATCGGTGGAGCCTCTAGCTACAGCTATTGTTACGTGTCTGACAGGACATATGCTACATTACGCAGCACTCCACTAGCCCCAGCAAAGCTTTTAGCACAAGCGTGACGTGATTCATATGCAATGACAAGTATCCAATTAATCCGATTCAAGTACTTATCAAGGAAGGATCTATGTACTAATATTCTACACTTTTGGAGGCATCAACTCGATATGGTGCAAAATTTTCTAATTCTCTAATGTTTGATATCAGCCCGAGTAAAGGTAAAACAAAAATTAAATTTGTTCTTGATTTTGTTTTTTTATTTAATATTCCCTTCATATTTTTAGTTTCAAGATTTTTATTTTGAGGAATTTATTTTTAGAAAACGAGGAAAAACAAAACTCTTAAGTATTGATTATTAGTTTGCATAAGAATTTGCAATCAAATCTGAGTCTTGCCAAAATCTGTGATTGAAGCGTCTAAAGGATGAATTAGTCTTCACAATATTCAGGTGTTTGAAGTAATTTAAAATCAGATAATCAGAAAATTAGATTTTTGAAGAGTTCGGGCTTCCTGAAAGTTCATCTTGTTCGCAGCATTGATGCTAAATTGCATCATTAACGACTTACAATCAACAATATGACGACTTAAGTAATTTTAAAACCTTATATAAGTTATAAATTCCTGCAATATAGAGATAATTAAATTCGTTTTTATAATATAGATGACAGTTTTAAGAAAAAATTTATCAACACAGAATTTAAGATAGATCTTGGATTAGAATATTCTAAAAGTAGGTAACCCTTCACATCCTACTGTTGACCGAGGAAAACTGCTTTGAAGCTGAAAGCTTAATTTGCCCTGTTTATTTACATTAACAGTCTCGAATGTAACTGCAAAAATTAAATACTGACTATTGTATTTCTCTTCAAAATCATTCAAGATATTCTTATTTAAATTACTAATGTGAAAATCCCTAATATCTAAATTCAGATATTGTTAACCGTTTTTGAGAATTTTCTATATATAAATCGTAGACAGAGGATATATATAAAAGAAACAGATTATACTGCGACTCCAACATCTACATTCTAAGAATTTTTTATTTCTCGTCTTATATCTATCCTTGTATGGACACCTATATTTTTCAACTCAAAAATATTATTACTTTCGACTCATAAGTATTTCAAAACTATTTAATTTTAAGTAAAGAGCAAAATATCACAGTTATAAATTGACATTATCCTATTACTGACTTAAAAAACAAATAAAACAATAATTAAAACTACGAAAATAAACTATCAAACAATGATTTAAAATCTAAATCATTAAATTACTCTTTAATGAGTCCATATAAAAAAACGCGTGTAGAATGGTGAGAGTATATTTTCAGGCTATGCAATTTATTAGTCTTATTGGCTTTAAGTGTGAATGTCTGAAAATGCTGATAGTTTAGGTGAGCGTTCGTTATTCATTACCTCTGATTGAACTACGGATGCTGTTTTTAGCAAGATTTATCGATGAAACATATCGATATTTTTTGATGTAACTTTCATCGTCAACGTGACGTTTTTGACTTAAAACTAGACTAATATTTTATATGTTGCCAAGCTATAAAATATCTGTTTAAATGGCTCAAGCAGTAGTCATATTTTACTCACCTAATGTAAAATTGTTGCCGCCAAAGATGATTCAAGAATCTTTGTTTAAATTTGGCTAAGCATGTTTAATTATTGGTAAGTAAATTCCCTTTTAAGTCTATTCAATTTCGGTCTTAAAATTTTCCTTTAAGATTCGTTCCTAAACATCAAACGCAAAGTTAATGAATTGCTTCAAGTAGTTTACTAGGAGATAGAAATGAAAAAGTTTATTCCATTTCTGATAAGTGGTGTTTTAGCGATTGGTACTTTCGGTTGTCAGGGTCAGGAAGCCGCTCAGACAAATCCAGAGGCTTCAGATACTACAGAAGAAGCAACTCAACCTGCTGCACAAGAAGCTAGCGATACAACTGCTGAAACAGAAGCCAAGCAAGGTACAGCAGCTACTGAAGGTGAAGGTGCAGCAGATACAGCAGCTACTGAGGGTGAGGCTGCAACAGATACAGCAGCTAGTGACATTAAAATAGATCCAGCAGCTACCGACAGCGCGACAGATCCAGCTGCAGCTGAAGGTGTAACAGATCCAACCGCAGCAGGTACCGCAGAAGATGCAACTGCTGTTGATGGTGATGTCGCAACTCAAGCTAATAAAGCATTAAAAGACAAGTTACCTACCAGCAAACTGGAAGCAAAAGAAGAAGAAGCAGGTGTTGTTTCCGTTTCTGGAACCGTATCTAGCGACGCAGAACTTAAGGAGATTGAACCTACTGTTAAAAGCGTTAAAGGAGTTACAGAAGTTAAGGTAGATGCAACTGTTGAAGGTGCTCCTGCGGAGTAATGAGTACAGACAGTGCAAAAATTTGAATTCAGTTTTTATTTGCTGAATTGATAGAGCAGAACTTGTAGCAAAAATGCAAGTTCTGTTTTATTTTTTTGTGATTTTTTAAGTTTTTTTAATAGTTTTACCTCTTTGGTTTAGAAAATTTTTTACTTCCTGTTCCCTGTTTCCTTTTCAGCCAGAATATAATGTCCTAACCTTGATGCTTGGTACTACACTACAAAATATTTTTCAAGATTGTTGTTAATTTTTGAATTTGAGATAATTCGTGGGTAGCCATTACAGAAATCCGAATTCTGCTTGTGGGGACTGTTGGTGGACGAATTGCTGGAGCAAAAATTCCTTTATCTATTAATTGCTGTCCTAATTTAAGTGCTGTACTACTATTTGGTAATTGGAAACAAAGAATCGGTGAATTTGAAGGTAGTAGTTTTAGATTTGGTTGTTCTGATGTAGCTATTTGTTTTGAGCTTGTTTGTTGTGAGATTATCTGTTTAACTATTATTTCTTTTAAAAAGTTAATATTATTCCACAAATTAGTTCGTCTTTCAGGTTCTTGCTGGAGAATTTTAATTGCGGTTAAAGCTGCTGCTGTATCTGCTGGGGAAAGTCCTGTAGTGTAAATCCAACCGGGAGCACGATTGCGTAAAAAATCAATTAATAGATTACTACCCGCAACATAACCACCTAAACTACCAAGTGCTTTACTGAGGGTTCCTACTTGAATGATATTTTTACCGCTATAGCCGAAGTGTTCTACACATCCACTTCCCCTTTCACCCAACACACCTGTTGCATGGGCTTCATCAAGCAGTAGCATACAACTAAATTCTGTTGCTAATTCGAAGAGTTCTGGTAAAGGACACAAATCCCCATCCATACTAAATACGCTATCAGTAATAATCAAACAGCGCCGGTACAATTGTCTTTGTTCAACTAAATGAGTTTTTAACTCAGTAACATTGCAATGGGAATATTCAATTACATTAGCACCACTGAGTTTTGCCCCATTTTTCAAACTGGAATGATTGTATTGGTCTGATAAAATTAAATCTCGCGTCCCAACCAAAGCAGTAATTGTACCTAAATTTGCTAGATATCCGGAACTAAAAACTACTGCATCTTCTGTTTCCTTTAATGATGCGATCGCTATTTCTAAATCTCGATGTAATTTTCGATGTCCGCTGAGTAAGCGAGAACCCGTACTTCCCGTACCATATTCTTGAGTGGCTGCGATCGCCGCTGCAATTAATCGCTCATCCCCTGCAAGTCCCAAATAATCATTGCTAGCAAAATTAATTACTTCATGCCCATCTAAGATTATTTTTGCACCTGGACGCCCTGCAATAGTTTTAACTGCACGGTACCAATCAGCACGGTGAATGGTGGTCAGAGATTTTTCGAGCCAAGCGTAGGGGTCATAACAGTGCATTGTTGTGCAAATAGAACTTCATAGACTATATTCGCAAACAAAAAAGTACGTCTAAGGTAGAAATATGTAGGTTTGTACAGTAAATCAGCTATTAGCAACTACGTCTGAGAAAATTTATAAATGAAAGCCTCCTAAATTCCCCAATACTGGAGAATTTTGAAAGTTAATCCCACCACAATAGGGAAGTTAGGGGGCAAGATTATCCTTTAATCAAGCAACATTTATGTTGTTATATCAATGTTGAGTTGACACCTTTGTTTAACAATCTTGCACTTAAGAATATAAAAATGAATTACCCTTTCAAATTGCCTTTTCAAATCATCTTCTAAAGAATATATAAATATTTAAATCTGAAGTCTAAATCTAGAATATTTTAAAAACAATTCAAATAAAAATAATTCAAAAGCCCGGTAAAAAACCTTAAGTATTAAGCTAACCATAGGATTACTCATAACTTACGAACCTCTGCTCAATGGGCAGTCTACCAAAAGATTTTGTTGTGCACCCTATTCTACTCAAAACAAAGTCATAGCATTCGTTTAAAACAAACCTGGTGACACTCTACTTAATATGTTCGCTGCTAAGGTGAGCAATTGATTGTTTAATCCAATCTTCTACGTAAGCATCATCATCTAATCCAATTTCCTCGCTGACGTAGTGCAAAGCATGACTGACTTCATTGGGGGTGTAACCCAGGGCTAACAATGTCATTTGTACTTCTTCCAAAATTCCTGGTGCAGGTCCACCGGTAGCAACGAAGAAGCCAGCAGATTTGCGCCATTCAATCAATTTACTCTTCAGTTCCAAACAAATCCGTTCTGCGGTTTTTTTGCCGATTCCTGGAGTTTGGATTAATAACTGCACGTTAGCGCTAACGATCGCTTGAACCAACTCTGGTAATTCCAAAGTATCTAACATTGCGATCGCTAATGCTGCACCGATTCCACTCACACTTTGCAAATATCGAAATAAATCCCTTTCTGCTGGGGAGCTAAAACCATAGAGAAATGGAACCTCATCCCGAATTTGAAAATGGGTGAAAACCTGCACAGTTGTGCCCGATTCTGGCAATTGCTTTGCCACTCGTCCCGGAATTTGCAAATCATAACCCAAACCATTTACTTCCAGAGTCAAGAGGTAGCGATTGGCGCTACTGTTCTGGATGCCAGCCACAATACCTTTAAGATAGCTAATCATTCCAAGAAACCAAAATGTTTCAAACCTTCTAAAATACCACCTGCACACTTATTCTTCGCTAAATAGCGATATTCAGCAGGATTTTCATTGTGCCACCCGAGTAACTCCTCACGAGCGTTACCAACAATAATTCCCCGTTCGTTACCGACGGCAAATAAAGCTATGTCATTCCCCGAGTCGCCACAGGCTACAGTCCTTTCAGATCCAAATTGCCATCTTTGGCGCAGAAACTGCATTGCCTGACCTTTATCGCTGTGATGAGGAACAATGTCAAGGTCAATACCACTACTATAAATTAACTTTATATCTAAATTGGCATCTTGTAATGCTGATTCTAATTGCGGTAGCACTTTTGTCGCTGCCGTTTGTTCGATGTGAAAACTCAATTTGAAAGCACCTTGTTCCGATTGTTGTTGCATAATTAACTCAGGGAAGTCAGTGGTTATTGATGATACCAGATCTCTATCCCATCCTGGTGAAAGTTTTTCTGACCAAGCTGGATCTGGTTCATTTTTACCGTCTAGATACATTTCTGTGCCGACAGCAACAACTAATGCATCTGGATCTAAGAGGTTTTTTTCTTCTTGAAGTTCCTGGTAAAGAATTCGCGATCGCCCCGTAGCATAAACAATCTTAGTTCCCTGTTCTTGGCGATGTCGACTTAATTCCTGATTTAGTTCTACTAAAGCATTGTCGTCACCGACTAAAGTGTTATCCAAGTCGGTTACAAACATAAATTTCGCCACGTTGTTCAACCTCTTGTCTCTGCAGTTGTATAAAAAAGTAGATGCTTTGTATATTTATTATCCTTCTTTCTTTGTTAGTTATTTAACTAATTTGTGAGATGTTGTAACTTTTTTTGAAACACTGCATTACTTGATAGAGGTGGTTTTTAGCTTGATGCAATAGTTGCGAGCTATTTGAATGTATTGTTGTTGATTTGAAATTAAGGCTATTTAAATAGAAAAATAAAGATGCAAAATTATGACCTCACAGTCATGTAATTAACAGATAGGTTATGTTTCTGTTAGGTGCTAACGTCTCTCTAAATTAAGGAAATATTTGCAAATTAATTATATTTATGTTCTTTCTGATACAGAATAATTACTAAGTTTGGGTAATGTATGCGAGCCAATGCAGACATCTCTGTTTCTGCTAAGTTTATTTGGAAAAATATTTCCTTGTCTCCTTTGTAGAGGATTCAATTCTCTAAAAACTATTTTCGGATAAGTTCCCATATTTTAATTATCAACCAAGTAATAAGGGCAAATACTATCCCTATTCCTATACTAATCGTTACAGAAAGGACTGGAGCAAGCCAAGGTTCAGGAATCCAATGTGATATTATCGATCCGACGACAGGATATGTTGCTGCTTGCTCGGCATTTTTTGCTTCTGGGAATTGACCTGTAATAGAAGCAATGAAGGAACTAGTAGCCAAAAATACACCTAATATTGCAATGGTATTTTGAAAAGTGCGATCGCGTTGTGAACGTTCAATTTCTGTGATTCCACGAATAGCGTTAATTAGATCGGTCAATAGAGTTAAACCAATATTTAAGCTTTCGTGATCATTTTTTGTTTGCCCTAAATATCTGCGTTCTACGTCTTCAATAAAATCATGTAAAAATTTTAAATCACTAGGCGATTGTAAGTCGTTTAGCTTTTGCTTTATTCTTCCTAATCGCCTTTCATAGTTAAGTAAATTAATTTCAATTGTACGTCTTAGAGTAGAAAGATAATTAAGATTTACAGAGTAGTCCCAAAGAGTATTCTGAGCATTAATTAAAGTATGCCTTAGTTTATTCAAATCTAATTTACCAGACTTTTCTGCTTTAAAAGCTTTTTGGTATTCATCAATAACAACGTTATAATTTTGTAACTTTTTTTTCAAATACTGGCTTTGACCATAAGCCCAAATAATTTTACTACGGTAAGCAAACAAACGTAGCCAATCAAAGTTAAACTTAGAAGCTTCTCTGGCAGTTTTTCTATCTGGATAAATAGCAATGATAACGTAGTGATTATCTTGGATATGGTGAATATTAAGACGATCTGGTAAATTCGCTAGAATATTTAAGCGATAATGCCATAATTCAAATAACATTCCTCCCAAAAAAGAAGATTGACCACGAAAATCCGAATCCCAATTCAGATTAATTTCATTGACCTTGCAGCATTCCTTAGCAATAAATTCCGCATCATTATGGGAAAAATTCGAGAGTTGTCCCGATAGCATCCATACCTGTCCAACAGTGCTGGAAGTTTCATTTAATCGAGTTTCTATTTCTGCCTTTAGTTCTGTAAAACAACTAACAGTAATAGCTTCATTTTTAGCCTGTTGTACATTTCCAAAGGAATGCTCAACTGAAGAATCTAAAAGTAATCCATAGCAATCCCCCAAGCGTACGGGATAATACCATCCCTTCAAAGTATACTTTTGAGTACTGTTATCAAAATGTTCTCTACCTCGTTTACCCAATAATTCGATATATTCCCCTTCTATATCATCCCTTTGTTTGATTCGGGGGTGAACTTGTTCCGGAAGTTTGCGCAAAAAATATTTCTGATTAGTAATTATATCTGTATCATTGTCACCCAATCCTTCCCGCAAATCATAGAGAAATAAATCCAAGGTGGGATAAATAAGTTCGCTCATAAATTTGGTTTTATTAGGGATTTTGTTGATTTGAAAGCCAGTTTTTTATTCGTTCAATAAAGCTGAGATTCTTAACAGTTTTTTCTGGTTCCTTTCTCAATACATTAATTGTTACGTTTAAAATTTCGTCACTTTCGCGATCTGGCTCTCCTTCAAAGTGTCCAAAAGTTATGGGTTCCTTATTTCCCTGAACTAATTCGGCTTCTAGTTCTTTCTTGGTAGGCATTAATTCTGAAGGAATATTACCCTTAACTGCTTGTAATTTAACTAAAGTAGTTTGGTAATTCTTATACAAATCAGGATTTTTCTCAATTGTTACAATTAATCCTTCCTTAATAAAATCCCAGTCATCTGGATCTAAATATAGTTGTGAAGCAGTAGTTTCTAAAGCTTCTTTTTCTTCTGGAGTAAGGGGAGATTTTAATTGTTCTAAAGCTATAAGCAAAGCTAGCAAAATAATTCTAGGAGGTTCATGCATAGAATTAATTAAATACGCTATAGTTTGAAATCATACTAGTGCTTAAAACAATCATGCTGCGACAGGCTCTAGTAGTTGGCATTAACAAATATCCTTTTTTGAAGGATACACCCACAAGTGAAGCAAAGCATCTGACAACTCCTGCTACAGATGCAGAAGCGATTGCACAACTACTCGAAAATCATGGTTCCTTCAGAGTACAACGCTTACCCTCAAGCATTACTAATGGTAAATTACAAGTAGATCCCCGAAAACCAATTAATTCTGATGAACTAGTAGATGCCGTAACTAGACTGTTTATATCAGAAGATAAGCGAAGTTCAGCATTATTATTCTTTACAGGGCATGGACTGGTTAAGCAATTGGGAAGTATTAAACAGACTATTTTAGCAACTAGTGATGCTGGTTATCGCAAAAATCAGTTAAAGGGTTTATTACTTAGAGATTTATGGGAAATACTACAACGAAGTCCGGTTACTGAGCAAATTGTCTGGCTAGATTCTTGTTTTAGTGGTGGCTTGCTTGACTTCAAAGAGATTAATATTTCAGCACAAGGTTCTCAACGCGATCGTTTTTTAATTGCTGCATCTCATAGTTCTGAAGTCGCTTATCAGCAGTTGGATGGTAAGCATGGGTTGCTTTCTGGCGCTTTGCTAAAAGCACTTGACCCTTATCGAATACAAGAAGGCAATTGGATAACTGATTTGGACGTAGCAAATTTTGTTGATAAGCAATTAGAAAAATACTATACCCAGGCTAAAATTTCTCAGAAACCAGAAATTAGTAAACATGGGGGAAAAATTAACTTAATTAAAACCATAAGATATTCTGAAGAAAAAATACAAGAATCTAACTTAAATAAAAATAGTATAGAACAATTGCCAACATCATACGTAAATAAATATAACTTAAGTGAAAATACTCAAATGACACCACCAAATTATTTGAAAATATTGGAAGAAAAGAAATCTCAATTAAGTGATTTGGAGCAAAATATTGAAAATACAGGTGGGATGAGTAAGTGTTCAGAAAATCTTCTACAAAGTTATTTAGAATTGCGTCGCGAAATCTCACTTATAGAAGAAAAAGTATCATCAAATGATGCTTCTATAGCAGCAGGTAATTTATCAAAAAACAGTATTCCATCACCAATACAATTTATTGAAAGACCAGAAGAGCAACAATTTATTGAAGAAGCCTTAAAATCTCAAGAAAAATGGGTTAGGAATATAGTCATACGTGGGATGGGTGGGACAGGTAAAACTGTATTAGCTGCAGAAGCTGCTAGAAAAGTAGAAGGATTATTCAGAAAAGTTATTTGGGTATCAGCCAATGACTCTCCTATTGATTTAGCTGATTTATTGGATATTGTCTTAAGGGCGATTGATTATCGTTCAGACCAATTAACAATGAGTCAGAAACAAGAAAAAGTATCTGAACTTCTTCGTCACGATAGATATCTTTTGGTTGTCGATAGTTTTGAAAGAATTGGTGATAAACAAGTAGACAAATTTCTTGCAAATAACAATTTTTATCCAAGTAAGATTTTAATTACAACTAGACATATTTTACCAAGAGATTATTCAGTTATTAACTTAGAAGGATTCACCTTTTCTCAAACTTATCAAATGTTGAAAGAAGTTGGGAAAAATAAAGGTGTAAAACAGTATTTAGCTGAAGATGACTTGAAAAATATTCACAATATAACATCTGGATTGCCTCTCGCTCTGCAATGGATTATTGGACAACTGTCTCAAAGAATTCCTCTCGAACTTGTTCTAAGAAATTTAACAAACCGTGAGAGACAAACAGGTAGCGGAATTACCGGAAATGAATCCCAGGTAAATAATATGCTGGTGAGTATTTTTGGCAATTCTTGGAATTTACTTAATACAGAAGCCCGTCGAATTCTTATGAGCATGACTTTTTTTACTGCTCCAGCATCGGAAGAAGCAATCCAAGTAATAAGTGGTATTAAGCAAGAAAATTTTCAGTCGGCAATTGAATATTTAATTACGTTGTCATTAATACAACCAAATCGAGACCTAATGGGGGGTGAAAAACTTCGTTTTTCAATTCATCCCCTAACTCGAAGTTTTGCTGGAAATAAAATTGACGATGATACAGTCTTGAAAAGAGCAATATACAGTGAAGCAGTTAGATACTTTATTGCTCTAATGGAGAAATTAGCAAGACCTGGGTTGGGGCTCGATAAATATGAAGAGTTAGAACAAGACTTACCCAATTGTTTAGCAGCATTTTCATGGTGTCGCAATCAAAGAGAATTTACAAACACATTTAAAATAGTTGATTCTTTAAATCATTTCTTATTTGAAAGAGGATTCTGGGATACTCGTATTCAAATTTGCACTTCTGCTTCTGAATTGCAGCAAGATTTACCTAGTAAGGATTATGAAGCTGTCTGGCGTTCTGCTTTTGGAGCAGGTTGGGTCTGTTGTCGTCAGAATAATTATGAAGAAGCAAAAAAGTGGTTAGCAAAGGCTGAAGAAAATCTGGATAAAATTCCTCGAAATAATTCTTTTGTAACCCTTTATAAGGCTAAAGTTGCTCAACTACGTGCACTAATTTTCCATGGTAAGGCGATGGAACAATTCAAGCGTAATCAGAGTAACTCATTAAATAATAAAATAGAAACAATTTTTAAGAACGCCAATGATTATCATAACAAAGCTCGTAGTCTCATGAATTTGTATATTGAGAATAAAGGTACAGTATGGACTTTTGAAGAACCAGATTATTCAATTGCTTTAATTGATTCTAATCAAGGTGATTTAGCAATGGATATAGGCTATTGGAAAAATGAAATTAACGAAAAGCTTGAAAGTAGACAAAATTATGAATTTGCACAAAAACTATACTCCCAAGTATTGGAAAATGCTCAGAAAAGCCAATGGCAAAATAAGGAAGCTCTAATAACTTTTAGTGCTGCAAACTTAGGTCATGTGGAGATTTTGTTGCAAGAAAAGCCAATAGAAGAAATACGTCATAGGTTTGATGAAGCATTGAAAATAGCTGAATTTATTGGTAGAACCCATACAATTGCATGGTGCTATCGAGGTTATGGTCTTCTAGAACAACGTTCTGCTCAAAGAGAGTCTGAGATTTCTAGAACAATAAGTAAACTAAGGGAAGCTGAAAAATGGCTTAAGAAGGCGTTAGAAATTTTTGAGCGTATTGGTCGTCGAGAAAGGGTTGCAGAAACAAGAGAATCTCTTAAAGAAGTTGAAACTTCATTGCTTAGATTAATAGGCTAAAGTCAGCTACAGCTTATAAAACTTTTTATACTTGAATAAATATATAAATAGATTTGGATATATAAATGCAATATGAGTCGAGATGCTTTAGTAATAGGAATAAACAAATATCCTTTCCTCAAAGATCCATTAGGTAAATGCAAGCATCTCACCACCCCAGCAACTGACGCAGAAGTTATTGCCCAACAGTTAGAAGCTAACGAAAACTTTCGAGTCAAACGCTTCCCAGCAAGTATCATCAATGGAAAATTACAGGTTGATCCAAATCCAGATAACCCTTTCAAAACTGAAGAATTAGAAAAGGCAATCCTCGATCTATTCCTTCCTGAAACTGAAAGACCCCCAGAAACAGCTTTACTATTCTTCGCTGGACACGGATTGCGGAAGCAATTAAGACAAAATTTAACACAGGGTTTTTTAGCAGCCAGTGATAGTTCTCCAAGAAAGAATCAGTGGGGTTTTTCACTGGAACTTTTATGGAATATACTACTGCAAAGCCAAGTCAAACAGCAGATTATTTGGCTCGATTGCTGCTTCGCTGGAGAATTACTTAATTTTAAGGATACTGAATTGAGAAGACAAAGTCCAGGGTGCGATCGCTCTTTGATTGCAGCATCCCGTGACTATGAAGTTGCCTATGAGCAGCTAGATGGTAAACATGGGATACTTGCGGGTGCTATTTTAGCTGGACTTAACCCAGATTTAGTCCCCAAAGGTAAATGGATTACAAACCGGATGCTAGCAGTTTCTGTTGAACAAAATTTGCAAAAATACTACGATTCGGTCAATATTCCCCAGACCCCACTGATTAGCGATCGCGGAGAAGTAATTAGGTTGGTTCAAAGAGAAGCTAGACCAGCTTCAGAATCAGAAACTTATTCTCCCAAAATGAAACATACCTTGATGTTTGACTTGCTGCTACAAGTAGACTTTCAGGAACAAACAAGGATAGTCCGGGAAGTGATGAGAAGCCACCGTACAGCAGCTTTCTTAGTTCATAATCAGCCTGAGTGTGGGTTGGAATTTTTATTGGCGAAATTACTTCGGACAAAAGCAAGTTTAAAAAAGATTAGTCCAATAGTTTTTGATGTGGGTTACAGGAGTATCGAACGTTTGTGGATACAATTGGGCCGTAAATTCGACGTACCCTCGAATTCAGCTTCCGAAATTCTGGAAAAAGTTTGTGATCGCTGGCAAACTCAGGATGTAGTTTTCATCTTTAATCAGGTCGATTGCTTAGAAGCAGAAGTTTTATCTACTTGGCTAGAGAATTTTTGGGAACCATTGGTAACTATCGGGAGGGAAAATCCACCTCAACAATCTACTCACTTGTTCATGTTCTTAGTTGACCGTGGTGGTAAAGTTCATCAGTCCAATATTAATGGAGCTGAACCAAGTCCTGCAGTTACAGATCCGCGAATACCTTTACATTTACCAACTATAAATAGTTTTTCTCAAAATATTATTGAAGAATGGATTGTAGAAGTTTTAATGCAACGCAGTGATATCGAAATAGAACTAGAAGAATTTACATCTGAAATATTATTCGAAAAATCTTACGAAGGTATTCCTCAATACGTTTTTGAAGAAATTTGTAGCTTTTTTAGTATTGATTGCGAAAAGGTTTTTGCACAATGCACAAAAATTTGACAAATGTACTCACTGCCAATGGCAAGCAATATTATACCGGTAAGCCAATCTCACCCCAAGATTGTCAAAAGTATGGACTTTCCCCTTACCTACCATCGCCAGAATTAATTAAAGCCGTTAACCTTGCTATTTTCCTTGAAAAGCGTCCTTTATTAATCAAAGGTGAACCGGGATGCGGTAAAACTACCCTAGCCCAAGCAGTAGCTCACGAATTAGGTTTACTTTACCAAGCTTGGTATATAAAATCCACCACTCGAGCAAAAGATGGACTCTACACTTACGATGCTGTAGGACGTTTGCACGATGCTCAACTTGCTCGCATGGGAGAAGCAAGTAATTCTCAAATCAAGAATTTAGATAACTATATTAAATTGGGACCCTTGGGACGTGCGTTTAAAAATCAACAACGCACGGTAGTACTAATTGATGAGATTGATAAAGCAGATATTGACTTCCCCAATGATTTGTTGCGAGAGCTTGACGAGCAAAAATTCACGATTGAAGAAAAGGGGGAAGAAGTCAAAGCAAATTACCCTCCCATCGTCATTGTCACCAGCAACGATGAAAAGGATTTACCTGATGCTTTTTTACGACGTTGTTTGTTTTACTATATTCAGTTTCCACATACACAATTAGCTAATATTGTCAATTTTCATTTTCCCGAATCTTCGCCCGATTTAGTAGAAGCTGTGGTGAAACGTTTTAGCGACTTGCGACAGAAAATGGAGAAGGGAAAAACAGGTAAGAAAGTTACTACCAGTGAATTATTGGACTGGTTTGCTGTGTTGCGACAATTCCCTAAAGATGAAATATTAAAGCAACTAGAAGAAAAAATACCCTTCCCCGAAGTTTTATTGAAAAAATGGGAAGACCATTTGCGGTATTTACAAAAATCATGAACCTAGACCAACTACCACTGCTAGATATTTTTAATGGTCTGCGACAGCGACATGGTTTACCGTTGGGGGTTGAAGAATATTTAGCCGTTGTACGTAGTTTAGAAGCAGGTTTTGGAATTAGCGACCGCCAAGAATTAGAGCAGCTTTGTTGTATGTTATGGGCAAAGTCTGAGGATGAAAATCGTCTCATTCAGCGGTTGTTTGAGGAGATGTGGAAACAAGTCAAATCGCTCCCAAATTTCGATTTAAACATACAAGAAAATTCCCCTGCGTCTTTATCTTTAAATGAAACTTCATCCAGAAATGAAACTTCATCCAGTACTGACACCTCAAGTTTAACTTCTAGCTCACCTACATTAGAAAATGACGAATCTACCTCAATTGAAACATCAACTATTGAAGAAGATCCAGTTGATGAACCTTTACCAGATTTAAAGACAGCTTCTCCTCCCACCATCACCCCCGAACCGGTACAAGCAGTTCAAGCTGTGCGGAGCAATCGTAGCGAGAGAGAAATTAAACGTCCCCGCTACATGCTTTTGACAGAGTATTTCCCTGTAACTAAGCGAAAAATGAAGCAGTGCTGGCGTTCTCTGCGTCGTCCGGTGCGCCAAGGAATACCGACAGAGTTAGATATTGAAGCGACGGTAGCAAAAATTGAACGTGAGGGAATTTTACTACAACCCGTACTGATGCCGCCACGTATAAATCGCACTGATTTGGTGTTACTAATCGACCAAGAAGGCTCGATGGTACCGTTTCACGACTTATCGCGCCAGTTGGTAGAAACGGCGCAACGGGGAGGACGGCTGAGAACAACGAATGTATTTTATTTTCACGATTACCCGGATGAATACTTATACCGTCATCCAGCAATGATTGATGCTAAGCCTATTTCTGAGGTTTTGGAGGAAATTGGCGAACGGGCGGCGGTATTAATAATTAGCGATGCTGGAGCTGCACGGGGGAATTTTGACCAGGAACGGATTGATAATACTAAGGTATGGATTAAGGAGTTACAACAGTCAGTGCGTTATTTTGCTTGGCTCAACCCAATGCCGAGTGAAGACTGGGGACAAACTACAGCTGGGGAAATTGCCAGTTTTGTACCGATGTTTGAGATGAGTTCCCAGGGAATGAATGCAGCAATTAGTGTGTTGCGGGGTCGATATATTGCAGTCAAATAATTGGATGAATCTTTACGCTACTAGAGTTTTTATTAATGCCAACCACAAGCAAAGAGCGGGAAATGCAAATAGCCCAAAGACGGGTTAAAGGATTTACCCAGCAGTTTGGGGAAGCACACCGTAACTTGGCTCGTCATGCGGCGTTCCCTTTGGTGCTGACACCCGAGCTACTCTACCAACTTTGGGCAAACTTTGTGCCGGAAGCCCCTTGGACAGCGGTTGCTCGTGTATTGCTATCGCGTTTATGTCGCCAGGTCGGCTATGAAATGTATGAGATGGATATTGCTGACCGTAATTTATTATTGCGGGAATTGAAGGAAGAGTTTGGACAGGAAAGATTTGATGAGTTGGGAGAGTTTTTGCTGGATTATGTGGCGCAAGTGTTGGTTGGAGATGATCCAGATACGCAGGATTTAGCACAAGCTCAGGAATGGACTGCGTTGGCGTATTCTAAGCCCTATAAAGCTGCGCGAGAATTGGCAAAGGTACTGAGTCAGAAAGTGCAGCAGGAGGATATTGGAGAAGTTTTTCGTTTGGTTTCGTTGCTGGAAACTCTTGCACAGCCCCTCATAAAATCAGGTTTTCGCCCTTTATTAGTATACTCTCAAGGAATGAAGAGTTTTTTCTATGGCAACTTGAAGGAAGCAGTAGCCCAGCTTGAAGAAATTGTTGATGAGGAAAGTCAGCTATGGGTTGCTGATGTAAATTTGCTTGTTCCTGAACAGATAAAAAATGAAATTTCGGAATCTGCAGTAGCCCAGCTTGAAGAAATTGTTGATGAGGAAAGTCAGCCATGGGTTGGTGATATAAGTTTGCCTGTTCCTGAACAGATAAAAAATGAAATTTCGGAATCTAAAGAACCCAAAGCTCGTAATCTTAAAGCTACTGAGCATGGATTAGAAATAATTGAAAAAGCTATAACGAGGAAATATTGGGAAAAATTAGATGAGCGTTGGGTTCGAGCTTCCAATACTTCAGTAGAAATTTTAGAACAATTTTGGCAAAAATTAGAAATTCCTGAAGATGATTTCATCAGAATTTGTGAGGCTGTACATGTTGATTGGAAAATTATAAAAGGTAGTCACTTTAGTTCCCTACGTACTAAAATCACAGATGCGGAAATTTTCAAAAAAAGTCTCCGAGATTTGGGAATAAGGGTGAAAACAAATGCTGATGTTCGCGGTTACGGTATAAGAACTCGCGTTGACATTGTTGCAGTCCTTGAAGGCGAATGTGACATAGGTTTGGCTAAAAATTCCGACGGCTCTTATGACTACATTGTTGACTTGTGGGGTCTTGCTAAAAAGTACAATCAAATAGAACTCATTAACTCCATTAATCAGAAATATGCTGTTAATAAAACATTGGCACAAGCCAAGCAGCGTGGTGTTATTAAAAAGATGAAATGCCCTAGATGTAGTTCTAATCAAATAGGAAAACGTGGTTATTTTCAAGGAAGGGAAAACTATATTTGCCGTGAATGTGGTACGCAATTTACAGATTTCTAATAAAGCTTTGTTCTTAAACTGTAAAAAAGAGCAAATAATCGAATAAAATTAGAACTTGCGACACCAACTCAGGATCAATCCGCGTTAAAACAGATATGATATCATACCATTTATTCTAAAGCTTCCCCAGCATCTTCTTTGAACTCATCAAGCAACCACCCGAAACCGCCAACAACTACCAATTTTCCTCAGTCGAAGTTAAGCAACTCGCTTTCCGGATTAGATGGTGTATTTCTCCCCAAAAATCAGGCTACATCATTGAACGGACGTGTAGGTATTTGATTATAAACTTCTGTATTCTCTTCAAGAGCTTGACGTATATCGTATTGCGTTTGTAAATTCAACCAAAACTGAGCACTATTACCAAAATAACGAGAAAAACGCAAAGCTGTATCTGCTGTAATACTGCGTTTTCCAGATAAAATTTCACTAATTCGTGTCTGAGCTACACCTATATCTTTACTTAATCGATAAGGAGTGATACTTAATGGTTCTAAAAATTCTAGTTGTAGAATTTCCCCAGGATGTATATTTGGTAAACGGTTATCCTTCATAATTATTGACCTGCATCAGTGGTAATCTACTATTTCAACATCCGAAGCGTTGGTTTCATCTGTCCAAACAAAGCAGATTCGCCATTGGTCGTTAATACGAATACTGTACTGTCCTTTCCGATCGCCAACTAGTTTTTCCAAGCGATTACCAGGTGGGACGCGCAAATCATTAATTGATGTTGCAGCATCAAGCATAAGCAGCTTTCTTAAAGCAGTTTTTTGGATATTGGGCGGATAATGAGAAGATGTAAAGCCGTCAAATATAAGCTTTGTCTCTTCAGATTTAAAACTAACAATCACAATACTATCGCTTTACGTTACTATCGTCAAACGTTAGTATAAACTTCAATGTTGAAAATTCAATATTGAGATCGGGTGTTCAGCGTCCGGGTGCATCAGATCACCAAAAATAACTTCCTTGATAATATTTCCCAATCAAACCTTAAAGATATAAAGTAATATCTAAACTTACGCCAACAACTCAGCATCGATCCGCGTGAAAACAGACACGATATTCTACCGTTTATTTCAAAGCTTCCCCAGCATCTTCTTTGAACTAACTCATCAATCAACCACCCGAAACCGTCAACAACTACCAATTTTCCTCCGTAGAAGTTAAGCAACTAGCTTTCCGAATTGATGGTGTATTTCTCCCCAAAAGCGATCCATCATCCCTCATCTACTTTGCAGAAGTGCAATTCCAAGCGGATAAAAAATTCTACTCTCGTCTGTTTACAGAAATATTTCTTTACCTTGATAAAACAGAACTTACCAATAATTGGCGTGGAGTAGTAGTTTACCCAAGTCGTAGCATTGATGTGGGAGAAACAGAAAGATATTCAGAACTACTCACATCCGGATGAGTAACGCGGGTGTATTTAGACGAACTAGATTCAGCAGCAGAACAGTCTATTGGTCTTGGCACTGTTAAATTGTAGTAGAGCCAGAATCAAGCGCAGTCACAAAAGCTAGGGAGTTAATTAAACTCGCCGGAAAAGAAATAACATCGAAAATTACCCAAAGGGAATTTATCGAACTGATAGAAACAATTATTGTTTATAAATTTCCCGAGAAAAGTTGGGAGGAGATTGAGAAAATGTTTGGATTTAGCGAGTTAAAGCAAACTAAAGTTTATCAAGAAGCTAAACAAGAAGGTAAAGTCGAAGGAAAACTCGAAGCAGTTCCTTTTATGTTAAATTTAGGTGCTACTGTAGAACAAATAGCTGAAGCCTTAGACTTGGATATCGAGTTGGTTAGATTAGTAGCCCTAAAAGCTAATACCAAACCACAATAAAATTATTGATAAAAACAACCGAGTTATAAAAACTCGGCAAACTGACCTTAGCTTTGCTTCCTAAGGTCTACAGTTACCAAATTTTCTTTATCTCTAATATCCCCTATCCCGCCCTCAGTTCAAAACTTCAGTCAATTCCAACTGATTCACAGTATAAAACTACGCTGTGAATTGTAACATTTTGACTTACTCTTACGAGAAAGCTTATGTCAATTACTTTTGAATTTCGACTTATGTCCTACGGACACGCTATGCTAATGAATTTTTACTTGCGCATAGCGCTAGACTTGCGTAATTTTTGTTTATGGGCAACAGATTAATAATTATTATGTGCAAGGTAATTTTTGTCAATCTGCCCAAATATGGAATTAAATTAAAACCACATCGCCAACAGCGAAATTAACTATCTTGCAAATTTTCGATCAATAAATCTACTTGCTGCTGACGTTCTCGTAGAAAAGTTTCGCATTCACACAAAGATTTTGCAGCCACAGCAAACTGCTCGAACACTTCTTCCAAATCTAAATTACCCGCCTCAATGCTAGCTATTATTGCCTCTACCTCAGCAACCTTCGCCTCATAATTCCACTCAGAATCCAATTTTTCAGCCGATTTCATGATCATTAGAGTCTTTATCCCTTAATGCCCTAGTATTTTTTATTTCTGTAACTCGTACCTGAATTTCTCCATCATTCAACTCTACCAATAACCGATCCCCCTCAGTCAAGTCAGCAGCACAACGAGCAATAATTCCGTTTTCTTGTCTTACTACAGCATAACCACGCTTTAGTACTGCTTTAGGGTCAAGAGTTGCTAATTTTTGTCTCAACATCTCTACATATGCAAAAGATTGTTGCAACTGCAAGGTTGTTCCCTGCAACAATCTCTGACGCTTCCAACTTAAGGCTTGTAATTCCTGTTCAATTTGCCGATCTAAGCCCAAACGTCGCAAACGATTTTCGATTAATTGCAATCTATCTGCTGCATCTGTGTAACAGTTACCCACTACTTCATATAAAGTAGTAACTCGTTCTTGATGCTGACTGTAAAGTTCTGCGATCGCAGGTACAACTAATTCTGCCGCTGCTGTGGGGGTGTGTACTCTTCGATCTGCAACCAAATCTACCAATGATTCATCTCTTTGATGACCGATACCCGTAATTATCGGTATCGAACATTCAGCAACTGCTCTGACTACTCGTTCATCATTAAAACAAGCTAATTCTTCTACAGCCCCTCCACCACGGGATAAAATCAACACTTCTGCCCGTTTGTCCTCTTCTACCCTCTTAATTGCTTTAACAATTGAAGTCGGTGCTTGTTCCCCTTGGACTGTCGCCGGAGAAAACAATACGTGTAAACCCGGATATCTCTGTTTTAAAGTTTTTTGAATATCGCCCCAAGCTGCTGCGGTTGGTGAAGTGACAACAGCAATCGTTTGGGGATGGGAAGGAAGGGATTTTTTTCTCTCAACATCAAATAAACCTTCAACCTCCAAACGTTTTCGTAGTTGCTGGTAACGTAACGCCTGTAAACCAACACCAGCAGGCAAAGTTTGCCATACATTAAGTTGATATTCTCCCCTTGCAGGATATAATCGCAAACTACCCAGAATAATTAACTGTTCCCCAACTTTTGGTAACTGGGCGAGTTTTCCTAGCTGACTCCTCCAAATTACGCATTTAATAGCTGCGCCACCATCAGGGTCTTGGAAAGTGAAAAATAATCCGACCTTATGATTATTGGCGCTAGAAACTTCTCCTTTCACCCAAATTTGGCGTAAATGCTTGTCCTCTTCCACAAGCAAACGAATGTAGTCAGTTAATCCAGTTACTGAAAGCGCTGTATCAGCAATGAGGTCGACAGCAGAATTAGAAAGCTCAAAAGACATGATTTTGGTGGGAACGGACGCGAGTCTAGATGTATTATTTTTTATGTTTGCTTATATAACGATAAAGACCCTTAATGTAGCACCAATTAAATCAGATGTCATCAATTTAGGGTCGTAAGTCAATTTCCTATCAGGTCTATTAAAATATAGTTTCAATCCTTTTTTAAATATTTTTTAGTTTTCATTCTAATGTGCGAAACATGCCTTATAGTTACTGCATAATCATTATGTAACTTTGTCAACTAACTGAGTGAAAAAGAAGATTATTCTACATATCGACTAAGTAATAATACGTTATTCAGTAAAGTTCAATTACTTGTATCATTTCGGTCTCACACATTCACACAGAACAGAGAATATCAATATAGGAAACATCAATATCGGTATTACGAGAGGGATTTTTCTTCCCACTTGTTACTTTTAAAATTCCAATAACGAAGTTCGATAATTCTCATATTTTGTTGTTGTAATTAATTTGATAGTCAACTTAAATCACCAATCTTTTAATCTTTAACGCTACTATTACCTACCAAGTAAGCTGTAAATTAGGATGTCCTCACACTTTCACAGCAAGTCAATTAAAAATAAACAGATCCATTTTCGCATTTTTCACGTAAAGTAGTATTTATGTTCTAGTTAACATCTTAGATCGAAATTTAAAATTAGGCACGACTCATCTTACTGATCGACGTCTTTCGTGCTTGGAACATTTGGAATTAAATTATTATCTTAGAGGCAATAATGGCTGTTAACACCACTGATAATGCAGGAAAGGAAAAAGCCCTCAATATGGTACTGAGCCAGATTGAGCGTACCTTTGGAAAAGGCACAATTATGCGCCTGGGGGATGCTTCCCGGATGAAGGTAGAAACCATTTGCACTGGTGCGCTCACTTTGGATCTGGCTTTGGGAGGTGGTTTACCCAAAGGAAGGGTAATTGAAATTTATGGTCCAGAAAGTTCGGCAAAAACAACAGTAGCGCTGCATGCGATCGCAGAAGTACAAAAAGCAGGTGGTATTGCAGCTTTTGTCGATGCAGAGCATGCTCTTGACCCCACCTATGCATCTGCGCTGGGTGTAGACATCGAAAATTTACTAGTATCTCAGCCCGATACAGGTGAAGCAGCCTTAGAAATTGTCGATCAATTGGTCCGTTCTGCAGCGGTGGATATTGTGGTTGTGGACTCTGTTGCGGCGTTGGTCCCTCGAGCAGAAATTGAGGGAGATATGGGTGATGCTCACGTAGGTTTACAAGCTCGTTTAATGAGTCAAGCTCTACGTAAAATTACTGGTAATATTGGTAAATCTGGTTGTACTGTTCTATTTATTAACCAGCTCCGGCAAAAAATTGGTATTAGCTACGGTAACCCAGAAACTACAACTGGTGGTAATGCTTTAAAATACTATTCCTCTGTTCGTTTGGATATTCGCCGAATTCAGACCTTGAAAAAAGGTACCGAGGAGTTTGGGATTCGAGTCAAAGTTAAAGTAGCAAAAAATAAGGTCGCTCCACCATTTAGAATTGCAGAATTTGATGTTATTTTCGGTCGAGGAATTTCCACTTTAGGATGTATTGTTGATTTAGCAGAAGAAACAGGAATTCTCAATCGTAAAGGTGCTTGGTACAGCTACAACGGCGATAATATTTCCCAAGGTCGAGATAATGCGATTAAATACCTTGAAGAGAATCCAGAGATTACCGAAACAATTAGACAGTTAGTACGTGAAAAACTAGATTTAGGAGCAGTTGTTTCTTCTAATTCTGTAAGCAGCAAAAACGGTAAGAGCAGCAAAAAAGAAAAATCCAGTGATGAAGGATTAGATAAAGCATCACCAGAAAGCAGCAAAAAATAAATATAAATAACTCGAGCCTTCTTTATTTTTTCAGGGAGGCTTGAGCAAATTGGAATGTTTACAGTAAATATAAAATACTGATTACCAATTCCCAATCCCCATATGCCGCTATGAGCGCGCTTGCGCGTTAGCACATTAGTGAAAGCGAAGCGTGACGTTAGTCAGAGGCTTTGCCGACGCCGTAGGCTCTAGCGGTGCGTTAGCACAGGCGGCGGGCGGCACGCAGTGCTATCCCCAATCCCCTAAGTGTAATTTTTATTTTGATTCAAAGAAACTATCAACTATTTCTGAATTTTGATGTAATTTTAAATGTTTCTCTAAGATAGATATTCCTACAAGATGGCGGTCGCTGCTCTTAAGTTTTTGAAGTATTTCTGGAGAAGAACTTAAGCTTGAAGGAAATTGTTTTGTTTCGTCAGAAAAATTCTCAGGTTCACGAGTATTTAATTTATTTTTTTTAGGTATTGATTGCGTTAATAGCTCGGTGGCTACAATAGGTAGGATTTGGGTAGATAAATTAATGAAAAATGGAAAAATTAAATTTCCTAAACGTATAGAATCCCCATCTTGAATTTCTTGGGATTGATAAATTCTCTCCCCATTTACATAAGAACCATTAGTACTGTTGAAATCAATTAGAATAAAACCTTTCGCTTTGAGGTATTGAATTGCTGCATGATGTCGAGAGATATATTGGTTACCAACGCAAATTCCATTATTTTCACCACGACCGATTGTCCATATTAATTGTGGTTGTCGCAACTTGCGAGATTTTCCTTCTCCTAAATTAGTAATAATGCAAGACTCTTTTCCATTAATTACAGCTTGGACATAACTTTGTCTTGTTTGTTCGAAAGATAAATCAGTAAGATTTTCTAGTTGGAGAATTTGATTTAAAAGAGCACCATGATGTTCATATAACTTCAAAAAAACTTGATAAAGTTGTAGCTTTTTCTGAAGTTCACTTTGAGCTAACTCAGCCACTACAGGCGAACGTTCCACTCTTGATAAATGTAAGTTGCTCATATCGATTGTAAATGTTTGGTGTCATTTTAAAAGCAGAAAAGTATTGGTACCGATTTTCTACCGAGACACTGATTTCAAGCAGGTTTATCCCCACTACTCGATAAATACGAAATTACCGAGAGTTTTCTTTAAAAAAATTAATTTTGACTGGCGTTCGGTATCACTATCTGCTTCCATGAGAAAATCTGAATTTTAAATAATATACTTAGGTGTACACTTTTAGATTAAAGTTTTTGTATATTTGTTGTAACCGCGTTATTACCGAAATTATTAAAAAAACATAAATCACTAATCAACAAGCATCATTAAATAGTTATTAATAATCACAACAAACCACGTCGACCATTGGGACGAATAGTCATCCAGTTTGTTTTAGCTAACGCAAGTTGCTCATCTGTAACTTTAGCTCCAGTTAAATTAGCTCCACACAGATTTGCTCCTCGAAGATTAGCATGGGAAAGATAAGCATTACTGAGGTCTGCACCACGTAGATCGGCTCCTTCTAAATCGGCGTAGGAGAGGTAAGTTTTACTCAAGTTAGAATCCCGGAGATTTGCGCGATTCAAGCTTGCTTTCCCAAAGTCGTTATTATGAAGATTAGCTCCTTGGAAGTTAGTTTTTTCTAAACGGGAAGAATGAAAATTAGTTTCAGATAAATTTGCGCCAGGAAGATTTAGCAGACTTAAATTATGGGAAGCAAAATCTCGCCGACCTTTAAGATATGCAGCTAATAAATTCTCGGCATTTAAGTAAGGCTGTAATTTAATTCTGCTAACAGATGTGGAGTTTCCCGAATGAACATTAGTGCTTGACGATCTTGGTTGTGTTGTTACGACTCGCTGACGTGAATCCTTGATATTGGAATTTGTATCTGGGATACGAGCACGTCTCGCACGAATTGCAGCTGCAACTTGAGCGACACCAGAACTACTGCTATTTCCAGTTGAATTATTCGAACTGTTGTCAAAATTGGAGTATTTTCCTTTTCCGATATTATTTGGTTGTGCAACCAAGCCATCAGCTAAACTATCCAGATAAGGCTCCATTTCCAAAGCTCTAAGAACTTCAGAAGCCGAATGGTAACGATTGCGGACAGAGACTTCAAGCATCTTACGCAACACTTCAATAAAGTGTTGACTAACTTTAACCATGTTTTCCCACATCATTTCACCAGTTGTGGGATTGTATTCTAAGTCTTTGGGTGATTTACCAGTTAATAAGTAAATGCAAGTAATTCCCAAAGCATAAATATCACTAGCGTAGACCGGTCGCATAGCCATTTGTTCTGGTGGAGCAAAACCAGGAGTACCAATAGCGTATGCAGTCAGCGCAGTCTGACCAGATTGTGATGCAGCAATTTGAGTTACTTGGTTTTTAACTGCACCAAAATCAATCAAAACCAATTTCTTATCTTGAGCGCGGCGAATTAAGTTAGCCGGTTTGATATCGCGGTGAATTACTTGACGTTCGTGGAGATATTGCAGTAAGGGTAACATTTCACAAAGAAACTCCCTGACATCAGTTTCATTTTGCGCTCCATTGCGTTTTACCTCTTGTTGTAGAGTTGCTCCACTGATATATTCTTGTACTAAGTAAAAATGTTCTCTATCTTCAAAATAGTCTAATAATCGTGGCATCTGGGGATGATTGCCAATTTTTCCTAAAGTTACAGCTTCTCTTTCAAAAAGCTCGCGCGCCATCTGTAAGAGATAAGGTGCTGTTCCAGAAGGACGCAATTGTTTAATTACACAACGAGGTTGTCCCGGTAAAACTCTATCTTCAGCTAAAAAAGTTGCTCCAAAGCCACCTTGACCTAAAGCTTTTAGCACTTGATAGCGATCGCGCAATAACAGTTGCGAGTCACAAGAGTGACACAATTTAGCATTTGCCTTATTTCTAGGCTCTGAACAATTAGGATTTAAGCAGTAGCTCATGTACTGTAAACTCGCAGCAATACGAATACATTAGGTCTTTACACCCTAATCTCATTATTCAAATTAGAACTTAATGTCGCTAGGTAAATTCTGCTGTAAAACCTTTAAAGAGTTGCTAAAGATTGACCGATATTGGGTAAAGTCATGGAAAAACCACGAGTTTTGATCCGGAATAGCATTTTATGTGTAGCATTACGTAATTAGTTTAAGACAATCAACAATGGGACTTCCAAAGAATAAAATAATCAACAATGAAAATGATAATCATTGTAGAGGTGGGGAATCAGTGCTGCTGAGTCATTTTGTAGTGTTTAGTCTAAACTCCAGTTATTAATACATAACCCCTTACCAGGTTGAAAACCATAATCTTCGAATAAGATTGACAAACTTTGAGTAATTTTTATAAAACCCCAATCCCAGCTGTCGCTTTAAGGCTTCTGGTAGATTCTTTGAGTTTTCCAAGCCGCGTACACCTTCCCAGTTTGTATCTTTATCCCAACGGCAACTGAGGAAGTACAGACCCCTCCTGAGGTTTGCGTAACTGAGGTCTGCGTTGCTGAGATCTGCGCCGCAAAGGTTTACACCCCTGAGAAGTGCAAAAGTAAGGTTTGCATTACTGAGGTTTGCATTACTGAGGTTTGCTCTGCTGAGGTTTGCTCTGCTGAGGTCGGCATGACTGAGATCTGCGCTCCAGAGGTTTGCTCTGCTGAGGTCAGCACCACTGAGGTTTCGTCTTTCAGATGGCTGATTAAAAATTTCCCAGACTAAACGCCATTTGTTGTCAAGTTTTGTCTGGTCGGAGATGATTGTATTTCTGAGGTTTGCTCTGCTGAGGTCGACACCACTGAGGTCGGCACCACTGAGGTCGGCATGGTTGAGGGCAGTACTATTAAGGTGGGCACCACTGAGGTTGGCACCACTGAGGTTGGCATCATAGAATGTGACACGAAAGAGGTTGGCATTATTGAGTTTGGCATTATTGAGTTTGGCATGATAGAGTTCGGCACCATGGAGGTCGGCATCACTGAGGTTAGCGCCACTGAGGTTTACACCACCGAGATTGGCACAACTGAGGTTAACCCCATTGAGGTCAACTTCGCTGAGATCAACAAATATATTTAGATTTTTTCTTCTAAAATCATTCCAAGTATCTACATCTTGCTTCAGCAAAGCAAGATGTTTTTCATTAGCCATTGCAGGTTATCTTAATTTTTTATACTTACAGGACTTACGCAACTGGCATAAGCAATGGTGCGCCTCGGCGCACCGAGCGCCTAAAAAAACTACAGCGTATTGCAACTTTGGGGTGTCTCAGTTGCTCAATTAGATAGTTTGAAAGTAAATTATGCTTTATTTTGTAAATAGTTTGACCTGTTTTATAGGCTAAAGTTTTTAGCCTAACCCAGATCAACATAGCACAAGCAATATGATTTCTTTGAAGACGGGCTTTACAACATTGGCATGATTCAATGCCAGTTAATTGCTTTATTTCTCGATGGAACTCCTCTATTTTCCAACGAATCTTGCACACCTGTTGTACAAGATCTGTAGAACTTTGAGATAAATCATTAGTTGCGACATAATCCGTTCTATCGGTAGAGACAGATACCCGGAAAAGTTTCACTTTCTTATCAGCAGGAAAACCTTTAATTTTTATTATTTTACCACATTCTAATTCTTCACAACTCCATTCTAAATATTCTATATTTTTATGTTTTTCCTTACCAAAACTATCATCTACCAAACGATTAGTTTTTAAAGGACAATAATAAATCTTATCTAGACTATCTATATAAAGAATTAAACTTTTGACTGCATACCAAGTATGCATTAAAACTATGTCAAAAGGTAGATTATTTTGATATACAAGACCTTGCAGCATATTCTTCACATAGTCAACTTTAGAGTTAAAGCATCGTTTTCGAGATTAAAAATACGGTAATCTATTACCCAAAATTGTAAAGTTTTGGGATTAACATATATGCAACTTACTATTCCAATTCCTCTGACAATACCATGTTCATTACCACTATATTGCCTTCGTACTATTTATATTGACTCTGAAATATTTTATCTACAACCGTATCATCAAATATAATGTAAGCATCTTCATCAACTACTATTAAATCTTTTACATTGTCCCAAAGTAAACTAGGAGTCAACTTTTCATTTCTCAAATAGTAATTAATTTTATCATGACTAATATTTTCTAAATCTTCTGCTAAGTTAGTAATAGTATAGTTAATTTGGCTACTAAGTAAATATTGACAATAATCTAATTTCGTAAAATTCATAGCTAAACATTTTTTGATGCACCCTTCACAAATTGTCTCACCAAATCTTGAACAACAAGATACATCATTAATTATTGTTATTAATTCCGGTCAAACCAATGAAACACACTCTTAGCAAAATAGTACATGAGTATTGCTGTATGACGATAACGCTAGTCGCGATAGCATCGCACTGTGACAGTTGCGTAAGTCATGGAAATGTTGTCGGATAACATTGATTACTTCAGATTAAAACCAGTTGACATTCCTAAAATCACAATCCTTCTTGACAATGGGTATCACCCCGAAAAATTAAAGGAAGAGTTGAAAAAAATTTATCCCCAAATAATGACCAAGATTACATTTGAGCTATTGCCGAAACCTTCCAAAGCTCAAAAAGAAAAAGAAGGAAAGATTGGTTTTGTTCCAGTGAAAGCAAGGTGGGTCATAGAAAGAACGAATTCTTGGATGGAGAGATGTAAAAGCTTGGCCAAAAATTTTGAAATAACTCTTGATAATTCCACCGCCAAGGTAAATTTTTGTTTTATACGAATCATGCTTAAAAGACTGGCGACTACTATTAATTAAAAAGATCCCAAATGGGTTCTATAGTTTAAATTTAACGCCGAAAAGTACTATAAGTAAATTAAGAATTTTTAGAATAAATTAGCTATTATTTTGATTTATATAGGAATCATGTTTGATTATTTTATTCTTTGGAAGTCCCCAAAATTCCAATTAGCAAAACTTATTGATATAAAAAATCATCTCTCTTTTAAGAGTTTACTTACAAATACGAGAGATGATAAAGTATTCGATTTAAAAATTAACTTCAACAATTCAATACCTTTGCCAATTTACGAGGATGCAACACAATTAGAAGTATTGTGAATGCGTCCTAAAGAAGTAAGCTTGGCAAAAATCT
>NZ_LMTZ01000122.1 GCF_001456025.1 Mastigocoleus testarum BC008
TAATTCGGGATAAGTCCTCTTCTAATCCTTTTGGTTGGTCATGGATACCTGAGTAACTCCTTACCCCGGAATTTTGAGGGGATACAAATAATCTGTAATCACAAACCTGTCAGGGAAATAACCACAAGTATTACAATCTGATTAATAAATATTTCGCCGTAGGTTTATGATAGCCGCGTATTAGCCTTCGCAAAATTTTTGACCTTGTAAAAATTGGACGAATGAATTAGGAATCTCTGCCTGTTCAAATTAAGGTTTATTAAAATTTGCTCTCAGTCAATATACTTGCGCAATTTTACTTAAAGTACTCATTAGGTTTGATATTTAGATAAAATTTTGCGAAATACCGGTGACAGAGACTGAATTTATTAGTGAAATATAGATCGTTATGAAATTATTTTTTATTAGTTTGGAATTGAGTAATGTCACTGCAATCTGGATTAGAAGCTGCTAAAGAAGGACGCTATCAAGAAGCGATTCAAAAACTGGAGCAATTTTGTCGCAATTGTAACGATAACAATTCTTCAGAATTGTTAACGGCACAGATGTGGCTTGCAAGATCCTATCAAGGTGCGGGACAAGATGAAAAAGCTTTGATTCTGTGTCAAAGATTAATGCGAAGTGAAAACTCTCAGGTGAGTAGCTTTGCAAAACAAATGCATCAACAACTGACTAGTTCTTCAAGAACTACATCCGAGCATAGCTCTCAAAGGAAAGCCAATACAACCCACAAATCAAATCGTGCCGGTGCGGGTGTTAAATTAGCAATGGCTGCAGGTATTGGCGGTAATTTAAGCTTAGCTTCTGGGGTTACAATCACTTTACTCTTTGGTATGGTGTTGGCTTTGGGATTGAGCGTAATTTTTATTTTAGGTAGTGAAGACCCCATATCTGGTTTGGGGTTAGCGATCGCTTTTACCCTAATTTTTAATACTGCTGCTTTTTTCCTCTCACCATTTTTAATGGACTTAAGTCAGCGTTGGTTGTACCAAACTCGTTGGGTAGATATCAGTGAAGTAGAAAATCTTTCACCAGAAACTGCGAGTGTTATTCGGCGCGTCTGCGAACAAAAAAAGCTCAAAACTCCCCGTTTGGGAATTATTGATGACCAGAATCCCACAGCTTTTACCTATGGTTCCTTACCCAATAGCGCTCGCTTGGTCGTCAGTCAAGGGCTTTTTACTTATTTAGATGATGATGAAATAGCAACTGTCTACGCTCACGAACTTGGACACATAGTCCATTGGGACTTTGCAGTAATGACGGTAGCTTCTACTCTAGTACAAATTTGTTATTTTATTTACATTACAGCCAGAAGGGTAGGACGTCGTGGTAGTAGCAAAGCTAAAGATGCAGCTCAAAATGTGGCTCTAGTTGCTTATATCTTTTATTTGGTTGGTACTTATTTACTTTTGTATCTTTCCCGGACGCGAGAATATTTTGCTGATCGCTTCGCTGCAGAAACCACAGGTAACCCCAATGGACTATCCCGTGCTTTAGTGAAAATTGCTTACGGTATTGTTGAGGAGGGATCTCGTTCCACAGAACCAAGTCGCTTAATTGAAGGAACTCGCGCTCTGGGTATATACGATCCTAAAGCCGCAGGAAGTACTGGAACCGCATATCGTATCGCTTCCGAGCCAGAAAAAATTGGTAGAGTTTTTCTATGGGATATGTTCAACCCTTGGGGTTGGTGGATGGAGTTAAATTCTACTCATCCCCTCACCGGTAAGCGAGTGCGTGCTTTGAGTAACTACGCCGAACAGCTAGGTTTACCCACTGAATTTGATATGGGAAGAGTTATTGGTGAAGGTAAACATTTAAACAGACAAAAGCTTTACGGTAATTTCTTCTTAGATGTTGTTATTTACAGTTCTCAAACCATAGGTTTGTTTGCAGGACTAATACTTGGAGTGGGTATTGCTGAAACTTTAACTGCGCTAATAGCTTACCCAATAATTGGTTGGGGGATAGGAACCTTAATCAAAGCTTTTGTGATGTATCCCAGCTATAACAAAGCAGTAGAAACCGATGTTTTGACCTTGATGTCCGATCCTTATGCTAGTCCTCTACGTGGTCGTCCTGCGAAGATAGAAGGCGAACTTATTGGACGTGGTGATGCGGGTTATCAATTTGGTTCTGACCTAAAAATTCAAGACCGTAGTGGTATGCTATTCCTACGTTACTCTTCTCGTTTTGGTCCGGTCGGTAATTTCTTATTTGGAATGAAACGAGTTAAAAGTTTGATTGGGATGAAAGTTGAAAGCGTTGGTTGGTTCCGTAGAGGTATTGCACCTTGGATGGATTTAATTAGTTTGCAAAGTGAAAATGGTACCGTTGTTAATAGTTACCATCGCTTCTGGTCATTTATTCTGGGTGGAGGGATGATAATTGTTGGTCTTTTCCTAATCGCTTATTGAGGTAGAGTAGTGCGCTTATATCTTTGCAGCCAGCTAAGTTAAGCCTTACGAACCTTCTAGTGATATTTTTTAACTTGTATGATTTAAAACTTGTAATTGCGTAAATCTGCAAATAAATTATTAGAGACGTAGCATTTTACGTCTCTAATGTTTTTGAAGTTCTTTTTTTGAAATTCAATAATCTGAAATTCAATAATCTGAAATTCAATAGTTTGAAATTCAATTAAGTCTTACATATTACCATTACGGAATGCGAGTACAAAAATTACCGCAGGACCTGCAAGCATAATCAGTGCAACAAATGTCAACTGAAAAATAACTTCCCAATTGATGTTTGCTAAAGCTTCCATTTTCCTCCCTCCGATCTTAAAAAGATTAAATAATCTCAAGTGTTGTATTTGAATTCGATCATATCCGGCTACCGCCTCCTTAGTTTAATTAACTTAACAAAATGAAAAGAAAAACAATAAAACACTAAAATCAGGATATTTAGTATTAGGTTGGAATATGGCAACTTGGCAATGTGTTAAGCAATGTGGAGCTTGCTGTCATCTCGACCCCACAGACCGTCCAGAATTGGAAGAGTACTTGTCTCCTGAGGAGTTAGAGCTTTATCTAAGTATGGTAGGTGAGGGAGGATGGTGCATTAACTACGATCGCGAACTTAGAGAATGTAAAATTTATCCAGATCGTCCGCGTTTTTGCCGCGTAGAAGCGGAAGTGTTTGTTGAAATGTATGGTATTGAAGCGCAGGACCTAAATGATTTTGCCATAGAGTGCTGTAATCAGCAAATAGAAGGTGTATACGGCTTACGGAGTCTGGAAATGATACGCTTCAATCAAGCGATATTTGAGGAGAATGGACAAGTACGGATCGCACACGAAGAATAGAAATTAGGATATAAACACCATCATCTAGAGACGCGATGCATCGCGTCTCCATAGCAAATTTATATTGTGAAATTTTTGTCGCGTCTGTTTGCAACAAGAATAATGAAGTTATTTAACTGTTAAATCAACAGAAAAGACCATATCATTAAAATCGCCATCACCAATACCAGCTAAATCTTCAAAGCCAAAGGTATTATCTCCAAATAAGCGAACGTGATCTAAACCATCTAAATTTGCTTCTAACTGGACAAAGTAAGCGTTATCTTCACTACCATTGGCTAGTAAGTATGGCGCATATAATGCTCCACCTTCTAGGGTTACTGCTTCTTCAGTTCCATTTCGGTCAAATTCTACTACACTGTTGCGAAGTGCTGCTTGAGTATAACCAGAATCACCAGGAGAAAATGTTTCTCCACTTAGGGGATCCACTACCGTTCCATTTTCATCTGTAATTCGGTACAAACCGCCAATATTATTGAAAGCGGCTTGACTTTCTACTTCAAATGAGGCTTCTATTTCCTTACCTTCTTGACCTGTCAAATCAATTATTTCTTTTTGGAAACCACCTTGTAAATTGCTACCTAAAGCTGGTGATTCATCGCTGACCTCAAAGTCAACTACCATATCATCGAAATTACCATTGTCACTTTCAGGATTTTCTTTCCAAGCTAGACGTAATTGACCATCTTCTCGTTCAGAAATTTGTAAACGATCTAATCGATCAGGGTTAGCAACATTAGCGTCAAAAAAAACGTTAGGTGCTGCTTTACCAGCACTCAAATCTTTTAATGCCTGATCGGTGGTACCATCTTTGATGAAATAAAATCCTAAATTCTTACCACCATCTAAACTAATTTCCCTGGGATCTCTCAGATTAGATAAACCATTATCCGCTAGGGCTGAAAAGACTACTTGTCCGCGTTGGAGTGCTGCTTGGGTATAACCATCTTCTCCTGGAGAGATACCGTTAATATCACCATTTTCATTATCAGTAATAAAAACTCCCAATTCATTAACGGATTTAGTATTACTTTCAGTGAGATTAAATTTAAGTCTCGTTCTAGAACCGTCACCAGGGATAAAGACGGAATTATTGGATGTTAACTCAACCTCAACCTTCTCTGAACCTTGGTTATTGGGGGTTAGTTCACCATTATTCCCACCATTATTTTCACCACCATTATTCTCACCACCAGTCTGTCCACCATTATTTTCACCACCGCTATTCTCACCACCAGTCTCTCCACCACTGTTTCCACCTGTGAGACTTTGGTTAGAGACTGTAATTTGACCTTCTGGAGTTTCGCCATTATTTGCTGCTTCTCCAATGTAGAGATAGAGTGTTTCGCCTTGTTCAATAGCTTTTTTGAGGTCAAAACCTATCTTTCCACCATCACCCAAACTGATATGAGAGCTTGATGTGCTTCCATCAGAATCAAAACTTTCTAAAGTTGCAAAGGTATTATTAAGTTTACCATTGAGACTTCCTTGGAGATTTTCGTCTTGAAAATCTCCCGGTCGTTGTGTTCCCGGAGTAAAAATAGTTTTCTCTGGACTAAAGTCAAACACGTCCAAAGCAGGAATATTGTTAATCTCTTGTGCGTCATCAATTTTGACGTTGCTAATTTTAATACCATCAAGGTCGAAGCCACTAAATTTTCCTGTAGCACCTCCCTGTCCGCTATTACTATCAGCTATCTGAATCGAGTTAATATCAAAACCAATATCTGAAAGCTCAGCACGAAAAACACCTGTAGTCTGATTTGGACCTGTAGCTCCATCTATCTTTTCGAAAGATAGCGGTTTGCTTTCAGCAGAATCTTCTACATTTGCAGTATTCAATAATTCTTCGTTAGTTTGTCGAATTTCAGATTCCATGATTTTAGTTCTTTAATTGATGTTTTAAGTTATCTAGCAAACACAGGACAGCACAAAATACGATAGTGTGTAAGCCGAGTCATAAAGAATAAAAATAATAAATTACACGCCAAAATATACACACTAAAAATATCTAGAAATTAACCAAGAGTTACCGAGTTCTCATTGACTATTTCCCCTAATTATTTGCAAAAAATATATGAATAATTGGCAATTTTTTAAATAAAATTATACTCAGTAAACTCTAACTTAATAAATAGTATTTGATTTCAAATAATTCAGTGATTTAAATTAAAATTTAAAATTTATAGTGATAGATAGAAAACAAAGTAAAAGAATGCTTAAATACAATCAATTCCAGATTTAAATTTAGTTAATTAAAATTATCATAAATCTAAAATTACAGTATTTAAACTAAACTTTTAGTTACTTAAAATACGGTTCTTTAAATTTTCCTAATCGCTATATACTTGCACCACAAAAGTATCTGTGAATACTTTTCACAAAGATTAAGTAGTATTATTTTAGACATTTTTCTGCGCATAACCATAAGTTGAATGCAAATGTCTTTCATATAAACATATACTCAAAAATAGTATAGGCATCAAAAAAGTATTATTAAATGACATATTTTGGCATTTTTCATAAATATATAAGTTAGGTTTCTATCACAGTCTTATTTAATTAGATAGGTTGGACTATACGGTATAAAAGTGACAATATAGAGACAAAATAGTTACAAACTTAAGACATGGAAAACATCCGCATAACGGTAGCAGCTAAAAACTTATATAGAGATGTTGCACGGCAATACAACATCTCTACAATGGAATGTACGCAGACAGATAGTTCAATGTCTGCCGTACTTATGTCAGTAAAAACTTAAAAAACGAATTGATCTTCACTCAATTGGTTCGGATTAATATTCTTGAGAATTGCAAGAGTTGTAAACTGTCCACCCCCATCGTCATCATCGTCACCACTAAATGGACTCACTTGTACTTTTGTACCCGAACCAGTACCAACAAATTTCACGTAGTCCTCAAATTCAAAATCGTCTGCATCATCATCACCAATGGAACCTTTGAATAGGTTATTTAAATCGATGCGATCGCTATTGACATCAAAGTCTGTAATTGTATCAATTCCACTATTTACAACATCCTTGTAAACAAAGGTGTCGGATCCACCACCACCTGTAAGGATGTCATCACCATTATCACCTTCTATGATGTCGTTCCCATCACCACCATTAATCTCATCATGACCTTTTTTACCTATGATAGTGTCGTTACCTTTTAACCCTTTAATGAGATCATCTTCAGCAGTTCCAAAAAGTGTATCTGCATTATCTGTACCAACAATTCCTTGAGTAGAGTTTGTTGGGTTTGGAGTGGTGGGATTATTGGGAGTAACTGGATCGCTTGTAGTTTCAAACTCGATCTTCAAGCGTGGTGCTTTGTTCCCCTCTGAAGATGTAAAGTAAACCCCATCTGTATCTGTTGGTGTAATTACCCAACCGAAATTACTGTTTGGATTGGATTGCCAAGCTTGAAGACTTTTTGTAACATCAAAAGATTGTAGACCAGTCTTAACTGGACCTGTCACTACATCCGCACTACTTGCTGCTTCTACATCGTTAGTTTGGATACCAGAACCCAAGCTTTTCCAAGTATCTGATTCTGACCAATTTTGCAACATCCGGTGTAATTCAAGACTGTCGCCTTTGTTAGTCACATCTAACTCCAGCGAAGCAGATTTTATTTCAGCATTTGAGGGGATTTGACCATTAATATCACCGAAAATATTATCAAAACGCAGTAAAGCTTGCTGTTTTGCAGCACCGTTGTTGCTACCATCAACTTTTAGAGTTTTGGTGTTACCGTAATTAGTACCTGATTTATTTTTGTACAAATAGGTGTCTTGTGTACCATTAAAACCGTTAACACCTTGTGCAAAGGTAACCTGAGAAATAGTTGTAATTGGTGGGTCTGTTGGATTTGTTGGGTCTGTTGGGTCTGTTGGGTCTGTTGGATCTGTTGGGTCTGTTGGATTTGTTGGGTCTGTTGGGTCTGTTGGATTAGTAACAATATCGCCGAACTTAATTTGAAGTCGATCGTTTTCTCCCACAGAGTAGTAATCTTTTACTCTAATGGAACCATTATTATCTAAATTGAGGACAAGGTCTTGATTACTTTTATTTTGGTTTACATCTGAAAATTTATAACCCGATAGATCTAGAATATCTTTGCTGTCAGCGCCGGAAATAACGTCTTTACCAGTACTCTGACCAGCTTGATAACCACTAATGGTGTTAGCAGCTTTGTTCAGAAATATTTCATCATTACTGCTGGAGTTGATCAGATTCTCTGCTTTGAAATTGTAAGCAATTGCTGTTCCAAAGGGAGTGACCTTGTAGGTATTTCCATCGCCACGAGCCTTATAGGATTCTCCGTTGTAAGCATTTTTTGTAGTAATAAAACCACCTTCATTTAGATCTAAGTGGTATCCCGACTTATCAAAATCAAGATTTGAAAAGTCGAAGGTATCGGTACCACCACTGTCCCAAATAGTTTGTTTTATTGGCTTATTTTTATTACCGAAGAAATCATTACCAACGTTATAGCCGTAAACCGTATCAAACTTATAAGTTGTATCCTGTTGATTATATTCCTTTGCCCCATAGAGATATTGCAATGCCAGAATATCATAAGGCATGGGAGTTATCCCCCCTGTGAAGGGACTCTTATCTTTGAGGCGGTTGTATGACATCAGAGTATTACTGCTGTTGTCTTGAGAATTGGGTAGAAATGGACCATCATAACTACCATTGCTTGAGCCATTGTAATTACCTGGGTGCTTTAAACCCAATCCATGCATACTTTCATGTATCAAAGTCTCATAACGGTAAGCACCTGCTCCGTTTCGAATGTCGCTAAAAATCTTAGGATTGATACGTATGTCACCAGCAGTATCACTACTGTTGGATATGGTTCCTGTGGAAGCAGACCCAACTTTTGTGGAAGAAAGGTAGCGAATTTGCCCATAATTATTTCCTTTGTCTGACACTTCAACAAAGTCAACATTAATAAAAGGCTCTATTTGATTTTCAAGAATATCTCGAATAGAATTTTTTATGTCATCAGGTAGTTCCTTGATTGTATTATCATCTCTATAGTAAGGACCACCGTCGTAGAAACTGTAGGTAATTTTATTATCTGACCATTTATAAGTACGTGTCAGAGAATCAATTCGATTGTCACCGGACTTCGGAAAATTTTTGATTACTTCTTGCATTTAATTAGACACAACATGACATGAATAAATGAGTCTAAGAATAACAAAAACCCCTACTCTGAATATTTGAGAATCTAAATAAAATTACTGTAATCTGTGTTATCCAGAACTAAATTTTAATCTATACAAACTATAATAATTACTACTGGTATCTAGGCAAACAAAGATATTACTTGTATCACTACTGATAATATCTAAATTTTATTTAGCTTCTTAAAAGATAATTTAGAGTTACAGATATTATTTATATATTTAGATTTAATATTCAGAAATATTAAACTATAAAAGTGACAATCCAGATACAAAAATATGACAAAATCACACACAAGTGTGACTTATAATTTAGATATTTATATTTTGCTTTATATACTGTTGTTAATACTTACTAACCCAAAAAAGTAAATCAATTACATGTTAACCCAAATATAGAATATGAATATTTCAATAAACTTAAAACCATAAATTAAAGCTGATTTTTTATTGTGTTTTAGATTTTCGAATTATTTTTCTATTACTTATAATTCACATACAATCAAAATCAATCAAGTCAATAGTATCTAAAGGTACACTTAATTATCAAATGGTTACAATTAACTATAGGGTTCCAAAATCATTAATTGAGAAATAAGATACAGGAAATGATTTGATTTTTAATTTAATTAAGTATTTTTACTATAATTCAGGAGTTAAAAGAGGAAGAAATCTTAATTTAACTGTCCTGCCTCTGAAAGCAAAAAGAACTAATGCTATATGTATGTCGGGTGAGTTGCAATTTTTAACAAAAATCTGAGAAAATGATAGAAATATGAATAAATGTATCGCAAGATTATAAATCGTGAAAATTGACTCAGCACCTTTCAACTTTAACAATAGTTCTTCCAATGTTGATGAGAAAGGGATTCAGCAACAAAAGGGTGATAAGTCTAGTTCTGTTAAAGTTGTCGAAAACTATTTGACTAACGACTCTGACAATAAAGAAGAGTTATCAAAAGATTCAGAATCCTCAGCACACCAACCATTAGCGATTTTCGGAACTACCTTTGTCACTATATTTTTAGCAGAAATAGGTGATAAAACGCAAATTTCCACACTTATGATGAGTGCGCAGTCTCATCAGCCTTGGGTTGTTTTCCTTGGCGCTGGGGTTGCATTAATTTCAACTAGTCTCTTGGGTGTAGCGTTGGGTAGTTGGGTGTCGAGCAAATTATCCCCCAAAACTGTGGAGAAGGCTGCAGGGGTAACGCTACTGCTGGTCTCACTTATGTTGTTTGGGGACGTAATTTTTGGCTAGTGAGCGTTGTCAGCAAGTAAATAAAGATCTAGAAACTAATTTTTTGTGTAAGCGTTGAATAATTCAGAAGCGTATGAATTGGCATCTTTTAAGTTTAAGCTTTATTACAGTTTTTTTATCCGAACTTGGTGATAAAAGTCAGTTAGCAGCGATCGCACTTTCCGGTCGTTCAAAATCTCCACGCGCTGTTTTTTTTGGAACAGCTGGCGCTTTATTGCTTACTAGCCTTTTGGGTGCGATCGCAGGAGGAGCAGTGGCGGAATTTTTACCGACACGATTACTAAAAATAGTCGCAGCTATTGGATTTGCAATTTTAGCTTTACGTTTGTTGTTTGGAGAGGGTGAGGATGAAGAATCTTCTGATGATATCCAACCTGCAGAAATAATTCCTAGCAAATAATAATCAAATAGTTTCTTAAAAAGACAATTAATTCAGGGAGAATAACTTACAAAAGTTTGCCTGAATTAATCGAATAAAAATTAACTAAATGAATTAATTTTGCTTTATCTTCGCAAGCAAATACTAATTAGTAAACCACCTACTAATAGTTTTACTCCGTCTAAGAGCCAGTAAATACTATGCATTACACCCATTCCACTGGGAATTGCACTTGAAGTCTCAAATAAATTGAGTTGCATCCCAATTGCAGACATCTGTGGTGTTAGAAGGTAAGTATCTATTAAAGATACACTCATCAGAATAATTGCCAACACTATTGCACTACGACTAAGCCAAGTGTTTGAGTTGTAGTCAGACTCAGCACCTACTTGAACTTTTTGGATAACAAAAAATCCTGTTACCACTAGCGCAGCACAAAGTAACTCAATCCGATTGAAATTCCAAAACATTAGATAGCCTGCTGAGGCAAAATTACTCTGACTCATCATGCCCGATACGTAAAGACTTGGCATAATTACCCAGTCTAAAAATATGCTGGCACTTAGCCAAAATCCCAAGGTGAAGATTATGAGTGTTTGCCAGGCTGGATGCTTGTATCCAACCCTAGAAATGATGTTCATATGAATAATTTCGCTAATCTACTTTCAGTATCTAACTTAACAATTTCTTTTGACCACCATTCTCAATCATCTTTTACAAATCCCAAAACAAATAAACATAAACAGTTCATGTTTCTACATGATTCCCACGATAAATAAAACCTAAATAATTATATTTATTTACTAAATATTAAATAAATATAATTTAATTAGCACTATATAAAAAAAATAGTAATGTAAAGGTAATATGAACAATTGGCACGCTCGAATCGAAGATTCAGAGTAATAATACTTATTTATTGGTTTCAGATATAACATTAATAAGCTTAGGAATGAAACTTTGTAAGGCGAAACTTCAAAGTTTTGAGTTGTAATAAAATTGTGAAAACAATGCGTTTTGCTTTGATATTAAGTATGGCACTGACTTTTCTTGGTGCTGTGGAGATATTAGGAACCAAAGTTACACCTGCCGTACAGTTGAGGGATGGGAAAGTATACTTTAAACAGCCACCACGTTTATTGAGGGCTGTGACTACTTTTAAAAATGTGAATGTGTGGGGCGCAACCTACTATTTCACAATTAAATTACCTCCTAATGCAGGTGAGCCCCTACAAAAAGTAAACATTAATCAGCATGAGGGTTTGGATCGGGTTAATTTCGATCTTGATGATAGTTTTGCTTTTATTGGTAATCTTTCAAATAGAGGGAAAAAATTATCCTTAGACGTCACTAGCGATCGCAAATTAAAAACTGTATCTTTGAAATTTAACCCACCAGTATCTCCTGGAGAAACTGTCACCATAGCCCTTAAGCCCACCAGAAATCCCGGGACGGAAGGTATCTATTTGTTTGGAGTCACGGCATTTCCTCCTGGAGACAATCCCCACGGTCAGTTTTTAGGATTTGGTAGATTTCACTTCTACGGTGACGGTTTTGGTTTGCGATCGTATCCTCTATCAGTTAATAAGTGATAACGAACGGGTAATACAAATCAGTTGCCAAGAACTAATTACCAATGACCAATGACCAATTACCAATTACCAGTTATCCATTGACTACTTATCTTTAAAAGTCCACACACCATCGTCCCATTTATTGTCAATATCTGTTGGTGCAGAGTTCAACCAATAATTACAACGATCCCTGTGCATTATTGCGGCTTTATCATTTCTATCTATTTCTAAAACATTTTCAAATTCTTTTTTGGCAAGATTGAACTGGCGATTTACGTAATATTTGCGCCCCTGATGATAACATTCAATTTTTTCTATTTTTTTAGAATCTATAGGTTGATTACGCAAACCAATTAATTCATAGATTGCTACTGGCTCATTTCTACCTTTAACGCGAATATAATCTAGTTCCCTAGCCCATATTTGTTCCTGACAAGGTTTATAAGTGTTATCGCTAAGGATAATATCGCAGCCGTACTGTTTACTTACACTTTCTAGTCTGGAACCAAGATTAACTCCATCACCAATAGCAGTAAATTCCATTCGCTTACTGGAGCCAATATTGCCACTAATAACTGTATCAGAATTAATGCCAATACCGATATTAATAATTGGTTTATTAGCAGCGCGACGACGTTGATTAAATTCATACAGACGATTCCGCATTTCTAAAGATGTTTGCACCGCCATCCAAGCATGTTCTTCTAGAGGTAAGGGGGAACCATAAACAGCCATAATGGCATCACCAATGTATTTGTCCAGGGTGCCTTTATATTTAAATACGGCTTCAACCATTGATTCAAAATATTCGTTGAGCATACTCACAACCTCTTCCGCTTCCAGATTTTCGGTTAAAGTGGTGTAACCACGAATATCGGAAAACAAAATTGAAACTTCTTTGCGATCGCCCCCGAGTTTAGCATCATCAAGTTTTAGTAACTCCTCTGCTAATTCTTGAGTCATGTAACGGTACATTGTACTCTTTAGGCGTTTTTCATCGCTAATGTCATCTATTACTACTAATGCGCCCCGAACTTCTCGTCGATCATTTACATCAGCAATTGTATTAATAGATAAATTAATGCTGTGTTCTTCCTCAGCATTGGAAAGTAAAGTACGATCTGGATAATATTGCTGAGAATATTTAGCTTGGGCAGAATTTAAAGCATCTGTGCACCATTTACTGAAATCACCTTCCTTGATGTTGATGATATCCGTAATTAATTTCCCTTCGATAATTTCTTCTGCTCCCAATCCCAATAATTGTTTTGCACTTTCATTTGCCGCAACTATTTCACCGCATTGATTGGTGGAAATTACCCCATTGGATAAACTGCGAAGAATATCCCTTTGCATTTGCTCTTGCTGTTTGACTGTGGCGAATAACTGAGCATTTTGTAAAGCAACCCCAGCTTGAATGTTAAAAGCTTCCATAAATTGTTCGTCATCGCGGTCAAAGCTTGCTTGGAAACATTCAGGCGGTTCCGGCCAATTTTTAGGATTATATGGTGGAAAATCACCAGATTTCTTTTTATTAACTAGCTGGGTAACACCAATTAATTCACGATCAGCATTAAATACTGGCATACATAATAAGCTGCAAGTCCGATAACCATTTTGTGGATCCATTTTTCTAGCTGTATCAGAACCTGGATGCTCATACAAATCAAAGGGAATATTCAGTATTTCGCCAGATACTGCAACTTGTCCAGCAAAACCAATACCTACAGGTATACGCAACTCTTTGGTGGAACCGTCATCTTGGGTAATTTTTGTCCATAATTCTTGGCAATCGCGATCTATTAACCACAAGGTGGAACGGTCAGCATTCATTAATTCTTTTGCCTCGTCCATCACTCGTTTGAGAGTATCTTCTAAGTCTAAATTACTTTGAGATAAGGACTTCACCGCTTTCATAAGTGCGGCTGCAGCTCTTTGCTTCTGGGTTGCAATATAAAACGAACGAGAAGATTCCAGTATTAATCCAATAGAAGGAGCAAACTCTTGGAACAATTGCTCGTCAGAACTAGTAAAACCTTGAAGATCGATTCTTTTTGATAAAGCCGCACTTCTGTGGTGATTTGGTAATAACTTATTCAAAAGCTGGACAACTGCAACTAGTTTCCCCCGCTCGTTTAACAAGGGCAAAGCTAACATGGTGTATGTCCGATACCCAGTTTTCTTTTCTTGTTTTTTGGCAAATACCGAACGCGGATCGTCATAGAAATCGTAGGGAATATTAATAACCTTCTTAAAAGTAGCAACTTCACCTGCAATACCTTTGTTGGCAGGAATACGAATTTCTAAGGAACTGTTACCATCTCCTTCCGCTACTATTGACCACAATTCTTGTTTTTCTTCATCCAGTAAAAAAATAGTTGTCCGATCTGCTCCCAATAATTCTCCAGTCTTGAGGGTGATCGAATGCAGCATTTCTTGCAAAATTGCCTCAAATCCCTGAGAATCCAACATGGATAGGGTTTGATTGACAACCATTAATTTCTGCTCAACCTCATTGACTACTTGCTTAAAGGTGTCTTGAGTCAAGGGAGCAAGAAAACTAGAAATAGTTCCTTGCTTTTTTGCAAGGGTTCCCACAGGAGTAGTGTCATGAAGTGACATCCTGTTGTTTTGATTTCTATGAATTATAACTTTATCAGTATTATCGCGTAATTGATATTGATGCACTGACATAATAAATTTTTGATATGGGATTTGTTTTCGGAGTATTTAACACTGTCAATGAAGCCAAAAGATATTATGCGTTGTCTGTAATAAAAAATACTCTTTTATCAATGTTAACAGTTTAATCTTTGGAAAGATAAAGCGTCATCTATTCCGAATAAAAGTTGAAAAAAAAGAATTCCTAAGGGAAGAAAAATAATCCCAAGTAATTAAAAAAGGTATTGGGATTGAGAAGGAAGAACCAAGAATCGGCAATTTGTATATGTCCATTGTTCTATTTGTCCTGCTAGCCCTTCATTGTCAGTTTGCAATTTCCCAATTTTTAACTCGATTAATTTAAAGAATTTGTGAAGATGAGGATATATTCGGTAGGTTAACGGTTGTAGCTAAGATCTAAAATTTGCAACAACATGAAATGTGAGTGATTCTAGGGACGCAACTTTGTTAAGAGTTACGATAAAACAGAATTTTGTTATATATATATTTTGCCTGCAAGTATTTTTGCAGATTTAGTTTTTTATGTCTTCACATACCTCTGAACGGAAGACAGTGAGTCTACTCACTGCCACCTGTATAGTAGTTGCAAATATGATTGGTACCGGTGTTTTTACCAGTTTAGGCTTTCAGGTAAGAGATATTCAGTCCGGCTTTACTTTGTTGTTCTTATGGGTCATGGGTGGAGTATTCGCTGTGTGTGGTGCTTTAGTTTATGGCGAATTAGGAGCAGCAATGCCTCGTTCTGGTGGTGAGTATTGTTATCTTTCTCATATTTATCATCCTGTGGTGGGTTTTTTATCTGGATGGGTATCAGTGACAGTAGGATTCACTGCACCAATTGCAGCATCTGCAATGGCTTTGGGAGCCTACTTCTCCAGTGTTATACCCCTGTTACCACCTCTGGCGATCGCTTTATTTGTTGTATTTGGCGTTTCCCTAATACATGCTAAAAATATGGTGTTAGGTAGTTATTTTCAACAAATATTTACTGTTGTTAAAGTAATTTTGATTATTATTTTGATTGCTTGTGGTTTAATTTTTGCAGAGCCACAACATCTAAAATTCCTGCCATCAACAACAGATTTATCCTTAATTTTCAGTTCTCCTTTTGCAATTTCTCTTGTCTATGTAACTTATTCTTATTCTGGTTGGAATGCAGCTATTTATTTAGCCAGCGAAGTAGAAGAGCCAGAGAAAAATATCCCGCGTTCTTTAATTATTGGAACTCTAATTGTTACAGCTTTATATTTGCTACTAAACTTCATTTTTCTGCACAGCACACCTATTGAAAAATTAGCAGGAGAATTAGAAGTTGGTTATATTGCTGCTAATCACATTTTTGGTTCCCAGGGTGCAAAAATCATGGGTTTATTAATCTCCTTTGGACTGATTTCTTCAATTAGTTCGATGGTTTTAGCTGGACCTCGAGTTACTCAGGTAATTGGTGAGGATATTCCTATATTCAACATACTTGCGAAAAAAAATACAAATGGTATTCCCTTGTATGCACTTTTGTTACAACTTTTTATTGTTACAATTCTGCTCATTACCTCTAGTTTTGAGGCAATTATTACTTATTTAGGTTTTACCTTAACTTTGTCTTCCTTTATGACAGTTTTAGGGGTTTTTATCCATCGACTGCGAGATCCTCAATTACCTCGCCCTTATCAAACTTGGGGTTATCCGATAACACCAATAGTATTTTTGCTCATTAGTTTATGGACGCTGATATTTTTACTACTGAGTAAGCCGATGGAGTCTTTCGCTGGTATTGGAACCTTAGCTATTGGGTTAATTATTTATTATTTAGGAGCAAAGAACAAATTTAAACTTAATAGCTAGCATATGTCAGCTGTCAATTAACAGTTTATAGACCTGCTTTCTTTAGACATAAAGTGAAATTTATGTTTATTTATAGGCTATTAAATTGAATTCAATTACGTACTGTTAATTTCTTTTTGTAAAACAAGGAAAATAAGATTAAGTATCCCAGAATACTAAATATAAAGAATTCCTACCATCTCATCAAAATCAGAACTATGAACAATCAAAAAACTTTATCAATTTTAAGTGCAGGTGCGGGGCTACTATTTTTTCTCCAGGCTTGTAATAGTGTCAATAGTACAACTACAAATACAGAGAATATTAATTCCGAACAATCCACAACCGCTAAAGTTGAGCCTACTTCTCAAATAAAAACAGACCCTTTAGCCAAGTTTGACAAGGCAAATTCAAAGAAACTAACTGATACTGCCAAGTTATTTGCAGGTATGAATTTAGACGCTAATAGTCCTTTCGCTGGAGTCCAAAAAACTAATGGTTGGCGCAACCATCAAAATTTCTTTAAAAATGCTTGGTCAAAGTTAGAGCAGCAACAATTGACTAAAGTTAGAAAATGGGGTGCAGAAGAATTAAAACAAATTAATGCTGCTTCTCCGTCTGTTTTTTATCCTTTTAGTGGACCTGATTTTTTATATGCCTACTCTTTATTTCCAAAGGCAAAAGAGTATGTTTTAGTAGGATTAGAACCAGTTGGGACTATACCTGATTTTACTAAATTCAACAATAACCAAATTAATTATAAATTAAGAGAATCTAGAAGTTCTTTATCTGAAATTTTACAATTTAGTTTTTTTCGGACTAATGACATGAAGGTGGACTTGCAAAAGCAAGGAGTCCTACCAATTTTGTATATCTTTATGGCTCGTACCGGCAACCGAATTCTTGACTTACAGTATGTAGGTTTAGACAAAGATGCTAACATTCAAAAATTCCAAAAAGGAATGGTTCCAGGGGTAAAAATATCCTTTGTTCCTGATAAAGATAAAGAAGAATCGGAACCACGAAACCTGTACTATTTTTCTACAGATTTATCTAATAGTGGACTGACCAAACGTCCAGAATTAACAAAATTTGTTAATAACTTAGAGAATCCAGTTACTTATCTTAAAGCAGCTTCTTACTTAATGTACAACAGCAGTTTTTCAAATATTAAAAATACTATTTTGGCTAATAGTAGTCATATCCTTCAGGATGATTCTGGAATGCCTCTCAAATCATTTGATAAATCACAATGGGATTTAACTTTCTATGGTGCTTACACGCGCCCCATTGGCTTATTTCGTAATCGCTATCAATCGGATTTACGCAAGGCTTATAAAGGTAATAGAAACATTAAAACCTTAGATTTTGGAATTGGTTATAAATTTGGTGTTAATCAGTCTAATTTGATGTTGGCAGAGACAAAAGACACTGGTAAAAAGTCTCAGGATTTAGTTGAAGGTAAGTAATACAAAATACAATCTGAATACTCATTTTTAGATTTTTAGCCCAAAAAATGTGATTTTTGGGCTATTTTTGCGTTAGTAGAAAATAATTAGAGCAAAACTTAGATGGTTTTACAAGGCTAACGCTTCTAATACTGCAGCATGTTTATCCGAAATTTCTAAATCATTGCTCGTTACAGTGTGCTCGCTATAGTTGCGCTACTTGTTGATACGCTAGGTGCTAATATTACTCACGAAGAGCTTTGTTTAATAATCTATCATCCAAAACTTAAAAAGTGGATGTTTTCCTGCTAATACTTTACTGACGATTTTTTCAGATATTCTCAGACCATTTTGACTATTGGTTAATATTACAATTCCGGTATTTGACTCTCGGCTACTTAAAGTAAAACTTTTGAACGTACCCAAATCACCCCAGTGCCAAAAAAATCTCCCGCTACTAGTTGTTTCTAAACCCCAACCCAATCCCCAATCAATAGAGTGACTAATTTTAATCTGGGGAGTTAACATTTGGTCTAAACTTGCTTCCGTTAGGTTGGGACTATCAACAGTTCCAGGATTCATCATAGCAATCAGGAATTGGGCATAGTCAGTAGCTGTGGTACGTAAACTTCCGGCAGAAACTGCAGCTTCAGGTTTACTCATAGCTTTAGGTATCCCTTTACGGTTGTGTCCATGGGAAGCTGTTTTTGCATAAGCTGATTTCCAAACCAAGCTACTGCTATTCATTCCTAAAGGAGTTAGTATTTCTTGTTGCAAATATTTTTCTAATGGTTGTTTAGTAATTTTTTCTACTACTTTTTGCAAATAGAGAAAGCCTTCTCCAGAATAACCAAATTTTTTTCCTGGTTGGGTTTTGAACCAGACAGGTTTACTTCCACTCCAATTAGGAAAGCCTGTAGTGTGGGACAAAACTCTACGAACTGTAACACGCTCTATTCTGGGATCGGAAATGTAAGGTTTTTCTGTGTATTTTGTTAAAGGTGTATCTAAATCTAACTGTCCCCTTTCAACCATTTTTAAAACTGCATAGGCGAATAAAGGTTTGGTTAAAGAAGCTGCAGCAAATACAGTTTGGTTATCAACTGGTTGTTTAGTAGAGAGATTTTTAACCCCAAACCCTTGACTCCAAAACAGTTTACCGTCCCGAATAATTGCTAAGGAAAGACCAGGTATTAGTGCTGTTTGCATTAACTTAGGAATTTGCCTTTCAAAATTATTAATTAGATTTTCTGTCGCAGTAACAGAAGGGTCACGAAGTAAGTTAATGATGTGATAGATGGAAAAACTAGTAAGAGCCATCCCACCATGTTTTAGTAATTTTCTACGAAATATTTGGGGCATTTTTATTTTCTTATCTTCATTTTCTTAAATAATTTAAAAGACTATAAGCCTCATAATTATGTTCCAGAAATAGAGGGATGCCCCAGAGTCCAAATTCTAGTACTGACAGATTTTAGTACTAATAAGTTATTGACGATAAATTATGTTATTTCAGTTATGGTATTAACATTATAATATACAAACAAAAAACCAAAATTTAATTTGCAAAATTAGATATACCAAACAACATAATTACCATCCCAGCGACTTAATTCCGATTATTTAAGTTTTGTGTTTAAGCTTTGTCCTTAGAAGTTCTGCTTCCTAATATGCAATTTCTTCTAAAAACTAACTTTGACAAAATTACCATTTTGTGAATAGGTTTTGGCTAGTTTTAGATTCAAAATATTATTTTGGTATGCAGTAGGGAAATCGGTATTTTTAATTTTCAGTTTTAAAGAAATTACAAGTTGAAGTTTGCCGTCATAAATTTCTCTTCTTGTATTATCCTTGTTTGCGATTTGAATCCCTGATTTGTACTACTCCGTGATTTAAATTGCTTACTCACCGGAACTTTTATATTTTTAGGATACTACTAGTAGTTTCTAATATTAAGATTTATTTTTATATTTATAGCATCTTCAGTTTGAGAGATTTATGCTGTGATAACTTCAGGAAGCTCTGCTATGTTCCTATACTTACTCATGGCTAATTAGCCAAATATTTTGTTGATTTTATTTTCGTTGACTTTATTTTCTAATTTTACTATTTCTTCCTAAGAAATGTAACCAACTAATATCATATTTTACTTTTATTTATGTAACTATTTTTTATTAAAAATTAAACATTATAAAATGTTACCTCTCATATCATGTTTTAGCTGACTTTCGCTGTTATTTTAATCTATTTTAAGGTTTTTGATATATACTTTAAATGAGAATTGAGTATGGTAATTTAATTCCGTAGGCAGCCTCGCCCAACTTAAAATTTCGGCTTGTTATGGAGGTAATTTATGTCTAGCCACCTTAAAAATACTTTATTTATATTACTTAAGTCTACCTTTTTGGGACTATCATTACCTCTGCTCATACTAAGCAATAGCTATGGACAAACGAGAAACAAGCAGAATCCTGGGTTAGGATATAATCAAGTATTTGAAAACTCTATATCTCAGACAAATAAATATATCCAAACTCAGAAATTACAATTGGTAAAACAAGAACAATCAACAATATCAGAACAAAAAGAACAGGATGAGTTATTCATTTCAATATTAGTCTTTATAGTTATTATTTTAGTTTTATATCTGTTATTGCTTCGCTTGCGCCCCATGTGGTTGTCATATTTAGCAAAAGGAAAACAGAATGAACTCAAACAACGGATGGAAGGTTTAACTAATAAGCTTTCGAGTTCGGAAATTGAGGAGAAGTTAGACGCTATTAAAAAATTAAAGGAAATTGGTTCACCAGCAAAAATAGCTGCTCCTGCTCTGGTCGATGTTTTAAATTTTGATAACTCAGAAGTGCGTTCCAGTGCTGTTAAAGCACTGATTGAATTAGGTAATAATTCAGAAGAAGTAGAAAAACCTTTATTAGCATTACTTGAAGAATCTCAAGATTATGAAGTGCGAGCTAATGCTGCTAAGGTTTTGCTTGGATTAGGTAGTACCTCAAATCAGTTAAGATTTGTTTTACCAACTCTCCTGGAAACCTCTGGGGATTCTAGATTGCGCTTGGATGCTGCTAAAGGATTGATTGAGTTAGGTAATACCTCTGAAAAAGTTCAATCTATTTTGCTGGAACTAGCTGAAAATAAAAATGAAAATTCTCAGCTGCGTTCGGATGCAACTAAAGCTTTAGGTTATGTAAGTAATGTTTCAGAAGAATTACAACTTTACTTGCTTGGGTTACTTAAAGATAAGAATGACAATCTCAATGTGCGCTTGAGTGCAGCACAGGCATTGATCCAGTTAAGTATTAACCTTGAAAAGATACAATTTAGTTTGTTGAGAGATTTCAAAGATTCCGAAGATACTCAGGTTCGCTTAGGTGCTGCTCAGACATTAATCAAATTCAGCAATATTTCCGACCGGGTCAAGCTTGACTTAATAGAAATACTTGGAGATAAAGATGATGACTCCGAAGTTCGTTTGAGTGCTTCTCAGATGTTGATGAAATTAGGTGAAATTTCTGAAGAAGTGCAGCTTGCTTTAGTAAGAATTCTTGAAGATTTAAGGATAAGTTTAAGTGCTGCTCAAGAATTGATGCGATCGCGTCAGATATCAGATAAACTGCGAATTGAGTTATTTTCATTGCTTGAGGATAAAACTGATGAACCAAGGGTGCGATTGAGTGCTGCTCAGATATTGATTAAATTTGGTAATATTTCAGTCCGTCGGTTACGACAGGGACTATTAGCGTTACTCGAACATAAAAATGAAGGTTCTTGGTTGCGTTCCAATGTTGCTCGGGTCTTGGAAGGTTTGGGTCAGAATTCGACTACTGTTCCCACAGGTGCAAGTAAGTCAGCGTAAAAATTTTAAGGTATATCAGCGGAGTGTCAAATTGTTAAATTCCTCAGTCCAAAAACCAAAAAAGCTAATACAAGCATCAGGATAGATACATACAATATTTTAGTTGTGCGTTGCTCTCTGAGTAATATTTCTTGGTAGGAAATTTTTTGGTTTCGGATGAGAAAGACGGCTTGTGGACTAAGTATTGAGGGTAATGCTTTACTTAGTAAAAGTCTAAGAATAACATTAATATTCCATAATTTTTTGCGAATAGGAGCTTGATTATACTGCCAAGGATAACCAATTTGCATCAAACGAATCAAAGCTTTGACATCGGGAAGTCGTAAAGATTCATATTGTTCTAAGGCGTTAGAAAGATTGTTGTCATTGCTTTCTAGTGCATCATTAAGAATACATACATCTTCTAATGCTGAGTTTACACCTTGTCCGAGGTCTGGGGGAAAGCTATGTATGGCGTCTCCTAAAAGAACTATAAATGCTTTTTCATGATTTAATTTGGAATAAAATCCACAACAGTATTGAGGAGAAGGAAAACTACCACCTTCACTTGCAGCAAATCTTTGGACTTCTTGGAGGGAAATTATTTTATCTATGGGTATTTGTGGAAATGATTTCTTGAAAAAATCATACATTTCCTCACCATTTTTCAGTTCCCAAATTTTATGGTTTGGTTTGGTAATAATATTTGCGCTACGGTATTCATCTGGGTTTTTTAGGGGTAATAAGCCTAAAGATATCTTGGTCTTGGGATCCTTGAATGCACTACGCACAGCATATGACATTTCACTGGTGGTGAGTTCGTTCCCATTTTCATCTAAAGGAAACCTTGGTGGTAAGGTTAATACTTTATATCTTAATCCCGCACTTCCTGAAGGAAAATAATTCATTTCAAACCTGTTTGATGAAGATTTATCCCACTGTTTGAGGGTATTTCGAACAATGGAATTAATTCCATCACATCCAACAAGCAGAAAAGGCTCAAATATGAGAGATTCGCCATTTTTGATTTCGGCTGTAACTTTTAATTTTTCAGATTCTCCTTCATCAGCCAGAATTTTACTAATTTCAACGCATTTTGCATTAAAAATGACAGTGATAGATTCTTGCCAATTCTTTTCTATCTCAGAATAAAGTAGGCTTACAAATGTCTTTCGTGTTACCCAGTAGGAAGTTTTGCAATCTGAATCTGCAAGTGGAACTTTAAGTGTTTTACGATTTCCATTTGCTTTAATTTCTGTAAGATAAAATTCTGTATTTGGAACGCCATTTTCTATTAAATTTTCGGTTATTCCTATATAGTCTGTAAATTTTTGACCGCGACCATCTATTAAATAATTAAATGATTTATCGGGTTCGTAATAATCTGCGTCAGGACGTTTTTCTAAAACTGTAATGTTTTTCCAGCCGCGTTTAGCTAACATTAACGCTGTTGCGAATCCTGCGGGACCACCTCCAACAATTAATGTTTGTTGCAGTTCGGGACTGTTATTGTTTGTTACCATAGGTTTTCTCAACCATCTGATTCCTGAGTTCTAATTCATATTCTAAAAAACTGCTGCTAGAATTACAGCTTGATACTGCAAGAGGTTTAATAGAAGAAGTCTTGAACTCAAATCAAGAGCAAGATTTCGGCAACAAAGGGGGTACGCAAAACATAGGAAACAACCATAAAATATGCGATCGCGCTATTTGTGACGTTGTGTACACTTACGTGTCCAGATAATTATTGCCTAATATCTACTCAGACTTAAAGTAATGCAAATTACTATTCTTACCTTGGGTTCCCGTGGCGATGTTCAACCTTTTATTGCTTTGGGAATCGGTTTACACAAAGCTGGACATCAAATAAAAATTGCCAGTCCAGCCAATTTTGAATCGGAAATTCGCTCTCATGGTTTAGAGTTTGCTTTGATAAGCGGTAATCCAGAAGAAGATATAAAAAGTCCTCAAGCACAAGCATTACTACGAACTAAAAATCCGATTGATTTTGTCCGTCGCATGGGCGATTTGCTCAAACCTGTCATGGAGGATGTTTTACTGGATTCATGGCAAGCTTGTCAGGGGACAGATGCGATTATTGGCGGAGGATTCCCTTTCTGGGGATTTGATATTGCAGAAAAATTAAGTATCCCTTTTTACTATGCCTATTTGACGCCGAGTTATCCTACTATGGCATTTCCCCATGCACTTACACCACCAAAGTTGGAAAAATTAGGAGGTATTTACAATCGGTTTACCTATACGCTTCTACATCAAATGTTTTGGCTGCTTTTTCGCCAATCTATCAATCAATTTCGCAATAATATCCTCAATCTACCACCGAAAAGTATTTGGCAAAATCCTTTCGTAAGAATGGAAAATGCTAAAGTCACTTACACCATTGGCTGTAGCCCATTTGTAACACCTAAACCAGCAAATTGGTCAAATCGCGCTCATCTTACGGGATATTGGTTTTTGGATACGTCTGATAGCTTTATTCCTCCCACAGATTTAGTAGAATTTCTCAAAGCCGGTTCTCCTCCTGTGTATATTGGCTTTGGTAGTATGGCTGGTGAAAAAGCGCAAAAAATTAGCGAAATTGCTTTAGCAGCACTAGCAAAAACTCAACAGAGAGGAATTTTTCTTTCCGGTTGGGGTGGAATTAAAAACTCAGATTTACCGAATACAGTTTTTCAAATAGATAATATTCCCCACAGTTGGTTATTTCCCCAAATGGCTTGTATAGTCCATCATGGTGGTGCTGGAACTACCGCAGCAACTTTCCGCGCTGGAGTACCTGGAGTTATTATTCCATTTTTTGGAGACCAACCGTTTTGGGCGTATCAAGCTGTGAAATTGGGTGTAAGTCCAGCAATGATTGATAGAAAAAACCTGACGGTAGATTCTCTTACTCGAGCAATAACAAATGCAATTGAGAATGAATCAATTCAGAAACGTGCTGCGGTTTTAGGAGAAAAAATTCGTTCTGAAGATGGGATTGCAAAAGTTGTGGAGATTTTTAGTAGAGATTTTTAGTAGAGATTTTCTGTAATTAATTGGATAACATGCCTCTTTTACTTCTTCTTTTTAGAACTGGAATCACCATTACTATTATCATTTATTTGACGGTGACTAGCAGCCTGGGCTAACAAAGACTCGGCAAAAGCTACAGCATCTTGGGCTGATTTTCCACCAGCTAATAGTGCAAGTTCGTCCCGGCGTTTATTGATATTATCCAAAGTTTTCACCCGCACTACCGTGCGCTGTTCGCCGTTACCGTTGGTTTCTTTTTTACCTTTAGATTGATTTACAACTTGTTTTTCTACACGAAAGTGACGGTCAGCCATAGCCGCTACCAAAGGTTGGTGAGTCACACATAATACTTGCTGTTGCTGGCTGAGTTGATGGAGTTTTTCCGCGATCGCTTGAGCAACTCTTCCGGAAACACCAACGTCAATTTCATCGAATACCATGGTTTCTGCTGTATCAGTTTGTCTTAAACAAGCCTTGAGAGCGAGCAAAAAGCGACTCATTTCCCCACCAGATGCAATTTCCGTTAATGGTTGCAAAGGTTCACCGGGGTTGGGACTAAACAAAAAAGTAATTTTATCTGCACCATTAACTGATGGAGAAGTAGGTAAAATCTCAACTTCAAACTTGACTTTATCCATCGCCATCGGTTTGAGTTGTTTGAGCAAGCGTGACTGGAGGTTAGCCCCTGCTTTTTGTCGTAACTGGGTTAGCTGCGCGCAGACTTTAGTAACCTTTTCTAAAGTTTGTTTTTCTTGCTTTTCTAAATTTTCAATTGATGATTCGTCGTCATTGAGTTCGTTGAGTTCCTCTTGAATATTTTCATAATGGGCGATCGCATCGGCTAAACTTGGACCATACTTGCGACAAATCAGCTTTAATTCCCGAATTCTTTCTTGCACTTCGTCCAAACGTTGGGGGTCTGCTTCTAAATTTGCACCATAATTATTAATTTCTCGAGAAACTTCCGCGATCGCAGCTTGAGCATCCCGAACTAAATCCAATAGATATTGCAATTCACTGTCATACTCCACCATTTCATTTAAGGTGGTTTCACTATCCCCCAACAGGTCAGTTGCGGTGGGCGCTTCACCATCATCATTTTGATACAACGCCTGATAGATGTTGTAACTCATTTGCTGCAACTCAACTACATGATTGAGACGTTCCTGTTCTTGCAGCAATTTTTCCATTTCTGAAGCTTCAGTTAAATTTGCTTCTGCTAATTCTTTGGCTTGGTAGGTAAGCAAATCTAATTTTTGCAGCCGTTCCCGTTCGGAGGTACGACGTTTTTCCAGGGCTGAATGTACTTTTTGATAATCGCTAAAAGCTGCAGCGACCGCTTGACGTTGTTGAATTATTGAATCACCACCATAAACATCCAACCATTCCCGCACCTGTGCAGACTGTCCCACTTGAACGCTTTGTCCTTGGGCGGTAATTTCTACTAAACGTTCCCTTAAAAGGTTCATTAACTGGCGATTAACCAAAACCCCATTTACTCGGGAGCGACTGCGGACATTATTACTAGTAGTTGTTATTTCACGACTAATGACAACATAATCTTCATCAACTAAATCAATTTCTTGTTCCGTCAACCAAGCAGCTAATGAAGAATTAATTGTAAAGGTACCTTCCACTATCGCCCGATTTGTTCCCGTGCGAATCACTCGACTTGATACCTTTCCACCCAATACTGCATCAATCGCATCCAGAATAATCGATTTTCCCGCTCCAGTTTCACCGGTTAGAACATTTAGCCCCCTGTAAAACTCCAGTTCTAATTTATCAATCAGAGCAAAGTTTTCGATTCGCAATAGAGATAACATAAGTCAAAAAGAACGAAAAATCTTATAGGAAGTAGGCGAAAGGTTTACACTAACATTTTCCAAATTATTAAGATTCCAAATTATTCAAATTCCAGTTTATGCAAATTTCAGTTTATTTAGATTCAAACTATTAAAATTTCAAACTACCGCAGTTATTTGATTCCTAGCTACTTCGATATCCATAATTGCGGCTTGTAAAAGATCTAAAAATATGGGATCTACCCCCTTCTCAATCAAATTTTTTTATTACCATTGAATCAGTATGCCGCTTTCGAGCAAACAAACATAGTTTAGTTTGAATTTATTAAAGATTTGAATTTTTTGGGGATTGGGGACTAGTGTTAGCGCTAGTGCTAACATGACTCATTACTGTGCGCTTACSCGCCCCGCTGCGCTAACATCACTCATTACTCACTAGGAAGATGTGGTGTTAAGAAAAAATAACTAAAGTTATTTCCAATCCCCAGTCCCCAGTCCCCAGTCCCCAATCCCCAATCCCTCACTTAAAAATAAATAAACTATTCCTAATAGCTAATCCCCGATCGCCAGTCCCCTTGTTACAATACTTAACAGAATGTTAAATCCGATGCAGTGGTAAACCCATGAACCCCAATACAGTACCCCCAACCTCCAAATCGAGTCAGGATAATAGTCGCAGTGGTACACCCCCAAACCAAAGCGGATTGTCAGTTGCGGGTGTTGTACCGGAAAATGGCGGACTACCTCCCCATACAATGGATGTATACGCGAGAGAACAAGCCCCAAAAGCGAAGCTTTTACCCAAAACAGCTAACGAATCTGAAGGTTTACGTTACAGCGCTCAGCAAATAGCTAATTTTTACAAGGGTAAGCCTGCAGAGGTCTTTAAGCGTATTTTGACTGTTTTGCGCCCTACATTTGGTTTTGTTTTGAGTTTGTGGTGGGATCGCACAAGGGGCTTTGATATCAAAAATGATATTCGCCGTGCTATACGGTTGCGGGAAATTCTTACCCTGCTCGGACCTGCTTACATTAAAATTGGTCAAGCTGTATCTACTCGACCGGATTTGGTTCCTCCGGTATATTTAGAGGAACTTACTCGACTGCAAGACCAGTTACCGGCTTTTGATAATAAAATTGCTTATCAGTTTATTGAAGAAGAATTGGGAGCAAAACCAGTTGAGATATATTCGGAACTATCTCCAGAACCAATAGCAGCTGCTTCTCTGGGTCAGGTTTATAAAGGTAGACTCAGAACAACTGGTGAAAAAGTCGCAGTTAAGGTTCAACGTCCAGACTTAAGGGAAAGTATTACTATTGATTTATATATTCTGCGGAAAATAGCTGCATGGGCGCAGAAAAATATTAAAGTAATCCGTAGTGACCTGGTCGGTATCCTCGATGAATTGGGAGAACGCATCTTTGAGGAGATGGACTACATCAATGAGGGTGAAAATGCCGAACGGTTTTTTGAGTTATATGGTCATATTAAAGATATATACGTACCACAAATCTACTGGGAATATACCAATCGTCGCGTGTTGACGATGGAGTGGATTGATGGTATCAAATTAACTCAAACCGCCGAAATTAATGCTCAAGGAATAGATGCTCGCTATTTGGTTGAAGTAGGGGTGCAATGTTCCCTACGTCAATTGCTCGAGCATGGGTTTTTCCACGCCGATCCTCATCCAGGAAACCTACTAGCGACGCCGGATGGTAAATTAGCTTATCTTGACTTTGGGATGATGAGCGAAGTTCAAGCACCCCAAAGATACGGTTTAATTGAAGCGATCGTCCACGTGGTCAACCGCGATTTTGATGGTTTAACCAAAGATTACGTTAAATTAGATTTCTTATCACCAGATACAGATTTAACTCCAATTGTTCCAGCATTTGCGAATGTATTTGCTGATGCTCAAGGTGCAAGCGTTGCAGAGTTAAACATTAAGAGTATTACCGACGATTTATCGGCGTTAATGTATGAGTACCCTTTCAAAGTACCACCCTACTACGCGTTAATTATCCGCTCTTTGGTGACTTTAGAAGGTATTGCTATTTATATCGATCCCAATTTCAAAGTTCTTAGTGAAGCTTATCCCTACGTTGCTAAACGGTTATTAACCGATCCAGCGCCAGAATTAAGAGCATCTTTGCAAGACTTACTGTTTAAAGAAGGTAGTTTCCGCTGGAACCGTTTGGAAAATTTGCTTAAAAATGCTCGTAACAGCGATGATTACGACTTAAGTTTAGCCGTAAATCAGGCGGTTGACTTTCTTTCTTCCGAGCGCGGTGCTTTTATCCGTAATAGACTTGTTGATGAGGCATTTAAGGGAATTGATGCTCTGAGTAAAAATGTGATGCATAACTTCACCTACTTATTAAGCGAACGAATAGGAATCGCAGCAGTTAACCCCACACCGAAAGCTAGCCTCGAACAACAGCAAACCCTCGAGCACATTAAGAGAATATTAGGACTTCTGCAACAAAGTCCCAGTTTTGACCCCGCAAAATTAGGTTCTCAAGTTGTAGAAATTATCTTTAATCCAGGGGTACAGCGTTTGGGTCAGCAAATGACCGCGCAACTAATGCAGAAGTTTATCGCTAGATTGATTCGCGATTTGCTTGCTGAAGAAGAAGTTAATAACTTAAAGGTAGAGCGATCAAGTTCACTGACTAATTCGTCAACTAAGATTTCTTTACCTGCTTCGTAAGGAATTATTGGTAATTGTTAGGGATATGATTCCCGTAAACCCGAATCAAAAATTTTTGTAGAGACGTAGCATTGCTACGTCTCTACATTTTGTGGGATATGGCGCGTCTTTACATTTTTTGGGATATCACAAAGTCTTTGATAAAGGGTTTTATTTTTTATAGCTAGCAGTATCCCATAGGTATATGTAATTTTGCTACCATATCAAGCAGATGCAAGCTTGCTAAATGTTTTCTAAATCACAATATGGATCCTGTAACAGCAATGATTGGTACCTGGGTTGGTGAATTTATTACAACAGAAACATCTAAAATATTACTTTCTGGGGTTCGTAGTAAATTTAATTGCACCGATTTAGATAAAGCAATCAAAATTGCAGTTAAAAAAGCCTGTGAGAAGGAAAACAAATTATTTTTACGTTGTGAACCAGATTTTATTAAAAAGTTTATTAATAAATTTTGTCAGGGAAAAGGACTTGAGGAATTACAAAAGCCCCTGAGGAATGAAGGAAAACCAGATATTGTTTTTTTAACGAAAGTTTTTACAGAAGAAGCCTTGAAGGATTCCAAGATGAAAAATATCGCTAAAGATTGCGTTCATCCTTGGATGGAAACTTTCGTTAATACTTATTTTGAAAATACTGATACTTATCTCAGGTTCCAAGTAGCAAAGGAAGATTACTTTAAACAATTAGCAAACTGGTTTGATGATGTAAAATTTGCTGGAATTCCTGTAGCAGGACAAGAAACAGAAAAGTCTGAAAAACTGGAACACATTTTTGTGATGCCAGATGTAGAAGAAAATGTTACCAAGCAAGATTATTCTGTCATTGCAAATGAAAAGGAGTTAAATGAAATTATCTCAGATCATTCCCTTGGGGAACGTCAGAAAGAATTGTTTTTAGAACAACGACAAAAGGCTCTAATTAATGGTTATAGTGAAAAGTTTCTCGCTACACAACTTTTAACCGAAAAAAACTCAAAGAAAAAAAACTCGCAAAAATTTGTTTTACTGGGTGCTCCAGGTTCGGGAAAAACCACTTTGTTGAGCTATTTTGCTGTAATGCTGGCTCAAGACAAAGCAAAAAAAGCTGAAAATCAAGAAAAATTAGGTTTAGACCCAGATGTAGATTACCTACCGATTTTAATTCGGATGCGGGATTTATCTAGACAAGGAAATATCAGCATTCTCGACTATGCAAAAGAGTTTGCCGAAAAAACTATGTCTGTGAAAACTTTACCTACCGGATTTTTTGAATATTGGCTCGAAGATGGACGCGCTCTAATTTTACTGGATGGTTTGGATGAAGTTGCTGAAGAAGCAAAACGTTATGATGTTGTACGACGAATTGAGAATTTCTTAGGTCAGTTTCAAAATAACCTTGCTATTATCACTTCTCGTCCTGCTGGTTACAAACGGGACTTTTTCCGCACCGAAGAATTTCCTCACTATCAACTCCAATCCTTTGATGATGAAAAAATAGAAGAATTTATTGATCGTTGGTACGATAGCCGCATTCAAGATCAAGCGGAAGCCGAACGCCGTAAAGATAGTTTGCGTAAAGCACTTAATGATAACGAAAGAATTAAATTACTTGCACGGAACCCTTTACTATTAACCATTATTTCCTTAATTCATCGCTATCAAGCTATATTACCTAGAGAACGCCATAAACTTTATAACAAAGCAGTAGAAACTCTCTTAACTTCCTGGGATGCAAACAAAGAACTCACCACTCACAAAGTATTGCAATATCTCAGTTTGGATGATTTACGTCGGTTAATGGAACGCCTGGCTTTTTGGATTCATACTCAAGGGAATACTAGGGATAATGAAGGCGGAACTTTGATTGATTGTGAAGAATTACTCGATCAACTAAAAAGAGAAATTAAAGACCTCAAAGGTATTGAACTCTATAAAGCTGAACAAGAAGCAGAAAGATTTTTACATTTGATTCGCGATCGCACCGGTTTACTGAACGAACAAGGACAAGATTGCTATGCATTTGTCCATAAAACCTTTCAAGAATACCTTTGTGCTGAGGAAATTAACTATCAAGCAGACAATGAAGGGGATTTTGGAATAATTTTAGAGCAAATTAACTCTAACCTCCATGACCCCCACTGGCGAGAAGTTTTGTTATTATTGGTTGCTCAGCAAAAACCGAAAAAAGCAGCAAGAGCGATTAGGACAATCCTTGAGAATGGTAGCGAATACGAAAAATGGCTGCATCGAGATTTATTGTTTGCTGCTACTTGCTTGGCTGAATACACCAATAATTTGAATGCAGCAGATCCAAACTTAGGTGAAGAGATTTTGCGGGCTTTAGTTGACTTGGAGGTCAGTGGTAGCGGACGGGCTGGGGAAAAAGTTATTCGGGAAGTTTTCTCAACACTTTGTCATTTTTATGAAACGGCTTTTGAAGAACAAGTACTAAATTTATTAAAAGCTGAAGCTGAAAATATTTATGAGTTGAGGTTACAGGAATATCAAGCACAACTAGGAGATATAGAAGGAGCAGTTAGTATTCTGATTGAATTGCTCAATAATGATAATTCTGAGATGCGCAACAGTGCTGCTCTTACTTTAGGTAATTTAGGTGAGGACTCACAACCGGTAGTGGATCCGCTTGTGAAACTTCTAGCTGATGATGATTTACTGATATGTTACAGCGCTGCTCAAGCTTTAGGTAAGTTGGGTAAGAACTCACAACCGGTAGTGGATCGGCTTGTAAAGCTTCTAGATAATGATGAACATCGGGTACGTAACAGTGCTGCTCAAGCTTTAGGTAAGTTGGGTAAGGACTCACAACCGGTAGTGGATCGGCTTATCAAGCTTCTAGATGATAGTAGTTCTCGGGTACGTAACAGTGCTGCTTTTGTTTTAGGCAAGTTGGGTAAAGACTCACAACCGGTTGTAGATGGACTTTTAAAACTTCTGGTTGATGGTGATTCTCGGGTGCGTAACAGCGCTGCTCAAGCCTTAGGCAAGTTGGGTAAGGGCTCACAACTGGTTGTGGATCGGCTTGTAAAGCTTCTCAATGATGATAATTCTCGAGTCCGTAACAAGGCTGCTTTTGCTTTAGGTTATTTGGGTCAGAACTCACAACCTGTTGTAGATGGGCTTGTAAAGCTTCTCGATGATGATGATTCTCGGGTGCGTCACAAGGCTGCTTTTGCTTTAGGTAATTTGGATCAGAACTCACAACCTGTTGTAGATGGGCTTGTGAAACTTTTGGCTGATGATAATTCTCGGGTGCGTAACAAGGCTGCTGTTGCTTTAGGTAATTTGGGTAAGGACTCACAAGCTGTTGTAGATGGGCTTGTGAAACTTCTAGATGATGATGATTCAGGGGTGCGCAATAGGGTAGCTCAAGCTTTAGGGAACTTGGGTAAGGGCTCACAACTGGTTGTGGGTCGGCTTGTAAAACTTCTGGATGATGATGATTCAGGGGTGCGTAACAAGGCTGCTTTTGCTTTGGGTAAGTTGGGTAAGGACTCACAACCGGTTCTGGGTGGACTTATGAAACTTCTAGTTGATGATGATTCAGGGGTGCGTAACAAGGCTGCTTTTGCTTTGGGAAAGCTGGGTAAGGACTCACAACCGGTTCTGGGTGGACTTGTGAAACTTCTAGTTGATGATAATTCTCGGGTGCGTAAAAGCGCTGCTCAAGCTTTAATAGAATTGCACAAAAACTCTAATAAAGTTCTTCCTCAAGTTGTCCAATGGCTGGAAGAAAATCAAGATAGCAAATTTATTGGTAGCGGTATTGATGCACTGTGGGATATGGTCACAGCACATTAGAAATTACCAATCTCAACCCTCTGGGAATTAATAGATATTTCCCGCAAATTAAATACCCATCACCCGAAATTCCTGTAGAAATCGCAGACTTGGTCACCCACACCATCATTTGTTCCATATCCGCCTTAGAATAAATTCTCAGGCTCATAGACAAAGTCGTCTAAAGCCGACTGGGTAAGCTTTGCAGTACGTTTTAACGTACTTGGTTTATGAGCCTTGAAATTTATTTCAAGGTGGAATTATGATCTAAATGAGATTGCTGTAATTTACCAGTTTTCAACGGTTCCTGGTTTATCAGCCTGGAAATAAATTTCAAAGGTAAACCGCGACCAATACCATTTTGCCCTGTCCCATATCCGCCTTAGAATAAATTCCCAGTCTCATAGACAAAGTCGTCTAAAGCCGACTGGGAATATTCCAATTTATTATGATCATTTGAATAAACTTAGTCCGTTTTCAACAGACTTAGATTATGAGCCTTGAAATTTTTCAAGGTGGGACTTTGGGTAAAACCATGATTGATTTAAAAGCAATGCAATACGAGATTATCCCTTCCCATCCATACCAAAGCGACAATTCCCAAACAAGCGAATAAAATCAAAAAAGTTTATTATTCAATTCCTATATAACAATCATGGCTTTTTGGCGTACTTATTATCATCTTGTTTGGGCTACCAAAGAACGCCAACCCTTAATTACGCTTGAAAAAGAAAATAAACTTTATAATTACATAATTCACAAAGCTGATAATCTGAATTGTATAATTCATGCTGTTGGTGGCATCGAAGACCATATTCATTTAGTAGCTTCTATCCCACCAAGTTTATCCATCGCTGATTTTGTGAAAAATATTAAAGGTAGTAGCGCCCATTTATTAAATAAAAACAGTAGATTATCTACAAATCCAATTTCTTTTAGTTGGCAGCGTGGATATGGTGTATTGTCCTTAGGTGGTAAACAGTTAGAGCAAGCTGTTTCTTATGTAGAAAATCAAAAAAATCATCATTCTCAAAAAACAGTGATTAATTCTTTAGAAAAATATGAATGATAGCTCAACTTCAAATATAGTTAACCGACAAAATTAAACCACTCATATTAAATCTATGAAGTTCTAAGATTTTAGAACTAACCCACCTGGATCCCATAAAATATCAAATTACTACAATTGATCTAACAATAATTTTACGATTAATTAAATTTTAAAATTTAGCTAATTCTCAAATCTATAAAACATTAACTTTTATTACATAACTTACAGAAAACATTTGTAGTCTCAAAGAATTCAGATCCATAATCATCAGGGATCCAAAATACATCCATAAAAAATAGATTAAATATATCTATGATTGCAAAGCAGATAATTCTGATAAAATCCTCCTATAGTTGCTTCAATATTTTTCTCCTTCGTAGTCAGAGACAGACTATTCAATTGCACCAAACAAAATCAGTATATACACTGATGCTAGGTGAAAATTGGTACTGGAAAATATCTAAATGGATAGTGACAAAGATGACAAAAAAGTAAATTAAAAAGCTTTTTTGTTTATTAAAATGTGAATGTTTTATTCTTAGCTTTTAGGTATAAATTATTTATCTTGAGCTAGAGTGAATAATTCTCATTGATAAGGTATTGGAAAGAAGTAAGAATAACTAGTATTTGGATAGCGATTATCAATGATAAAGCTATCCCCATTCTTGCTATGATTTTTCGATTGCCCCATAAGTAATTTCATAACCACCCACACAGTGAAGGATAATCTGGTAAATTTTCATGTCTGAATTAATTCAAGCAGTTCTCGATAGTGAAGATAGAAATGATTTGCGTGGCTTAGTCAGCGAGTTACGCCAGCAAGAGCAGGGATATTTACTACGTAACGACATTCTGAATCTTTTTGACGAGTATTGTTCCAAGTATCAAAAACCTGAAAACTTTTTCACCTACTCAAATTTAGGTAAGTTAATTTACTATACTCAAGAAATTATTCATATTAAAGAAGAATCGACTCTTTGCTTTATTATTCGTCCCAAAATTGCGTCTCAAGAAATCTATCGACTGACAGCAGACTTTAAAGTCGAAGAGATGAGCGTTCAAGAACTGCTTGACTTGCGCGATCGCTTTGTTGATAAGTACAACCCGAATGAAGGTGACCTATTAGAACTGGACTTCGGACCATTTTATGATTATTCCCCTGTAATTCGCGATCCTAAAAATATTGGTAAAGGGGTGCAGTTTCTCAACCGCTATCTTTCCAGTAAACTCTTCCAAGATCCCAACCAATGGTTAGAAGGTCTGTTTAACTTCTTACAGTTGCATCAATATAATGGCATTCAATTGCTAATTAACGATCGCATCGCTTCTCAGCAGCAATTGTCAGAACAGGTTAAAAAAGCGATTGAATTTGTCAGTCAGCGTTCCGACGACGAAAGTTACGAAGTATTCCGTTTCCCCTTACAAATGATGGGATTTGAACCAGGATGGGGAAACACCGCTGCAAGGGTACTGGAAACTTTAAATATTTTAGATGAATTAATCGATTCTCCCGATCCCCAAACCCTAGAGGCTTTCATCTCTCGGATCCCGATGATTTTCAAAATCGTTTTGGTGTCCGCTCACGGTTGGTTTGCTCAAGAGGGAGTGTTAGGAAGACCTGACACCGGGGGACAAGTGGTTTATGTTTTAGACCAAGCTAAGAGTTTAGAAAAGCAATTACAAGAAGATGCAATCCTTGCTGGTTTGGAAGGCTTAAATGTCCAACCTAAAGTAATTATTCTGACTCGTTTAATTCCTAATAGTGACGGTACGCTGTGTAATCAACCTCTGGAAAAAGTCCATGGGTCAGAAAATGCTTGGATTTTACGTGTACCCCTGAGGGAGTTTAATCCTAATGTTACCCAAAATTGGATTTCCCGTTTTGAATTTTGGCCTTATTTGGAAACCTTTGCAATCGACGCTGAGAAGCAATTATTAGCAGAGTTCCAAGGTAGACCAGATTTAATCGTTGGTAATTACACCGACGGTAACTTAGTTGCTTTCTTATTAGCGCGGCGTTTGGGAGTTACCCAGTGTAATGTAGCCCATGCTTTAGAAAAATCTAAGTACTTATTCAGTAACTTATATTGGCAAGATTTAGAAGATAAATATCACTTCTCCTTGCAATTCACTGCTGACTTGATAGCAATGAACGCTGCTAACTTTGTGGTCAGCAGTACCTATCAAGAAATCGTCGGTACTCCCGATAGTATCGGACAATATGAGTCCTACAAATGCTTGACTATGCCCGAGTTATATCACGTAGTCAACGGCGTTGAATTATTCAGTCCCAAATTTAATGTTGTTCCACCAGGGGTAAACGAAAGTTGCTTCTTCCCCTATAACAATAGTCAAGAAAGAATCCAGAGCGATCGCCAGAGAATGGATGAAATGCTCTTTACCTTAGAAGACGAAAGTCAAATTTACGGTAAATTAGACGATCCCACCAAGCGTCCTTTATTCTCCATGGCTCGTCTCGATCGCATTAAAAACATCACTGGTTTAGCCGAATGTTTTGGTAAGAGCAAAGAACTCCAAGAACATTGCAACTTAATTTTAGTTGCGGGTAAATTGCGGGTTGAAGAATCAGGTGACAATGAAGAACGGGACGAAATTGTCAAACTCTACCGCACAATTGACGAATACAATCTCCACGGGAAAATCCGTTGGTTGGGCGTTCGTTTATCTAAAAATGATTCCGGTGTGGTCTATCGAGTAATTGCAGATCGTCAAGGAGTATTTGTTCAACCAGCATTATTTGAAGCTTTTGGTTTAACAATTTTGGAAGCAATGATTTCCGGTTTACCAACCTTTGCAACTCAGTTTGGTGGTCCTTTAGAAATTATTCAAGACAAGAAAAACGGCTTTTATATTAATCCCACAAACTTAGAAGAAACAGCAGCAAAAATTGTCGAATTTGTCACTAAATGCGAGCAGAATCCTAACTACTGGGAAGAAATTTCTCAAAAGGCAATCGAACGGGTTTACACTACTTATACTTGGAAAATTCACACCACTAAATTACTCTCCTTAGCAAGAATCTACGGATTTTGGAATTTCAACTCTAAAGAGAAACGCGAAGATTTACTACGCTACTTAGAATCTCTGTTCTATTTGATTTACAAGCCAAGGGCGCAAAAGCTTTTAGAACAACATCAATCTCGCTAATTAACTGTTGAGAACTAATACAAACCTGTGAGTAAATAAAATCTGTAAATAAATCAGGTAATACGGGTAAGTATTAAATCAGAGCTAATTCACCAATAATCCTGTGTTGTGGAATTCGATATTGTGGAATTACACCAATAAAAACAGAGACGCAGCATTGCTACGTCTCTTTTTTTTACAAAAATCTAAAAAGTATTGGGTTATAAGGTTATTTAAAGTTACAGGTTTAGAAGTTAGGAGTTAGAAGTTCAAACTTTAAAAGCTAAAAGTGATGACAACTCAAGTGTGTGAGTTAAGTGTGTGAGTTAAGCGTATAAGTTAAGTGTGTAAGTTAAATGTGTGAGTTAAATGTGTAAATTATAATTGCTTATAAGTGAGCGAGGAACCAGATATATTTATTTGTGGTCTGTCCTGTGAAGCCCTACGGCGAATAGCTTCTCATCGAACGCATAAAGGAGAAAATGCGTACAATTCTGCTTGAAAGTTCAGAGATGAAAGTCAAATATGAAAATTCAAATATCAGACAGGATAATAGAAAATCATTCATAATTAGTCGTCAATTACTCATAACACTTAGTGCAAAACTTATAAACTCATAACCTATATATTAACAACCTATAAGTTTGTAACTCTAAGTTTTTAACCCAGAACCAAGACTATTGTGATAAAGCTCGCCATGTCTTATTACCAACAACTCCATCTACTCCTAGGTCGTGTTGATTTTGGAAGGCTTTAACAGCAGTTTCTGTTAACGCTCCAAAAATACCATCTACACTTATGGCGTAGCCATTATAAATTAATAATCTCTGTAGAACTTTGACAGGAATACCTCTATTACCAAAATGCAAAGTGGGTAGAAATTCTTTACTTCTTGTTGTTGCAATTGCATTATTTAATCTTCCAAACCCTCCAGTTTCCTCATATCTGAATCGCTGACGGAGAATAATTTGGGAATATAATTTGTTGTTTCTCCTTGGTGAAATATTTTTTAGCTTACTTGGTACAAACAACAGCTTTAAGGGATATCCTTCCTCACTTCTAGATACTCTCGTTACTAACTTTAAAGACTTTTTTGTACCGCAAGAAAAATTGGAATAATTAATCCTCCTCATTTTCATTTTTACTGCTTGTGATTTGGATAAACATTTAGAAGCCAGCTTTTCCCGGGTTTTTTCCAAAATTTCTTCTTTTTTTAGAACTAATTTTGGCGCAGTATCTGAAGACATCTTATTCAACTGCATAAATTCTGGTGGTGTAATTTGAGCAGTTGACGCTTGTTGAGACATCTGTTGATGATTATTATTCTTTTGTTTTTCAAGTTGAACTAGTTGTTGTTTTAGTAATTGGGGTAAAGGTGATTGTCCAGTTGTTAAGCCGCTTGTAATCAGTATACTAATATAGTTCATTGTGTGTTGTTTTACTCATGCCCGTATTTCCCTCACAGTTGAAAAAGCTGTGGTTTTAGAATTGAATATGGCTATTACTTACAAAAATATCGCGATTATTTTTACAGAAGATGTATAATCATACTTAGCCTCCTACGAATTAAAAAGCACACAGGTTTGCTGCAAAATTTTGCGTTCAATGTCTAGAACACTGACGCAACCCTTATCAAACTTAAGGGAGATTTCGACTGTTATGATGTCCGATCTCTCAGATCTAATCTTAGTTTGACTATTTGAATCTTATTATGCTCTGTGCAATTCTAGTTTGTTATTAGCGGTAGATTTGTAGCTCCGATTACCCATGGGTGCTGTAATCCGCAATAAAACTGTTCTTAGGAAACATTTTACGAATATTCCTTACATAGTGACTAAAGCACCGATTATTAATACAAATCCTAATAATAGAAAAAATTTTCCATTATTTAGGTTTGCTTGGGACATTAACTTAAGATACAAATAATTTAACTTCCAAATTTAACTTCCAAAGACGTCTATTACCTATTGCTTTAACTGTGCTAGTCCTAAAATAGATCGAGCACACTCAATTAATGCCGCTAAGTTAAGGCTCATCCGCACGTAGCGTGTGTGAACAAACCTTGAACTGATGTAGAGTGTGGGAGGTGTGGGAGGTAGCTTTATGCAACAACATACAACAAGCCTCATTAATTAAACTCCCCCCTCTCCCCTTTCTACCCCCTCTTCCCACACCTCTCTTCTAGTAAGGCTTTTGGCTTTTATTAGTGCCATTCCATACTCAATCAAATGTGCAAAGGGAATAATTATCTTCTATATGCGTCATCGGGGAAGTTATTATTCTGGTTTGTCCATAATCCTAAATTAAATACTGCATAACAATCCCGAACTAAAACATTGCTCTTTTTAAGGTCATTGGGGATGTCTTTCTCGTAGCAGCAGCACATTACATGTATTATTATAGGGCAACAAACAAGCAGGTAGAGTGTTGAATATAATTGTTACCCACGCAATACTACATTGATCCTTTATCTAGTTAATTCTCGCCAAGTTATTGGACCAACGATCCCATCCGGGATAAGACCTCGTTGTTCTTGGAAAGCTTTAACTGCTGTTTCTGTAACTGCTCCAAAAGAGCCGTCAACACTAATAAAATAACCATTTGATAACAATAAACGTTGTAATACTCTAACAGAGCTACCAGAGCTGCCAAATCTTATAGTGGGTAAATTCATTTTTATCCTCGTTGTGTTTATGTGTTTTAGATTGTTGCTTGTACAAAATGTATTGTTAAGCTAATTTTGAAAATTTATTTTCTCCTCAGTATCAAAACTACAAATGATACTTAACACTTTTCGGAATATAATAATTACTCTTTGGTTTGAAAATAGCTTAATTAGGAAGACTGTGGAGAAAAATAAAAATTACTGACAGAGCTTAGTATAATTAGATCTAGCAAACGCGAATAATGTTAGCAGTTGGCAAAGTTTAGTGTCAGTACTTCATGGAGTTAACTGATATTAAATAAAAATAATATAGTAATCCTAAATCATTCATAAAAAACTCATCAGCAGTTATCTGCAGACACCGTTAACCGCAGGTGCGTCTCAGGGTCTGTCGCATTTCTGCAGGATTAATCTGTTAGGGAATCAAACATGATTGCTATATCTGAATAATTTTTATAGGACTTACGCAAAATCTACGTAATTGCGTCATTACGTATGACTAACGTCACACTTTTGCTAATAGCTGAATTACGTTCCGGTCGCAATCACAAATTTTAGCTGCGTAAGTCCTGGTTTTGATTTTTTAATTATTTTCAATAATGTCTCTTTATTTGGGATAGGATATAATCTTAAATATAAGGCTGTTACAAGCCACGGGGAAATTTTTACTTTGGAAGTCCCTGCAGCGAAAAGTATTAGACCACGACGGAAACTTATTTGTCGACGCGGTCAAACAATTTGACATATAAAAAAAGGCGACACCCGGATTCGAACCGGGGGATAAAGGTTTTGCAGACCTCTGCCTTACCACTTGGCTATGTCGCCGCACTTAAAAACACTGTCTTTAAGCAAAAAGTTACTATGTTACGACAGTTGCTTTACATCAGTCGTAACATTGACTCGAAACATTATAACCCCATTAATATATATTGACAATATCGTAATATTACTACATTCAAAAGATAACTATTTTACTGAATTAATAATATCGTTCTAATTGTAGGATAGTATAATGCGCAACTTACTTAAGTGGCAAAAATAATTACTTTTAGAATGGTACATAACTATAGTTAGAACAACTTAAATATCAATAAAATCAGAATAAAAAGTTTTTCACCCATAGATTGTGCACCTTAATATTCTCATCGACTAGTGATCGTAATTTCATAGCCAGTCTCAAATAAAGGGGATAATCTCAAAATACATTTAATAAAAAACAGTGCTTATACTGATGGAAGTATTAAAAGTATTGGTGATATTTAAATAGTCTTTTTTCTGGATTTGTGTATTTTTATTATTTCCAAGTGCTTAATAAGCATTTTCAGTTTTGCAATATCCAGAATAAAACTGTTTGTCAGCGCAATTTGATGCTTATAAATATTGATTAAGCAATTCTCCACTGATTTTTTCCAAGAATGACTTAGGGAAACTACTTAAACATCCTAGAAGAATTAAGTTTTACAAAAATAGGGAATTTAAGTGGAGCAAATACTTGAATACATAATTAGCGGCTCAAGTTATCTTGCTGAGTCTTATCAAGCTAATTCAGAGTGAATACTACTTGAAGAGTAAGAAGTATTTTGTTACTCTCAGTATTTAAAATAATTAGTTGTTTTTTTTACTTTCACTCTATGTAATTACGTTATCTTTCAAATCAAAGTTCTATAGCTTTCTGAGATTACATCATATTTGAGGTATCATGCCAACAACATCATATAGATATATCATCTATATATCTATATAAATTTTGTGTTATAGGTTACATTATGTAACTAAGGTTGATGGTGCTTAATGTTTCGCTGTATAGTTTTTTAAAATCAAGATAAGTGCTTAAATATGTCTTAAGATAGATGACATTACATGCATGTGATTAGATCTAATAAAAATACAATTACTTTGGTTTTTTTAACCGTAAAATCACAAACTCTAGGCGATATGGAGGTATTTATTATGAAGTAAATAACTATGTATTAATCCAATGAAGTACAAGTTAAGATTATAAGTTAAAAATGATACTTTCTTTAGTTTTGGTTGTTGAACGATAAGGAGTAATAGGATATTAAAACGCTTACATTGTTGCCAACAAAAATGAATCAATTTTCTCCGCTATCAGTAGCACAGATAACGGACCTACATCTATTTGCAGATGAAAATCAAGCATTATTGGGTATACCCACTACCCAATCTTTTGAAGCTGTAGTCAAAAGATTAAAGCAAATCGATTCCGAAATTGATTTACTATTGGTGACCGGAGATTTATCTGGTGATGGGACGCCAGGCTCTTACGAAAATTTACAAGCATTTTTTAATCAACTTCAGATACCAACCTACTGGTTACCTGGAGATCACGATTCTGCTCAAGCCATAGACCAATATTTAAATTTAGGTTTGGTTTCGCGACGCAAGTGTTTTGAAAGGGGTGGATGGAATTTTATTTTGCTCAATTCATCTATTCCCGGTCAGGAACAGGGTTATTTATCAACCAAAACGTTATTTTGGTTAGAGAAGCAATTGGAAACAGTTGGAGATAGTCCAACTGTAGTGGCTTTACATCATCCACCTTTTCCAGTTAATTCCAAATGGTTAGATAGTAATAATTTGGAAAATCCAGAAGAGTTTTTCCAAGTTTTAGATCGCTATCCACAAGTGAAATTAGTTTTGTTTGGTCATATCCATCAAGAATTTCAACAACAACGCGGTAGCGTGTCTTACCTTGGAACGCCTTCAACTTGTATTCAATTTCGACCAAAAACTCCATCTTTGACTATTGACAGCAGATCTCCCGGTTTTCGACTGCTCAAGCTTTATTCCAACGGAGTTTGGGAAAGTTCTGTTGAGCGAGTTGATTACTACAATCCTTTGGATATACCTGCGATGGGATATTAAAATAAAAGTGATTTAAAAATTTTGACTGATAATGTGCCAAAATACAGGGTTATTCTGAGTAAACCTATATGTATAATGTTTTATCAGCCATTATGGTAGGTATTTTTTACGGTGTGGTCCTAATTTACGAAACAATACACCTGCGTATTTTTTATTTTAATTATGCTGTCATTGGCTAGAGACATCAGCTAGCAACATAACAAAAGAATATTTTAAGAAGTTAGAATCTATTAATTTAAAGTTTTGACTTCACTCGCAAAGCTCTGTTTGCGAACAAAATGAAACGGTCCAGCAACAGAACCCCAAACCCGTTCATCTGTTTCGACGTCCCTTCCCCGATCGAGACTAAAAAAATTCTCCGCGTCAATTTCAAATTCGTTATCTAGATAAGTCGTTTTCTCATTCCTAACGACTACACAAGCTTTACCTGGTTCCACCCTACCTTTGAAGCTCTTACCAGTCCATTCCACAATCATGTTACAACCAGGCATATCTTTTAAATCCTCAATTGTAAGCTTGTTGAGGCGTTGTGGTTGACGGGATGCACCATAGAATAATTTTTCATCCTTGAGAGTATAATGCTTGATAACAATATTCTCTTCAGTGGGAATTAATTTCATGACCCGCATTCGATAAGGTTGATTTAGTGCAAAATCATAAGCTTGTTCTAAAAATAAGCTAACTCCGGACAGCAGGTCCAGGGGTAAGGGACGAATACATACGCGAATATGAGCAAAAAAAGGTGGATTTTCGTAAGCTTGTTCTTGATTGCTAAAATCAGCAGCCATCCAGCGAGCGAGAGTTGCTATATCTTTAGAATGGGTCATTATCAGAAATTAATATTTATCTCAGACTAGTATTTTAAGCGTTTAGATTTTGGCTAAGCTTGAAGGGATGTAAGATGCTACATCTCTATAAAGGTTGTAGCTAGTCAAAACCAAATTGCACATCTTAACCCTAAGCAGGGTTAAAAGTACGCTCCAAAAATATTGTAAAACCAATAGTTAGCAGTTTTTCAGGAGAAATTTTTGTCAAACTGCGTCAATATCGAATAACTAAATCAAGCAACTAATAAATAATAAGGATATTTATCCCTGTCCCCAGTTCCTAATCCCTATGAACATATGAACAAAAAATATTTGAGTATTGCTGTTATTACTTCTATTGTTATTTCTCTATTTTCTCCTGCTTTAGTTTTAGCGAAAAGTAAAAAACCACAACTACCAGATAAATTTCCGCCAAATCCTTTGGAAATCAAGAAAGAAGATCCATTATTACCGTCTGCTGCTCCAAAAGAACCATTAACGCGACAAGAGAAAAGAGAACTTGAAGCTGCACTTGATGATTTAAACCAACAAGCAATCGCTAAATTTGAAATAGGAGACAAGCAAGGAGCTTTTGATATTTGGAACCGAGAAATCAGACTGCGTCGTTATTTAGGTATTATTCCCGAAATACAAGCATTATCACGAGTTGGTGCGATCGCTTGGAGACAAAATAATCGCCAGCAGGTTTTTTATATTACCCAAAGATTACAAAAAATTCAAAAAAATCAAACGAAATCCAAATCTAAAAATAGAAATCAAAGAAGAAATTCACAAGAAATAAGTTCACAAGCAAACAACTCACAACTAGAAGTTTTGCAAGCTTTAGGAGAAGCTTATCAGCAAGTAAGAACCCCTAAGGAAGCATTACAAGTATATGAGCGAGTGTTATCAATAGTTAGAGAAAGGCGAGATAATGCACAAGAAGTTGAAGTTCTTAATACCATAGGAAAACTACATTTAGCTTGGTTTGACTATGACAGAGCTGCAGTCACCTACGAAGAATTACTTGGTTTAGCAAATACAAGGGGAGAAGACACCGAGCGAGTTCAATATTTGGAGGAGCTAGCTTATATTTATGAGAAAACTCAACAACCGCAAAAATCTCTAAATGTACGCAGAAAATTAACTCAAATTTATTCCCAAGGAAATAATCAAAGTAATAATCAACAGGATAACCAACTAAATACTCAACCAAATACTCAAATTAAATTATCAGCACTCAAAATAGCAATTGGTTCTGATTATGAATCTTTAGCAAAGAAAAATCCAGCTTTTTTAGATGAAGCATTCAAGAACTATCAGGAAGCTTACATCATTGCATGGAAATTACAACAATATGTACGCGCTGGGGAAGCATTACAAAAACTGATTGCACTGTATACTTCCCAAGGACAAATGGAAGAAGCATTACAAACCAGCAAAATATTGATAGAAACAGCAAGAAAAGCTGCAAATCTGTACAATTTAATGAATGCTTACGACCAAATAGCTAAACTTTATTTGCAACGTCAAGATTATCCCCAAGCCATGGAAGCTTTTCAACAAGGTTTACAATTAGCCAGACAGCTTCAACATCAGGAAAAATATTTTACTGAAGAGATTAACAAACTATCTTCTAAGATAAATAACTGATACTAGAATTACAAAAATAACTAAGAATTGATGAAAAATTCGAATTCCATATAAAGTTTATTCGATTGGATTTGACTTTCAGACCTTAAGAGTTATCGTAGAAATTATATTCCCCACAAACAAATTTAGTTTATGTGTGAATAATTTAGATATGCACGGTAAACCGAAATCTAGCAGTTCGGTTTATATGACTATTATCAGCGCAGAATATTGCTAAATTAGGTAACAACAGCTAACTAATAGTAATTAAATCAGTAAAATATCATGAATCATAACACTAATAGTCACTCTCAGTATTTAGATGAAGCAAATCCAAGCGAAAATGCTCTTTGGAATTACGTTCAATCAATGAACCCTGATACTATTGCTAAGTTATCTCAGCCTGCTTCTGGTGATGTAATGCAAGCAATTGAACGCACCATCGTTAGTATGTTGGGTAATTTACCTCAGGATAATTTTAATGTTCTAATTAGTACCAGCCGTGAAAACCTCGGTAAACTCTTAACTTCTGCTATGGTAAATGGTTATTTTTTACGTAACGTAGAACAACGTATGGATTTTGAAAATTATCTACAGCTATCTGATACAAGTTCAGTAGATGATGAGTGATATTACTAGTATATTAAGTGTTTATTTATTAACTTCTCATCTATTCTCTTCCCATTTACTCAAAAATCTCCAGTGTAGATTACACTGGAGATTTTTACTAATTCAATTTGCAATAAACAATTTGCGATAAAAAACATCAAATTTGTTTGATTTATAATTTCAAATCAATATTTTTATGAATGGGAAACAAAAGACAATAAATGCTCTAATCAAAAAATAATGCCACAGAATACATTTTTTACAAAAAATATTTTGTAATTTATGCTACTGATTAATAACAACTAATCTAATCTTTAATTACACTCTATTCTAAATTTTTACCAAGATTTTGCTTCTGTTGATACTAATCAAAATTACAGAATGTGAAATCATTTTACTTAATCTCTTTTTGATATGAGATTTTAATCAAAATACTCAATTTAGTTATCTGTAATTAGTAACTAGATGACTGGAAGACTTAAATAATTAGCTTTTCAGGGAAATTCTATTCTTTCTAGCTAAAGATTACAGTTCAAAAATACCCAATTACTGACGGGTAATTATGAAAGATATAGTAGGTAAGATAGTTGTTTTAACCGGCGCTTCTGGTGGTATTGGAGCATTTATTTCTCGTGCTCTTGCTAAAGAAAAAGCAATCGTGGTAGGAGTCGCTCTTTCTCAACAAAAATTAGAGCAAATTCAAGTTGATATAGAAGCTAACGGTGGTAAATTCATTGGGATTCCATTTGACATTAGTCGAGTGGAAGATCTATCGATTTTAGTGCAGCAAATTAACGAACGTGCAGGTTCTGTAGATATTTTGATTAATAATGCTGCAATTGAAAAATTTCGCTATTTACAGCATTATTCCCTAAGCGATATTAATTCAATGTTCTCGGTCAATTTAATAGCAGCAATAGAATTAACTCGTTTATTACTTCCGAGTATGCTCGATCGCGATCGCGGTCACATTATTAGTATTGCATCTGGTTCGGGAAAAAAAGGAATGCCTTACAACAGCGTTTATTCTGCAACTAAAGCTGGTTTGTTGGTATGGACAGATTCAATGAGACAGGAGTTAAACGATTGCAATGTGGATATTTCAGTCGTTTGTCCGGGTTATACAAATACAGGAATGTTCCTCAGAACTGGTTTAGTCGCACCTAAAGTCGCTAATGTAACTGAACCTTCAGAAGTTGCAAAGATAATAATCCGCGCGATTAAGGAAAACCAAGCAGAAGTCATTATTGATGGTTTTCTATCGAAATTACTATTTGCAATTGGTCAATTATCACCAAAATTTGGAGATGCAGTATTTAGAATTACCGGTATCACAGAGTTATATAAGTCTTATGTGGAAAGTCAATATCCGCACAGATAATTGATAATTAGTCATCGGTCATTGGTTGTATTAGACGCGCTACAAATTGGTAATATGAACAATACTCATTACGATGTCATCATCATTGGAACTGGTGCTGGTGGAGCTACAATTGCAAGAAAGTTAGCGCCAAGTGGTAAAAGAATTTTGGTTTTGGAACGAGGAAATTTTTTACCTCGAGAAAAAGCTAATTGGGATTCACGAAAAATCTTCCATAACAAATGCTACCGCAATTCAGAATTATGGTATGACAAAAATGGTAAATCTTTTTACCCAATGACTCACTACTATGTTGGTGGTAATACCAAATTTTATGGTTCTGCGTTATTTCGGATGCGCGAACGAGATTTTGAACGGGTCGAACATGAGGATGGAATTTCTCCTGAATGGTCGTTAAAGTATCGTGACTTTGCACCCTACTACACCGAAGGGGAGGAACTTTACGTAGTCCATGGAAAACGTGGTTTCGATCCAACTGAACCACCATCAACTGAAGATTATCCTTTCGAAGCTATTAGTCACGAACCTTTTGTTCAAAAAATTCATAACGCTCTGAAGTATAAAGATTTACATCCTTTCCCTTTACCATTGGGTATTAAATTAAATGAAGCCGACCCGGTTTTTAGCGGTTGTATTCGCTGTGAAACCTGTGATGGTTTTCCTTGTTTACTTGATGCGAAGGCCGATGCTGATATTATTGGTATTCGTCCAGTCATGACCAATGAAAACTTAACTTTGATGACCGGTGCTAAGGTATCGCGACTTTATACTAATGCTTCTGGTCGGGAAGTTACTGGAGTGGAAGTAGAAGTCGATAGTGAAAACGAGCGTCAAAAACTGATTTTCAATGCAGATATTGTTGTTGTAGCCTGTGGTGCAGTTAACTCTGCTTTATTATTACTGAAATCGGCAAATGACCAACATCCCAAAGGATTAGCCAATAGTTCGGATCTTGTCGGACGTAATTATATGGCTCATAAATTTGGGGTAGTTATGAGTTTATGTGTAAGACCAAATCCAACAATTTTCCAGAAAACATTAGCACTCAATGACTTTTATTGGGGAGAACAAGATTTTCCTTACCCCATGGGAAGCGTACAATTATTAGGTAACGTCGCCAAAGACAGAATCATTGCAGATGGACCGCCTTTTATGGCAGATTTTATCGCGGAGGCGATCGCAAAAAATTCTAGTGCTTGGTTATTAATGACAGAGGACTTACCAAGCTTAAACAACCGAGTACGTGTCCAAGGGGACAAAATATTCCTCGATTATACAAATAACAACGAAACGGCATTTAATCGATTAATAAAACGCTGGATTAAAGTCTTAAAGTCAATTGAAAATCCTACTTCTAAGCTACTACCAGCGTTGCATATTCCTAAAAAAATGACTATCGAACATGTCGCTCATCAATGCGGAACTTGTCGTTTTGGCGAGGATCCAAAAACTTCAGTTCTCGATCTAAATTGTCGAACTCATGATATCGATAATCTTTATATTGTTGACGGTAGTTTTTTCCCTTCTAGCAGTGCAGTCAACCCATCTTTAACTATTATTGCTAATGCTTTGCGTGTAGGAGAGCATTTATTGGAGAGAATTGGTAATGGGTAATGGGTAATTGGTGGGAAACAAGAAATAAAAATAGCTAAGAAAATGCTCAGACATACTTTTTTTGCCTGAGCGACTTGTACCCTATCTATAATTACCTACGAATGGCAATGATTATGCAATGGTTGTTTAGTTATTTAGTTTTTTACGATTTAAGGTACACAAAAACTCATCCCAATTCACGTTAACAGCAGCAAGGCTTAGGTTTTGTGTGTTGAGTGTCCGGTAAAATACTTTTAATAAGGCTCAGTTACCCTATGGTTTTACAGGTCTTACTTAAATCCTGAATTCTAAGCTCCTAATAAATTAAAGATTATAGAGTTCGCCACACTTAAAGCAATTGAACCAAACAAAGCACTCCAAAAACCAGAGCGCAAGCGAAATCCCGATACTAACCAAGCTGCAAGACTAAAAACAATCGCATTCACGACAAACACGAACAAACCAAAGGTCAAAATAATCAAGGGAAAACTAAAAAAAGCTAATATAGGTCTTAAAATTGCATTAAGAATTCCAAAAACTGCTGCTGATACTGCTGCTTTCCCAAAACTATCAATTTCAACTCCTATTGGTAGTCGAGAAATAATCAAAAAACTCACGGTAGTGACCAACCAAGTCATTATAATTCCCATCATCTCATTACCTCCTTGTCTCTAATTATCTAAAATTCTAATTACCTAAAATTCTAAAATTAATAAACTTCACTCACCTAAAGGCGATCAAATAGGAATACTGAGCCAAAACATTCATAGTATGAGCATAGAGTTTGTACAATTCTAGTCTGAAACGCTACCGAACCTTAGACTGTGTAGAGTATCAGAATCAATACCCCCTAAAACCTTGAGAAAATAGATTAACTGCACTGAATAACTTAGCTCAATTACTTGTTAAAGCTCTTAAAATCATATTTTTTATATTACTTAGAGGTGGTGTCACCGTCACCTCCAAGCAAATAAAGGAAAAGCCACCCTATCTTCTCTATATAAGGTGGCTTTACTGCGTTATGTGCGATAAATAACACCCTAATAAACATAAAATAACATTTCTGCGTAGAAAATTTCCTAGTTTTAGGTTTCTATAATCTGCATCGGTTGCAATATGTTCATTTATTGAAATTAGGTTAGGAATTGGTTATCAATCAATTAATTAATACGACTTTTGACACGAACTTTGCAAATAATCCAAAAATCGTTATTTTCCGAGTTATTTAATCAATTTATATTTATTCTAGAAAAAAAATAAGCAATTTTCAGTTTTTCAACCGAGTGACTTGGTAGTAAATAACAAGAGCTGGGTTAAATTTGAAGTAATTTCACAGCATGGATAAACCATTAGAGTTTGTAATATTTTTTAAAAATGTACTGACTTTTTGTGAAAGGAAAGAATTAATAAAATATACCGGCGTTGTAATTTAATAAAATTATTATTTAAATCAAATATAAATTAATATGGAAAACTTAACCTCAGAATATATAAACTTAGCGATCGCAGAATCAGTTCAGGAGAAACCGGACTTAGCCAGAATGCTCGCTGTAATTTCCGGTCAAAACGGTTTCGCTGAACCAAAAGTAATAGAAGATAAATTAGAAAAAGATCTCACCGGATACTACAAATTAGGAGTAGATTTAAATGCAGGTGCGATGGAAAATCCTGCATTATCTGCTCTAAAGTCGCAACATGAAGCTAATAAAGTTCTCAATCAAGAGTCGATTGAGCGATTGGAAAATGCTAAGAGATGGAGTGAAAAGAATCGATTCATATCAATAATTGCTATTGCATCTGGGATAGCTGCATCAATTTTGACTATTACTTCCATGCATCGGACAAGCTTAGCAGAGCAAGTTATTCAAGGTGCAGATGCTCGGAATGCAAAATTAGTAGAACTGACTGATGAAAACGAAAGATTAACAAAATTGGCGAAAGATTATCAGGAAAAAAATGAAGAATTAATGGGATCTAAGCTTGCAAAAAGGCTCAAAAATTGGCGTATTCTATACTATCAAGCGAATAAAGAAAAGGAAAAAATAAGCATTAAACTAAACCAAGTTTGTAGTAGAAAGCGCAATCGTTTTGCTGCTCCAGAGTGTTACGGATACAGGTAAAAATATGGACATTTAAATATAAGATACAAACCCAATTTAGTAGAACACTTCGAATAAAAGAGCAAATAGATTTTAGATTTAATCTAATTTTTACAACTATCCCCACTCACAAAAGTTATATTGATTATTTGCAAATTAGCAAGCTACTTTTCAAAATATTAAAAATGAAATCTGTTGCAGTTATAGTCGGAAGTGCTTTTACGGAAGAATTACACGCAGATCTAGAACTTTCTCACCAAGAAATTATTACACCTTGGGGTAAACAAGAACTATATCAAATTACCAATCTCCATCGCCCAGCGTATTTATTATTTCGACATGGTATACCCCATCAAATTTTGCCCAATCAGATCAATTATCGAGCCCAAGCAAGAGCTTTAAAAGAAGTAAACTGTGGTGCTTTGATGGTAACTAGCTCGGTGGGAATATTGGATGCTAAATTACCTCTGTACAGTCCTTTATTGGTGACAGATTTGATAATGCTAGAAAACCGTTTACCTGACGGTAGTACTTGCACTATGTTTGTCACACCAGAAGCTCAGCAAGGTCATTTAGTTCTGAATGAAGGATTGTTTTCTAAAACATTGACTCAGCAAGTATATAATTTAGCTCCAGACTTGATATCATCAATGGAAAAGGAAGTGATTTTTGCTTATGTTGGGGGACCCAGAGGTAAAACAGCAGCCGAAAATAGAATGTGGTATCAATTGGGTGCGAGTGTAAACTCTATGACTTTAGCACCGGAAGTAGTATTAGCTAATGAATTAGAAATTCCCTGCGTGGGTTTGGTGGTGGGACATAAATATTCTTTACCAGGAAAAGAGACATCGGAAGACCATCAAGGAGTAAAGGAATCTTTAGTAAATTCTCGTTCTTCAATGGAAAAAATTATCATTGAGTTCTTAAAAAAAGCTTCGGAAGTTCCTTTTAAAAATCAAATTTTTCGCTTTGCTGATAAATAAGAATAACCGATGGGAATAAAGTTTATTATCAAGAGCAATAGGTGTGAATATTGTCTAAATTTGAATTTATGGAATAAAATAGTGAAGTGACTCAAATAGATATACAAGAAATCTTAGATATCATCAAGGATGATCTAAGTTGGTTTCAACCGAAAAATTCTCCAGAAAAGTTACAAGGTGGCTTGCTTAATTATGTTTGGCGAGTAAATGGCGAACCAAAACCAATTATTATTAAATATTTTCCTCCTTATATCGCCACAGTACCAGAAGTTTTCCTTGACGACCGCAGAATGCTGATTGAAGCTAGAGCGCTTCAAGCTTTTCAAACAGGTGGAATATTTTCTACTCTCAATACTAATAAGATTCGTCCGCCACAAATCTATTATGCTGATGAAGTGAGAAAATTTCTAGTAATGGAAGATGTCGCAGATAAAAATAGTTTAAAAGTAAATTATAATTGGGTTTTAGCTGATTCATCCGGTCAGGAAGCAGGAAAATTAATTGGTAATTTTATTGGTAATTTACATGATTTGAGTTTTTCTAGAACTGATTTAGCAGAAGGTTTTGAGAATTTTTCCATTCAAAAGACTCGTTTAGATTTACAGTATAGAGCGATTGCTCCACTTTTGAAGGACGAAGAAATTGAAGATTATCAAATATTGGGAGATAAAGTATCTCAATTAGGAGAAAAATATCTCCAAAAAGGTAAAAATGTTATTATGGGCGATCTATGGCCAACTTCGATTATTCCTGTCGCTGATGGATTGAGGATAATTGATTGGGAATTAGCTCATTATGGTTATCCCGCTCAAGATTTAGCCCACTTTGCAGCACACTTGTGGATGAAGAGGGAACGCGCACAAACCAAAGATGAAGCTGAAGAATTAGATCGAATGTTAGACAGTTTTTTGGATAGTTATGTTTGTGCTTTGGGTTCTCATCGTCAAGATATTTTAAATTCCCAGGAAATTATTGATTGTTCTCTTCATTTTGCTGCGGAGATTTTAGTTAGAACCATTGGTAATTTTAAAGCTGGTTATTTATACGATGGATTAGCTTTCAACTCTTCTCCCATTCAAAAAGCAGTACGAACAGCAGTTAATCATCTTCGGTTCCCTGATAATGTGACTACTTTTTCTTCTCTTGTTAGTTAGTTATTTATTTTTCTCTATTTTCCTGCTCCCCATTATTAAAAAATAAAACCCGGTACAGCGATCGCTATACCGGATATATCTCCATCCTAATTTGTAAAAACTATTGCCTGTGATATAGGATTACTACATGAGACCTATACACATTGGTAATAAATTTTTGCTTTTCAAGCTAAGAACTCAAAGCTAGTAATCCAAAGTAAATTAAATAATTTACTGTCAAGACCTCAAATTATTACTCATTGCAACTTCTAACTCCTATTAGCGGATCCGGAAGTAGCGCAGCTAAAGACTTAAGAACGAATACCGATCAACACCGCATACTCTAGCGTGTCCGCAGGATATGTCCTGATTCCCAAACTCATTATTTATTACTTATTACTTATTACTTGTTACTCATTACTCCTGAATTCTGAGATTCTTCAAAAAGTCGATAGAGTTTTTCTTCTAACTTTTCCATACATGTAGACCAGTCAAATTCCAGTATTCCAAGACGAGCTTGACGAGACATTTCTTGTTTGAGTTCAGGATTTTCCAAAATCTGGATTATTTTATTAGCAAAATCTTGTGAGTTATTGGCTTCAGCGATAAAACCATTCTCACCATGTGTAATCTGCTCTGAACTAGAAGGTGCAGCTGCAGCAACTACCGGTGTTCCAGAGGCTAATGCTTCTGTATTTGTGGTACAGAAATTTTCGGTAACTGAAGGATTAACAAATATATCTGCACGAGCATACCAACCTAGTAATTCTTCTCCATGAGACTCACCCCATACGGTCAAACCGGGAGCTAAACTTTTACCACGTTCTTCTATTTCTTGAGATAAAGGACCACTACCGATGATAACCATATGGACATCATTAATTTTGGCAGCAACTAATTGATATATTTCGAAAAGCTGGGAAACATTTTTTTCTGCACAAATGCGTCCAACAAACAGTAGAGTTGGTCTATTATCCTCAGGAATTGGATTGCAAGCAATATTTCCCGGATTGAATTTTTTGCAATTAACTCCTTGATAGGGAAGATATTCACTGCGTTGAGATTTCATTTGCTGATATTTGAGTAATTGTCCCTTAGAAGGAAATAAATTCAAATCATAATTTCCGCTGAATTTTTTAATCAGACTTGGAAGTATGGGACGAATTAAACGAAAAACTCCATCGCCCAAGTAGTAGTTAATGTAAGCTACGATGTCTGTGTGAAATAGAGATACTGTAGGCGTACCAGTTAGTTTGGCATATTCTCGGGCTATTGGACGACCATAACCTTGTAAAAAGAGTGAATAAAAACCTCTGATTTGTGCGGCTTCTTCAACCATTATAATATCTGGCTTAAATTCTTGTAGGAGTTTAGTATCGCTCCAATGTCGATAACTCAGAGGTTGGGGAAGAGATTTATAAAATATCAGAGGTTTGGTAGGAAATGCATAGGAAGAAAAGTTAGGGAAGAACTGTAATTTACTTAAACCAGCCATCGGACGACTTCCCACACTTTCAGGGTACTGTTCGTTAATTTCTGGGTGAATCAAAAATACAAAATGACCACGTTCTAATAACCAGTTTGCTCGCTGATGCACTGCAATAGACACTCCAGTTAAAAATGGAGCATAAAGACTTGTAAAAAGAGCAATACGAAGAGGTTTTTTGTTCATTTGTTGTCCGCTTCTTATATCTGTTTAATAACTTTTATTACTTAAAATTTGGCGAAACCACCGATATCATATGGAGGGTTAGACCCATTGAATTTATACTCAGAAGTGAGATATGGTAACAGGTCTAACACATCCTACAACAACGTCATTTTTTATTTACGAACTCCTGTTTTCTGTCTCCTATCTCCTATCTCCTATCTCCTATCTCCTGACTCCTGACTCCTGACTCCTGACTCCTGACTCCTGATTCCTGTCTCCTGACTCCTGATTCCTGACTCCTATCTCCTGACTCCTGACTCCTGACTCCTGATTCCTGTCTCCTGACTCCTGATTCCTGTCTCCTGACTCCTGATTCCTGACTCCTATCTCCTGACTCCTGACTCCTGACTCCTATCTCCTATCTCCTATCTCCTGTCTCCTGTCTCCTGACATCTTCTCTAACAACTCTCAAAGAGAAATTTTTGGATCTATTGGTTGATCCACCCATTTATAAGGACGATATTCCATCATGCGAATTTTGAATGGTCCTTTAATCTGATAATTAATCCCACGCCAGTTAACAATTGGCATCCAATGACAAGAAACTAATGCAATGAAATAAAACCATTGGGTAAATGGAGTTCCAACAAATATTTTCCAAATTTTACTTTTATTAAATCTTGGACTAACTTCACCACGCCTGCTAATAACTTGACGTACGCTTTTTTCTAGAGTCAGGATAAGTGCAAGTAAACCGACTAAATAGCTACAGTAACCAATCAAAGCTAAAATTGCAGCTTGTCCTTGTCCGATAACAAAGCTAATAAAAAAGAGTCCCAATACTAGGTTCGGTAACACTATAGTCAATATGGAATCCCCAACTACTGCTGGCCATAAAGGATGATATAGTCGGGAAATAAATAATTGTCTTCGAATCCAAGGAAGTAATCTTGGTAAGTTAGTTTCTTCTCGATTAACTATTAATAGTGAAGGTACAAACTTGACTTGATAGCCGTGTTTTCGCATTACTCGACTAATCATTGTGTCATCAGTATAAGAGTGTTTCCATTTTTCCAACAATCCTGTCTTCTGTATGACTTCGGTTTTGATTGCTAAAGTTCCACCCCAAGGAATACCGTACAAAAACATCTGTACGACTGCAGAAGTGTTCCATATGTAGCGCACCAAAGTTCCCCAATATTGACCCGTCGGTAGATACCACCTATTACCTGTTGTTGCTGCAACTTTGGGATCTGATAAAGGAGAAACTAATTCCCGCAACCAATTGGAATGAGCTACTGTATCAGCATCTACTAAAGCAACAACTTTATATGTCTTATCTAACGTAGAAAGAGCCTGCACCAAAGAGCTACACTTGAGAGTACAAGTTTTTCGTCGGTATTTGAGAGCTTGAATTTCTACATTACTAGCTTTTTCTTCTGCAACAGTTTTGATCGCGACTTTCCAAGCTGGATCTTCCTCACTATCAACAATTAGCTTAATGTCATAATTTGGATAGTTTTGTTGAAAAAGCGATCGCAAACACTTGGAAAGATATGGGTCGGCTCCACGTAAAGATAAAATAACTGCTGTTTTAGGTAATTCTTTTACTGGTAATGCTTTACTGTTATAAGAACGCAGATATCTTAAAAATAACAACATCAGAAGCGATTGGATGATAAACCAAACCAATAAACCCAGACAAAATAGTGTAATTAACTGATTCACCTTTGATTCCCTTAATAATTCCTAGTTTGAAAGAAATTCTTAGTAAGCTCTTTTGAATGAATAAATAAATTCTATTTACCCATAAGCTTTTTGAGATTTGCAGTTTTCAACCATTGCTTTATCAGCTGCATTCCATCTTTTAGACTAACTGCTGGTTCGTAAGTTAATTTTTCCCGTGCTTTCTGAATAGAATAACTATGGGGACGAGACATAAAATCTACAGCTTCCGGGAAAATATCTGGCTGTTGACGCAAAAGTTTTTGTCCTCCAGAACGGACTTTTAAAAATAACTTAAGTTCATCCTTTGGTAAGGAAAAAGGTGCTGGTAAATCCCCTGTTTCCGCTAGAAGTAAAAAATATTCTTTCCAAGAAGTCTTTTGTCCATCAGTGACATTAAATACTTCTCCATAGGCTTCTTTTTCTATGCTGAGAAAAATAGCATCAATTAAGTTATCAATATATACGTGATTGATAACTCCCTCTCCATCATTAACATAAGCGAATAATTTTTGACCCATCAAATGTAGAGGTCTGACAATCCAGGGAATACAACCTGGACCATAAATATCTCCAGCGCGGATAACGATCGCACCAAAATCAGGTGGAGAATTCAATTGTAAAATAGCTTGTTCTGCTTCTATTTTAGTTTGGCAGTAGGGATTATTCTCATTAGTAAGTGGACCATCTTCTGTTATATCTTCAGGATAGTTGAAGCCGTACACCATCGCACTAGAGAGATGAACAAAAGTTTTAACACCCACTTCTTTAGCTGTATAAGAGATATTTTTGGTACCATCAACATTGACTTTATGGAAATCTTTGAGGGAACCGCCTTCTTGAGCTAATTGTTCGGTGTGTAATACTATATCAACTCCCTGACAAGCTTTTTTGAGATTTTCAGCTTTGGTTACACTTCCAGAAATAACTTCTACACCTAGTTTTTTTGCTGTTGAGGATTTGTCTGTTTTAAGCTGTAGTCCGCGAACTTTCATTCCTTTAGCGATCGCAAGTTCAGCAGCACGTAGACCAATAAATCCAGAAACATCAGTAATGAGTAGTGTTTTCATGTTGGGGATTGGGGATTAGGGATTGGGGATTGGGGTGAAGCCCGCGCCTAGCGGCGTTAGCATAGCGTGGCGTTAGCCATATGGGGATTGGGGATTTGCGATACGGAGTTATGAATTTTCTTAGTTCCCTATCGCTATTCGCTAGTCGCCAGTCGCCGGTCTTCTAAAAAATATCTGCTGGATCTGTAGAGCGGAGTTGATTGACTGTTAATGCTCCGGATATAATGCACATTAAAATTGTTGAGAGTAAAACTATCGCTGTATTGTGCAAGTTCATCATAATTGGTAATTTTGTTGCTTCCATGGCAAAATCATACAAACCTAGAGAAATTGCAAAGCCAGGTATGTAACCCAATACAGCTAGTATGAATGCTTGTTGAAATACGATATTTAGTAAATATTTATTCTCGTAACCTATAGCCTTTAAAGTGGCATATGCAATTAATTGAGTTGAAATATTGCTATACAGTATTTGATAGACAATAACAATACCAACAATAGAAGCCATTGTTAACATAAGATTGAGAATAAAACCAATAGGCGTTCTGGTAGCCCAATATTGTTTTTCAAAGTTAATGAAACCGGATTGAGTAAAAATTTTAATGTCATCCGGTAAATTATCCCGCAAATTTTTCAGAACTTTCTGAGGGTCAGCATCAGGTTTGAGAGCAACAACACCAACATCTATCATCTCTGCGGGACGAGTATTAGGAAATATCCGTAAAAAAGTAGAGTCGCTGACGATTAAGTTTCCATCAACACCAAAGGATGGACCTAAATTAAATAGACCTCCAACTCTAACTTTGTAACCCTTGAGAGAATCAAAAGGAAATATTTCAATTAATTGTTTGTTATTTTCTCGTTCAAATCTTTCTGCGACACGACCAAACTCCTGACGAGAGTTCCGGTCGAAAAGTACTACATCGGGAATTTTGATCCGATCTATATTTTGTTCGACTTCTGGAATATCGATTACGGGTTTTCCTGGTTCAAAGCCAATGATATAAATTGAATATTTTTGTCCTGTATCGGGATTCTTAAATTTAGCAAATCCTAAATATATAGGACAAACTGATTCTACACCTTCAAAACCTAAAGCTTGATACAAACGAGTTCGAGAAAAACTTTGGGAGGCTGTTAAAGCCTTATACTGAGAACTAACTAAAAATAAATCTCCGCGTAAATGACGATGTACTTGGGTGGCGCTGGAATAGAGAGCATCTTGAAAACCAAGTTGCATAAACATCAAAATCACGAGAAAAGCAATACCAGCAACAGCGACGATCGCTCGAATTTTGTTGCGGGCTAGTTGTAGCCATGCTACAGGAATTTTAAAAGTCATGGTAAGCGGTTAGCGACTGGGGACTGGAGACTAGGAATAAAATTCTTGACCCTTTCCTTTACTTATTACTCCTTACTCATTACTCATTACTTATTACTTATGACCGGTTTTTGGCTCATCATAATAGCAACATCTACCTGTAAATTCGTTAAACCGGAAAGAGTTTCACTATCTTTTGGATCATTGATGCGAACTTTTACAGGAATGATTCTTCTATCTGTCTCTGTTTCTGGGTTGACACTGAGAATATTTTGTCGATCAACTTGCAAACCAATTTCAGTAACCGTTCCCTCGATTTTCTTCGGAAATGCTGCACTGGTAATAATAGCTTGTTGACCCTTATTAACTTGATTAATATCAGTTTGATAAACCTCTGCTTCTACATACATCTGCGATGTTTTACCTATTTCTACAACCCCTTTATCACTGTTTACCTCTCCTGTTTTTGCATGAACTTTTAAAATTCTTCCATCTACAGGAGAGCTTAAATAAGTTAGATCGTATTCTGCTTTGGCTTCTTGGACTGCTGTCTGAGCACTCTTTAATTCTGCTTGGGCTAATTGAACATCGACCGCACGAACTTTTTTAACACTATCTAATCTTGCTCTTGCTTCTTCAATCTCATCTCGTACGGTATTTTGAGTTCTTTTCAGTTTTGCTTGAGCCTCTTGGAGTTGTTTTTGTGCTGTCTGTAATTCCAAGCGTTTGCTATCAGCAACAGAAGCAGAAACTGCACCTGCTCTATATAAACTTTGGTATCGATTATTTTCTGTACGAGCATTTGCTAATTCTGCCTCTAAGCGTGCTATGGTAGCTTGCTGAGAAGCAATATCTCCCTGTAACTGAGCTTGTAAGCGAGTTACTGTAGCCCTTTGAGCGTTGATGTCACCTTGCTTTGCTCCGGCTTTCACTTGTGCTAGTTTGGCTCGTGCTATCCGCACTTTATCAATTGTTTGTTGTAATGCAGCCCGGGAACGAGCATAATTCTCTAACAAAGCAATAATTTTTCCAGCTTTTACTTTATCGCCTTCTTTAACTAAGAGTTTTTCTACTCGTACTCCTGTCAAGGAACTAGGAGCAGACAATTTTATTACCTCACCTTCAGGCTCAACTCTTCCTAATGCAGTTACTGCAACCCTTTTTGGTGTAGTTTTCCCTGAATCTATTGGGGGAGAATTGACTTGAGAACTAAGCCGCCAAAATATTGATGAAAATGCTAACCCAGCACCCAATGTAATTAAGGTTGCTAAAATTATGCGCCAACGATTTGTAGGTTGTGGAGATAGCCGGCTTTCTTTATCTGCTGTCATATTCTGATTCCAATTATTCTAATATTTTGACTTTTATATATGGAGAACTATAACTATCTCGATCGATTGAAACAGTTTTCTGTGACAACAAAACAAATAAACAAAAATAATCAAAAAAACTAATAAATTTATATGGATTTCTTTATTTCCTAATTTTGCACTTAAATTTGCGAATGTTTGGATGTTTTAGATACAAATTTTTCTCTTTAATAAAATCCCCTGAGTTAAGTTTTATTGAGTAACAATTTCTACCATTACTTTAGGAATGATGAGTGTAATCCAGGCAATATTTCCCGTGAAGGTTAACGGAATAATATGCTATTAAAACCTATATTAATTCAGATTATTGAAACAGCAAAAAAACAATACAAAAAAGAAACGAAATATACTGTATTGCAAAGATTATTTTTAAATTATTCTCGAAAAATATGGAATTACATTATGGCAAATGAGAAAAACATTGTCAACAAAATATTATTAACGAGGTATATTTGTATTATTTTCAAGATGATAATAAGAAAATCATACTGTAGTCGCTATAAAAATCTATCTCAAAATATCCGGATTAATCCATAGAACAATAGTCTAAAATCATATAAATTATGATGGTGTCTTCACTCAAGGATAAAGGTTACTTTCAGTTCTATTCATAAATATTCTATTTTTTGACAAAAAAGTAACTCAGCTTACAGAACTTTTATTTTTGATATTTTTTAGGGATTTATAGTAAGTATTTTGTTCGAGCATAAGAAGAAATAGTTTACAGAGAACAGGTAATAGAAAATATACGCTATTCTTTCAATTACAAGCGTAGGTAAAAAAGAAAAAACCACCAAATATTTTATATAAATTTCATTATATTGCTTGTTTATTTATACATTAAAAAATGGTATTCGAATATGGCAAAACTCACTTTAGTACCGATCAGCAAAATTCATATTAATAACAATCGCCGTCCAATAAAACAAGAAAAAGTTGATGAGCTAGTGGAATCCATTAGAGCCAATGGACTATTAAATCCCATTACTTTAGATAATAATTGGAATTTAGTAGCTGGACATCATCGCTTGAAAGCCTGCGAACAGTTAGGTTTAAAAGAAATTGAGTGTCATATTATTGTATATCAAGATTCAGATCGCGCCCGTTTAGCTGAAATTGATGAGAATTTGATTCGTAATGAACTCAGACCGCTAGAAAGAGGAAAACTGTGGCTCGAGAGAGAAGAAATACTTTTGCGTTTGGGACTACTAGCAAAAGTTGGAGATAATCAATACACTCTGACAGGTAAGAATATCACAGGTAGTGAAGTTATTTCACCACCAATTAAAACAGCTAAGGATTTGGCTAGAGAGAGTGGTTTTAGCGAGCGAACCTATCAATATGACAAGCAAATAATCCGAAATACTCATCCAGATATTTTACAAATCATCGAGAATACACCGATCGCTCAACGTCAAACAGCACTATTGAATATCGCTCGAGCTGGTAGCAAAGAACGTATTCAAGCCGAACAAGCGGAAAAAGCATTGGCTTTGGCTAAAGCATCATCCGATCAAGAAGAACAACAACGACAAGCTGAAATAGTATCGAGTTATAGAACAAGACAAAAAAAAGCACAGTTATCAGCCCTCAAAAGTGCTGAAGCTTTAATACAAGCAAAATCCTCTCATAGTAGAACCCAACAACAGCGCAAAAAATTACATCAAAGGTTATCAAAACTAGAAGTCAGTTTGGGCGATCGCTGGAAGTTGGGAGAAAACTTAGTTTATTGTGGCGACACTAGCAGCGATAAATTTCAAGATTTGCTACCGAAAGAGGCTGCATTAACGATAGCTACCTTATCTTCAACTTGGAAGCACGATTATTTAGCCGAAAAATCCCGTATTGTTGCTGTACTCCGTCAGGAAGGTTATATTTATGATTTTTGTCGTTCTAATCAAATGCCTTTTCAATATGAATTAGCGATTGGTAAGATTTATATCGGCATATTTTCCTATCAAAGTATATCTAAACCACCAATGCCGGTTAATGTTGAAAATATTGAAGGAATAGTTAATTATTTAATGCATTTATATAGCAGTCCAAATGATTGCGCGATCGCGCCATTTATGGGTGAGGGAGAAATTCTCGCTATTTGTCAGCGACTTAGACGTATTTGTTTTATTGGTGATGATAACCCCCAAAGTGTGAGTAGGGGAATTATGCGTTGGCAAAATATAACTGATCGACAAGCAGAAAAGATATAGGGGATAGAGAATAGAAAACAGGGGATGAAGTTTTTTTGTTTTTCCAAACTCAGCTTAGTAGTCAAGATTTTGAGACCCTAACTCTTGATTATTACAACTGCTACAAGATTTCAGGAATTAAATATTTAAATATAAAAACGGTATGACATTGTGCAGATAATAATTTCTGTGTTCTAGTCACAAAAATGGACAAAGTTAATTCATAATATTCAGCTTTATCTATAAAATATTTCATCATATTGATTTTTGTACTAATTAATCAACATTAATATTTGTACTTACTACTACATTCACTACCTTTAACTTCATCATTCATGAGCAGATAATTAGTTGTGCCTTAAAAATTAAATTATTTGAAAATATCATGATTTAATCAAAAATCATTACTTAGTAAATCCATATATATATCGAACAGTCAGGCAGATAATCATATTACAACTATCTTTAAGTAAATCGGTAAGTAATATAGGATTTAAGTGGAATGTCTTTATGAGATTTTATCTTACCAATGGACATTTTAAATGAAATAAAAATGCTCTATTTTTATTGTTAGCCATGATACTTTTTTAATAAAAAACTATATAATAATGAGAAAATACCAGATTTTACAACTATACTTAAAAGTAAATAAATATACTTGTTTATAATTTTAATTAGTATTAAAAATCGCTATATGAATATGTTTAGAAGCAAATATTATAAAAATAATTAATCCAAATTATTAGATGTGTGTTACTGTTGGAATTAATTCAAACATTTTAGGAAGAATGCATATGTAATTAGTAAATTACAATTACTAAGGGAAAAACTAGAAATAGATAATTTCCTGTAATTTACTCATAGTGCATTTACTTTGTTAATACTCGTTTAATTAGTGTAGGTAATAAGTGATTTTTTGTAACGGGTTTGTCAAATAATCTTTATCGGATTCCATAGAATAGATTATCTTGGACGTCAAAACTGACTATGGCATTGATTAAGATACAGAACGTTGTCATTAACACGAGCTATGTTGCAGCCGTTAGATTAGGGGAAGAAAATGAATCTGGCGAAAAAAGTGTTTCTGTCCTGATGATTACCCCCCAATCTCTACTGTTTCCTTGGGAATCTGCTTCTCAGAATCTTTACCATTACGAATGGATTGAGTTTACCTCTCAAGCAGCGATCGCTCTGCAAGATTATTTCTCAAGTTGCAACAATGTGATCGATTTATTGCCCGAGTACGAGGAGTCTAACATTGTTTAGGTCGTGTTTTTGGGATACCTATTGGTAGTTTAATTTTCTAGTACCAATTGCAAGTAACATTGTTCGCGATTCCCTTCCCAACAAAGGAATATCTATATAAGTTTTTGGTGTGTGGGAAGTTTTTGATGTAGAAGGTATTTTGTGCGAAGTGAGAGACAGATAATCTTCTGTTAAGAAGGGAATTGTCACAGAGTGCGAACAGTATTATTGGAGTGAGGAATTGTAAGTTTTTTGTTGGTGTCTGTGTATGGTACTCACAGATCAAAGGATTGTGTATCTTGGTGATTTACACAATTTCCAGATAAATTAGGTCTCCCGATAAATTCGCCTTGGAATTAGAACACCTTGTAGTAGATACATATGAGGGTCTTACCATCTTTGAGATGCACCTCTGTAGGTGTGCCTGAATTTTGGATGGTATGTTAATGAAGTTGTAACTAAAGCGTGTTTTAAATTGTGTTCCGATCCCCCTAACCCCTCTTTTCGAAGGGGGTAAATAGTCAAAGTCCTACTTTTTAGGTGGGATTTAGGGGGATGTTCAAAACGAACAATAATGTACATGAATACTTTGAAAATACGCCTTAGGGTATGTTAACAACGGATTGCTCTCAACATTAGCGTAATTTGGTTATCAGTACTGCTGGGGAACCTAGCGATCGCGCTGCTACTATCTCCGGAAAAATTAGTGAAATCGGTTTTACTTGCACAACTCTGCTACAAATAACGCAGATACTGTGGAACGTAATTTACCCTATATCGCAAATAACTCAGGTAAGCTTCAAGAACTAATACTTAAGTATGAATCCTTAAGGATTCATGTTTTATAAGTAGACACATACTACTTGCAATTGAACACTCAACAAAAATAAAGATTTGTCAATGTCCTATGTCTGGTTACTCATTTAATGCGGCATTGGAAGAATTAGCTGCGCAAATAAACAGTTGTGAGCAGGATTTAATTAGGTTTATAGAGGAGAAACAAATGGTGTCGGATAAATCTATGCCAGTTGATAAGATGAACAGACATTTAAAAGATACACCTATAGCCATTATTGGTATGGCTTCTCTGTTTCCTCAGGCGAGGAATTTACATGAATATTGGCAAAATATCGTTAATAAAATAGATTGTATTACGGATATTCCTGAGTCACACTGGAGTGTGGAAGATTATTACGATCCTGCTCAGCGTAATCCTGAAGATAAGACTTATTGTAAGAGGGGTGGCTTTATCCCCCATGTTGATTTTAACCCGATGGAATTTGGTATACCTCCGAGTATTTTAGAGGTAACAGATGTATCGCAATTATTAAGTCTGGTAATTGCGAAAGAGGCGATGGAAAATGCCGGCTACGGAGAAAAAAGTCAGTTTAATCGCGAAAATACTGGCGTCGTCTTGGGTTCAGCAGCATTAAAGTTAGGGGTTCCCCTATCTTCAAGATTGCAATATCCGATTTGGAGAAAAGTACTTAAAAGTAGTGGTTTATCCGATGAAGATACCAAACGTATTATTGAGAAAATCCAGAGCGCTTATGTAAAGTGGGATGAAAATGCTTTTCCGGGAATGTTATCCAATGTAGTTTCCGGTAGAATTGCTAATCGCTTAAATTTGGGCGGACTCAACTGCACCGTTGATGCGGCTTGTGCAAGTTCTCTTGCAGCTTTGAAATTAGCAATTGGAGAATTAGTAGAACATCGCTGCGATATGATGCTCACAGGTGGCGTTGATACTGACAACTCAATCAATGCTTACATTAGTTTCAGTAAAACACCTGCCGTTTCCCCTAGTGACAAAGTCAAACCATTCGATAGTAAATCCGATGGAATGATGTTGGGTGAAGGAATTGGCATTTTAGTTCTAAAACGTTTGGAAGATGCTGTCAGAGATGAAGATAACATCTATGCAGTTATTAAAGGCATAGGAACTTCTAGTGATGGACGTTACAAGAGTATTTATGCTCCCCGTAAAGAGGGACAGGTCAAAGCATTAGAACGGGCTTACAAAGATGCTGGTTTTGCTCCGGAAAGTGTGGGTTTAATTGAAGCCCATGGTACCGGTACCATGGCTGGAGATCCAACGGAATTTGGCTCTCTCCATCAATTTTTTGGCGAATCAGACAGCAAAAAACAGCATATCGCTCTGGGTAGTGTAAAATCCCAAATTGGACACACAAAAGCAGCTGCGGGTGCAGCAAGTTTAATTAAAACAGCTTTGGCTTTACACCATAAAGTATTACCACCGACAATTAATATTAACGAACCAAATCCCAAATTAGATATTAATAATTCATCTTTTTATCTCAATACCCAAACTAGACCTTGGATCCGGGCTGAAGGTGAGGCTCCTAGAAGAGCGGGTGTGAGTTCTTTTGGATTTGGCGGTACTAATTACCACGTGGTGTTGGAAGAATATGAAGCCAAACGAGAAAATGCTTATCGCTTGCATCAACCTGCGGGTGAGGTCATACTATTCGCCCAAACACCTGCAAAATTAGTAGCTATTTGTCAAGAGACTTTAGCAAAGTTACAGTCAGAAACTGGTAAAACAGACTACGCTCAACTCTTGGAAGAATGTAGAGAAACATCTATTCCCTTGGAGGTTGCAAGGGTAGGATTTGTTGCAGATTCCTTAGTTGGTGCTTGCAAGCTACTGAAAACAACTATTGATTTACTCAACAAGCAACCTGCAGCTGCATCTTGGGAGCATCCCCAAGGAATTTTTTATCGCCGTTCGGGTATTAAGCTAGATGGAAAAGTAGTAGCTTTATTTTCTGGTCAAGGTTCTCAGTACCTAGAAATGGGTCGAGAATTGGCAATGAATTTTCCTGAATTAGGGCAATTATATGGTTACATGGATAACCTATTGCTCAAAGATAATTTGCGGTCAGTTTCCGAGATAGTTTTCCCTCATCCGGTATTTGATGAGAAAGAAAAAAATACTCACATAGCTGCTCTACAAAGAACAGAGTATGCTCAACCAGCAATTGGAATGTTGAGTGCGGGGATGTACAAAATTTTCCAAAAAGCAGGTTTTAAATCAGACTTTGTTGCTGGACATAGTTTTGGTGAACTAACAGCATTATGGGCTGCAGGTGTCTTAAGTGAAGAAGATTACTGCTTCCTAGTCAAAGCTAGGGGTCAAGCAATGGCTGCACCTCAAGACCCGAATTACGATAGCGGGGCTATGTTAGCAGTTAAAGAGGAACTGAGTAAGGTAGAAGCTGTATTGAAACAGTTTCCTCGAGTTACGGTCGCAAACCTCAATTCACCCCGTCAAGTAGTTTTAGCCGGACCAACTAAAGAAATCGAGCGAGTACAGCAGACATTGCAGGATTCGGGATTTACTGCGATACTACTTCCAGTTTCTGCTGCATTCCATACCTCTTTAATTGCTTTTGCTCAGAAGTCTTTTGCAATTGCGACTAAGAGTGTAGAGTTTAAGACTCCTCAAATACCTGTTTACACTAATGTTACGGGTAAACAATACTCCCAGCAACCAGCAGAGATTCAAAAAAATCTCGAAAATCATTTAGCTAATTCGGTATTATTCAAACAGGAAATTGAAAATATCTACAAACAAGGTGGATATTGTTTTGTAGAATTTGGTCCGAGAAAAATTCTTACCAACCTCGTTAAAGATATTTTGGGCGAAAATCCCCACATTGCGATCGCTTTAAATCCCAGTCCGCGTAAAAGTAGTGATAAATGCTTGCGAGAAGCTTTTATACAGTTGCGAGTTGTGGGTTTACCTTTGAAAAATTTAGACCCTTACCAACTTCCAGAACCGATTCCTGCTCCTAAGAATGGTAAGCAGTTGACAGTACCGATTAATGGTTCTAACTATGTTTCCCCTAAAACCAAACAGGGATTTATTGAAGCTCTACAGGATGGACATAAAGTTCAATTAGAACCAAATCAGAAATCAGAACCAATTCAAACGTCAAAACCAACTCAAACACCAGAAATAACTGAAGCAGTATCTCAGAAAGCACCTCAGCAACTATCTCAAGTTCCTCTAAAGAAACTTACTTCAATTACAAGTGAGAAAGAAAAAGCTCAGGAAACAACATCTCAAGTAGTAAATAAAACTCAGAAAAAGACCAGCAAAGATGTAAAAGAATCCCCCTCATCGTCAGTAAGTAAAGCAAAAATACCCGAACATCCAGCAACTCCAGTTTCAGAACCAGCAGTTTCAAACACTAACATGGAAAAACCAACACCAAGCAAACAAGTAAATTATCAACAGATTTTAGAAAGCTTAGAGTACGTTCTTGAACAATTCCAGCAAAATCAAACCGAGAATTTACAAGTTCATGGATATTATTTAAACCATCAGGTGGAATATGTGAAAACTTTCTTCCAACTGATGCAACAACATAACGATCTACTCACACAAAATAATACCCCGCAACAAATAGCAGAACTCAAATCTCAGTTAATAGAAAGTTTAGAGCGGAGCATGATGCAGTTCCACTCACAACAAGGAGACACTCTGCGAATTCATGAGGAATATCTCAACCATCAAACAGAATACACCAAGAACTTTTTCCAACTTATCCAACAGGAATACGCTCAACTAATCAGTGCTGAAACTTCAGGTGAAAAAAGTCAACTTACAGAGGGTGAAAGTGTAGTTAAATTAGACAATATCACCTCTCGCAAGGATACTTCTTCTCCCAGTACCCATAAAATTTGGGAAATTTCTTCCCCAACAGAACCAGGATCTCATCCTTTGTCGAATACAGAAATATCCGAACAACAAAGTATTCCTGCTTCTGCTCCTAGCAATGGCTATCAAAGTCATGTCCAAGATGTAGGTAGTATTGAAAACTTAGCTGACAATGCTACATCTGTTCGCGAAAACAAAGATGAAGTTAAAGTCGAACCAAAGGTTGAAGTTAAACCGCAAGTTAAATCTGTTTTCCAAACATTAGAAGTTCAGGTCGTACCAACTAATCCTGTAAATACAGCCACTGAAGTCGGTCAAACTCTCCTTGATATTACCAGCGAAAAAACAGGTTACCCGGTAGAAATGCTGGAATTAGACATGGATATGGAAGCTGATTTAGGTATCGATTCCATCAAACGGGTAGAAATTCTCGGAGCAATGCAGGAAATGTATCCCGATCTACCCCAAGCAAATTTAGAAGAGTTGGGTGACAAGCGGACAATTGGTGAAATTGTAGAATTTCTCCAAGCCCAAATATCTGGTAATGTATCGGTAGAAATAGAACTATCAGAAGTTAAACATTCCACATTACAAGACTCAGTAACTACAGCATCAGTTACTGAAGTGAAAGCCCGCGAAACTGCAGATATACCCACAACATTTGCTGAAACAGTAATTGAAAATGATGTAGAAATAGCGCAAACAGAAAGTGAATTCCAACCCAAGCTTGAAACTACAGGTGAGATTGTAAAAGCAAGTAGTTCGGATATAGAAATTGCTTCTTTAGCCCAAACTCTGCTAGAAATCACCAGCGAGAAAACTGGTTATCCGGTAGAAATGCTGGAATTAGAGATGGATATGGAAGCAGATTTAGGGATTGACTCTATCAAACGGGTAGAAATCTTGGGAGCAATGCAAGATAAGTATCCCGATCTACCTCAGGGTAATGTCGAAGAGGTGGGAGAACTAAGGACTATAGGTCAAATTGTTGAATACATGGAAACCTCACTCGGAGGTCAAAAAAAAAAGTCCAAACACAATCACTCTCAACAATTAACTAAAGCTCAAACAACTAAAACCCAAAACAATCCCCTTCGTCGTCAAGTCAAACTTAAACTTCTACCCAGACCAGACTTTTTAGACTTTCAATTACCAGAGGGACACATCGCTTTAATTACCGATGATGGTTCCCTCACTACCTCCAAATTAGTCCAATCCTTAATAGATTTTGGTTGGAAAATAGTAATTTTAAGTTTTCCCCAGTCCTTAATTTCTCAACAGTCACCCTTACCTACAGGTGTCACCCGTATTACTTTAGAAGACTTAAGCGAACAGCATTTGCAACAACAACTTAAAGCGATCGCCATCAACTTCGGTAAAATCGGTACATTTATTCATCTCCATCCGATATTAGAAGTCAATCAAAACGGAAGAGTATCTTACCTAGAAGAAGAAAAAGCGATTATCAAGCAAGTATTTTTAATCGCCAAACATTTGAAAAAATCCCTCAACCAAACAGCTGATCGCGGACGCAGTTGTTTTTGTACAGTTGCTCGTTTGGATGGAGCATTTGGACTCGAACAGCAAATTAGTTTTGGTCCCATAGCAGCAGGACTTTTCGGTTTAACCAAGACTTTGAACTGGGAATGGGAAAGGGTATTTTGTCGAGCGATCGATTTGGGTCCGGAAATTAACGCGGAAAATTCAGCACAATATATTCGCTCGGAACTACACGATCCGAATCGTTACATCACCGAAATTGCTTATGGTAGACGGGGTCGGGTCACTTTGGTTAGTGCGATTGGGTGATTGGTAATTGGTAATGGGTAACGGGTAATGGGTAAATTTTTGCTCCTGACTTGTGACTTGTGACTCCTGACTCCTGATTCCTGACTCCTTACTCCTGACTCCTGACTCCTTACTCCTTACTTCTGACTCCTTACTTCTTACTTTTTAATCCTTACTTCCAAACCTATGATTGCAACACAAACTCAAATTCATTCCTCATCAGTTTTTCTTGTTAGCGGTGGAGCTAAAGGTATTACAGCAAAATGTGTAATTAAATTAGCTCAACACCATGGTTGTAAGTTTATTCTTTTAGGGCGATCACAACTTTTGGATACCGAACCTGATTTTGCAATTGACTGCTATGAAGAAGCGGTATTAAAAAAACGGATCATGGAATACTTCCTCTCGCTAGGAGAGAAACCGATTCCTATGAGCGTGCAAAAAGCATATAAAGAAATTACTTCTAGTCGAGAAATTAAAGCGACTATAACTGCAATTACAGAAGCTGGAGGTGAAGCAGAATACCTCAGCGTTGATGTTACAGATGTTGATGCTTTAAAGACGAAGATTGCTACTATTCGCGAGCGCATCGGAGCAATTACAGGTATCATTCATGGAGCGGGAAACTTAGCTGATAAGTTAATTGAAAAGAAAACTCCAGAGGATTTCGAGAAGGTTTACAATGCTAAAGTCAAAGGGTTAGAAAATATTCTCGCTTGTGTGGAAACAACCCAACTCGAACATTTAGTTTTATTTTCCTCCGTGGCGGGATTTTACGGTAATATCGGTCAAACTGATTATGCGATCGCTAACGAAATCCTCAATAAATCAGCCCATCAAATTAAACAACGTTACCCCTCATGTCATGTAGTTGCGATTAATTGGGGTGGTTGGGATAGTGGGATGGTGACCCCAGAATTAAAGAAGGAGTTCGCTCGTCGGGGTGTGGAAATCTTACCAGTTGAAGTTGGTACGCAAATGTTGGTTGAAGAGTTAAATCCTGTCAATCATCAAACAGCACAGGTTGTAATTGGTAGTCCCATTACACCACCACCCGTACCTTTAGATACCCAAACAAAAACCTATCGAATTCATCGTCAACTCCACCGTATAGAAAACCCATTTGTGGAAGACCATATCGTGGGAGGTAAACCAGTTTTACCAGCGACTTGTGCGGTATCGTGGATAATTAATGCTTGCGAACAATTATATCCTGGTTATAAGTTTTTTACCTATAAAGACTTCAAGGTTTTGAAGGGAATTTCTTTTAATGAAACTTTAGCTAATGAATATATCCTGGAAATAAAAGAACTTTCTAAAGTTGATAGCGAAGAGATTGTTTTTCAAGCAAAAATATTGAGTTACAATCAAATAGGAAAAATAAATTATAACTTCAGTATCTCCGAGATTCATTTAGTTAAAAAACTTCCCGAACGTCCAACTTACGAGTCATTAAATCTTAATTCTGATAATATTATTACTATTACGGGTGATGATTTTTATCAGCAAGGAAAATCGGAAATTTTCCCCTTATTTCACGGACTTGCATTTCAAGGAATTACAAAAGTTTTAAATATTAGTCCGGAAAAAATTACTACTGAATGTGTTTGGAAAGGTATATCGGACGAACAAAAGGGTCAATTTCCTGTGATGAGGGTAAATCCCTATTCAATTGATTTAAGTACCCATCCTTTATGGATTTGGATCCAGTATTATCATCAGGAAGTTTGTTTACCCGCAGGTTTGCAAACATATAAGCAATTCGCACCAACACCAATAAATAAACCATTTTACGTTTCTTGTGAAGTGAAAACCAAAACAGCAAGTAGCATTAGTGCTGATTATATAGTTCATGACGAACAAGGATTAGTATATTCATACCTTTTAAATACCAAAGGAACTATCATACCTACTCAATCAATAAGTAATGAGTAATGAGTGATGAGTAATAAGTAATAAGTAATAAGTAATAAGTAATAAGTGAAAAGTAAGGAACAAGAAGTAATTTTTTTTTCATTGTCATTTTCATTCAATTACTAATTACCCATTACCTATTACCAATTACCCATTACCTATTACCCATTACCTATTACCCATCACCCATTACCCAATCCCCAAATTTATTATGGAAAAAATTGCAATAATTGGTTATTCATGTCTATTCCCCGATGCAAAAAATCCAGAAGAATTTTGGCAAAATCTTATTAATAATCAAGATTCAACATCATCTGTTACTTCTGAAGAGATGGGGATAGACCCCAATATTTTTTATCATCCTAAAAAAGGTGAAGTCGATAAAATTTATTCTTTAAAAGGTGCATTTATTCGTGATTTTGAGTTTGACTCCAATGGATATAGTTTACCTGGAGAATTTTTAGAAAGCTTAGATGACACCTTTAAATGGTCACTCCAAGTTGCAAAACAAGCTTTACAACATAGTGGTTATTTAAATCAAACTTCTTTACTTTCTAAATGTGGGGTTATTTTAGGTACCCTTTCCTTACCAACGAAATCTTCTAACCAATTATTTGCTCCCATCTATGAGCAGGTGCTTGGATCTGCGATCAAAGAACTTTTACAAGATGAAAACTTTAATTTAGCTCCACTGACAAAATTAAATAGACCTGAAAATTCAAATTCAAACTCAAATTCAAATTTAAACTCAAACTCAAACTATAATGCAATGGTTTCTGGTTTACCAGCAGCGATCGTTGCTCAAGCTTTGTCTCTTTCAGATATCCATTTTTCCCTTGATGCTGCTTGCTCTTCTCCATTGTATGCAACTAAATTAGCATCCCATTATTTATGGACCCATAAAGCCGATTTAATGATAGCTGGAGGTATTAGCTGCGCAGATCCATTATTTTTACGAATGCTGTTTTCGGGAATTCAAGGTTATCCGGAAAACGATTTTAGCCGTCCTTTAGATAAAAATTCCCGGGGTTTAGCTACCGCTGATGGTGTGGGAATGGTAGTTCTCAAACGTCACAGCGATGCAATTCGAGATGGCGATCGCATTTATGGAGTTATCTGCGGTAATGGTCTTTCTAATGATGGTAAGGGTAAACATTTACTCAGTCCCAACTCCAAAGGACAGGAACTAGCTTTTGAAAGAGCTTACCAAGAAGCACAACTCGATCCAAAAAGTATTGATTATTTGGAATGTCATGCAACTGGTACTTTACTCGGAGATACCACCGAATGCAATTCCGTAGAAAACTTCTTTGGTAAACATCAAGCGAGTCCATTAATAGGTTCTGTCAAAAGCAATGTGGGTCATTTACTTACCGCTGCTGCTTCTGTCAGTTTAATTAAAGTCCTTTTAAGTATGTCCAAGGGAGTTATCCCAGCAACTATCAATATTGATGAACCTATGGGTGCAGAGAATCAGGTAATTTCGCCCCAAAGTATTGTCACAAGTAATACTGATTGGTCAGAGAGTAGAGGCGTGAAAAGGGCGGGTATTAGTGCGTTTGGTTTGGGTGGTACTAATGCTCATATGATTCTCGAACAGGGTAATTCAGAGACATCAGTTAACCCGGAAGAACCACTGAAGCTAGCAAAAATGGCGATTGTGGGAATGGATACCTTTTTTGGTGGTTGTGATGGTTTAGATGCTTTTGAACGTAGTATCTATGAAGGAAAACAACATTTTATTCCCTTACCTCCAAAAAGATGGTACGGAGTCGAAAATCAAACAGAATTACTGAAAAAATATAATTTTCCCCAAGGTAAAGCGCCGATGGGTGCTTACATTGAAGACTTTGAAATTGATACTGTCTCTAGCAAAATTCCACCCAACGAACTAGATAAACTTAACCAACAACAGCTTTTATTGCTCAAAGTTGCTCAACGAGCCTTAAAAGATGCAGAGATCAAGCCAGGTAGTAATGTTGCGGTTTTAATCGCTAGCGAAACAGAACTTTCGGTTCACCAATTACAACAAAGATGGAATTTAGCTTGGGAGATTAAAGAAGGCTTAATTGCTGGAGAAATTTCCTTAGATGCCGATAAGATTAAGCAATTAGAAACGATTATTAAAGATGGAGTCCATAATCCGATAGATAGCAGCGAATACATCAGTTATATTGCTAATATCATGGCAAGTCGGATTTCTGCTTTATGGGATTTTACCGCTCCGACATTTACGATTAGTGCTGGTGAAAATTCTACTTTTAAGGTTTTGGAAGTTGCACAACACCTGTTAACTACTGGGGAAGCTGACGCTGTTCTAGTCGGTGCGGTGGATTTAGCAGGTGGTTTAGAGAATGTTTTGCTTCGGAATCAACAAGCGAAGGTCAATGATAATGTTAACACTTGTTCTTTTGATACTAAAGCTACTGGTTGGATCATAGGTGAAGGTGCGGGTGCTGTTGTTCTCAAAGGTCATGAAATCGCCAAACAGGAGAATCAGCGGATCTATGCATTAATTGATGCAATTAGTTTTGCACAGCAACACCCACAACAAAACTTACTAACTGACAAAAATCTACTAACTGATAAGAATCCAGAAACGGTTCAGCAAGTATGTGAGAAAGCTTGCGATCTTGCTGGAATTACACCATCCCAAGTTGAATATTTGGAAGTTTTTGCTAGCGGTATTCCCAAAGCAGATAAAGCAGAAATTACGGGTTTAATTGGAGCTTATCCCAACGGTGGGAATCATTTAACTTGTGCAATTGGTACGGTTAAAGCCAATATCGGTCATACCTATGTAGCCTCGGGAATTGCTAGTTTAATTAAAACTGCTTTGTGTTTGTATTATCGATATATTCCCGCAACTCCCAAATGGTCTGGTGTCAAAGAGGAAAAAATCTGGTCGGGTAGTCCGTTCTATGTCGCTTCAGAATCAAGACCTTGGTTCGTTGGTAAACAAGCAAGCAAAAGAATTGCAGCTATTAATAGTATGGGAAGCGATGGGAATTATGCCCATATAATTCTCTCCGAAGAAGCAGAACAAACAGAACGCAGTAGTAATTATTTACAGAAAACACCTTTTTATCTCTTCCCGATCGCCGCTGAAAATCGCGAGCGATTAATAGCTAAGGTCGAAGAATTACAAAATACTATTGATAATGCAGACAATCTTGCTACAGTAGCAAATCAAACTTTCCAAAAATTTCAACAAAATCCCCACAAAAGCTACAGTATAGGGATTTTAGGACGGAATCGCCAAGAATTAACCAGAGAATTAACAGCCGCAATTAAAGGAATTAACCTCGCATTTACAAAAGGTGAAGATTGGCAAACACCTTTAGGTAGTTACTTTACAGCCCAACCCTTAGGAAAACAAGGGGAAATTGCTTTTGTTTATCCTGCTGCGGTTAATTCCTATATCGGTATCGGTCGCGATTTGTTCCGTTTATTTCCCAAAACCCATGATGACTTAGCAATAAAAAGTGCTGATAGTGTTGCTGCTGATGTTTCGAGTATGGTCTTTCCCCGCAGCTTAAATAAATTATCCATGAGACAGCTGGAAAAACTCGAACAGCAACTTTTAGAGGATTCCTCAGCCATCTTTGAAACTGATATCACGTTTGCCAAATTAATTACTAGGATTATCCGTGAAGACTTCCAAATAAAACCTCGATTTACCTTTGGTTACAGTTTAGGCGAAACCAGTATGATGTCTGCAATTGGTGTCTGGAATGACTTCAATCAAGCCATCAAATCCTTCCATTCCTCTCCACTATTTAGTAATAGATTATCCGGTGCTAAAAACGCCGTACGGGAATATTGGGGACTACCACCTCAAAAACAATCCTCAAATCGAGAGCAAAACCTCTGGGGTAATTATGTCTTGATGACAACTCCAGAACAACTGAGAAAATTCCTCCAATATGAAAAGCATGCTTATTTAACTCAAATTAATACTCCAGAAGAAGTCATAATTGCAGGAGATCCCACAGCTTGCGAACGAGTTATTAAAACCTTGGGTTGCAACGCTTTTCGTGCTCCCTTTGACCATGTAATTCACTGCGAAGCGATGCATTCGGAATATGGGGAAATCGCCAGGGTTCACAGATTACCAGTTGCAGAAAACATGTCCAATATTACCCTGTATTCTTCCGCCAAATACGCCCCCATATCCATTGAAAGCAACACAATAGCCGAGAGTATCGCTCAAGGTTTATCGCAACAAATTGATTTTCCCAAACTCGTCAATCGTATTTATAAAGATGGAGCCAAAATATTTATCGAAACCGGTGCGGGTAACGTTTGTTCGCGATGGATTAACAAAATTCTCGATGATAAACCACATGTTTGTGTCTCCCTCAACCGGAGAGGGTTAGATGACCATACGGGACTACTTAAAGCATTAGCAAAACTTTTAAGCCATCAAATATCTATGAATTTGTCGCCACTATACAGTCAAACAGAAGAAACCAGCAAAAAATCAAAATTGACACTACGAAAAGTTACCTTGGGAGGGGAGAGTTTTACCGAGAAGATTTTAACAGCAGAAAACAGAAAACTGTTTCAGAACGTACTTAAAAAACAAGCAAAACCAAAAGTTACCCAGGAAGCAAAAAACCCGACCACCATACCCGCAAGTAAAAAAGCTCAACCTACCCCATCATCCACCAAAACCCGTTTGAAGCACTCAGCATCCCAAACCAAGTCTGAGAAATCGCCTATGAATAATATCTCCAGCACAAATATCTCCAGTAAAAACGCCTCCAGCACAATAGTCAAAGCGATCGCCAACAAATCCGAAACTCCATCTCGTCCAATCGAGCGAAAACTAGCTCATACAGTCAAGCTCTCTAACTCAAATAAATCTCAATATCAACAATTAAGAACTAATAACTCACTAGCGAAAAAAACCCATAGATCTTTCCTTAAATCTCGACATGAATTCAGCCAACAGATTGGTGACATTATTCAATTGCAACTAATTTGTGCAGAACACCTGTTGAGTAATGAGTAAGAGTAAGAAGTAAGGAGTAACATAATTACCCAATCGCCACATAACCCCCACCTAACCTCCCCCAAGTGAGGAATAAATACTAATCGCCAGTCGCAAATCCCCAACATGAACACCACAAACCTCCCATTAAACAAGCCAAACAATGGTCTTGGCTATTACACATCTTTATCCAATCAACATCGAGGTTGGAAAGGTTCATTAGCTTGTGTGTCCTTTGATCCCACAGATATTAGAGATAAACTCCAAACATTAAGTAAACCGTGTTACATCGTCAAAGTTGAAGACCGAATTGGTGTAACTAATGACGGTTATTGTCCCCTTGATAATGGTAAAAAGGCACAGATAGAAGTTTTATTTGACCTTCCTCCCCTATCTATTAAACAATTAGGCGACCCCACTTTTCTTTCCTTTCATAATGTTAAATACGCCTACACAACCGGAGCAATGGCTGGTGGTATCGCCTCAGAGGAAATGATTATCGCCCTAGGAAAAGCAAAAATCCTTGGTTCTTTCGGTGCAGGTGGTTTAACTCCAGAACGATTAGAAGCTGCAATTAAACGTATTCAACAAGCTTTACCCAATGGACCTTATGCTTTTAACTTAATTCATAGTCCCAACGATCCAGAAATTGAACGTAAAGCTGTGGACTTGTACCTTAAACATGGGGTAAGAACAGTTGAAGCATCAGCATTTTTAGATTTAACACCCAATATTGTTTATTATCGCGCTGCAGGGCTAAGTGTAAACTCAGCCTCAGAAATAGAAATAAAAAATAAAGTCATTGCTAAAATTTCCCGTCGCGAAGTTGCAAGTAAATTCATGCAACCAGCACCACTTAAAATCCTCAAGCAACTCCTAGAGCAAGGATTAATTACCGAATTACAAGCAACCTTAGCAGCAAAAGTTCCCATTGCTGATGATATTACAGCCGAAGCAGACTCCGGTGGTCATACGGATAATCGACCTTTAGTTTGTCTTTTACCATCAATAATTGCCTTAAGAGATGAAATTCAGGCAAAATATAACTACAAAAAACCCATTCGAGTGGGAGTAGCGGGAGGAATTGCAACCCCCCAATCCGCCCTTGCAGCATTTATGATGGGTGCAGCCTATGTAGTTACTGGTTCAATTAATCAATCTTGCATTGAAGCCGGAACCTCTCCACATACTAAAAAATTATTAGCCCAAGCTGCTATGGCTGACGTGATGATGGCTCCAGCAGCAGATATGTTTGAAATGGGGGTCAAACTCCAAGTACTCAAACGGGGAACAATGTTTCCTATGCGAGCACAAAAACTATATGAAATATATCGGAATTACAACTCAATTGAAGATATCCCCACAGCCGAAAGAGAGAAATTAGAAAAACAAGTTTTTCGCCAAACTATTGACGAAGCATGGAAAGCAACCATCGATTATTTATCCCAAAAAAATCCCCAGAAACTCCAAAAAGCAAATAGCAATCCAAAAATGAAAATGGCGTTGATTTTCCGCCGCTATTTGGGACTATCTTCCCGATGGTCTAACTCAGGGGAAAAAGGTCGAGAAGTCGATTATCAAATTTGGTGCGGTCCGGCGATGGGGAGCTTTAATGATTGGGTAAGAAATTCATACTTAGCTGAAGCAAATAATCGCCGAGTGGTTGATGTTGCAAATCACATCATGAAAGGTACCGCTTACTTATACAGAATTCAAAGTCTCAAACTTCAAGGATTACAAATATCCGATTACTACACTCAATACATTCCCAACTTCTCAACATTATAACTTCAACACTAGAGTTTCAAGATTAGAGGTGTGATTAATGATGACTTCAGACATTTCACAAACATTAAATACAGCCGAAGAAATCCAAGACTGGATGACATCTAAGCTAGCAGAAATTCTTAAAGTTAGCCCCGAAGAAATAGATATTCAACAATCATTAGAAGATTATGGCTTAGACTCAGCAAATGCCATGGTTTTAGTCACCCAAACTGAAAAAAAATTGGGATTACAACTATCACCAACATTATTATGGCATTATCCAAATATTGAATCACTTTCCCAACGTTTAGCTGAAGAAATTGAAGTATCGGATAAAGATAATAGCCAAACAGTTGAGAATAATCATACTTCACCCTTTGCAAATAGTAAATCTGTACCGAATTTAGCAGCAGAAGCAGTCCTCGACGAAAGTATCTACCCTGCATCCAAATCTTTTCACTTTACAGCTAATCCAGAAAATGTATTTTTAACAGGGGGAACTGGCTTTTTAGGTGCATTCTTAATTTACCAATTACTCCAAGAAACAGATGCAGATATTTATTGCTTAGTACGTGCTGCTGACTTAGAAGAAGCTAGAAATAAACTCAAAAATAAACTTAAGCAATATGCCATTTGGCATGAAGAATATAGTCCTAGAATTATTCCTGTTTTAGGTGACTTATCCCAACCATTACTGGGTATTAGTAAAGAAGCTTTTGAAATGTTAGCTGCAAACATGGATGCAGTTTATCATAGTGGGGCACAATTAAATTATGTTTATCCTTACTCAGCACTCAAAGCAGCAAACGTTTTAGGAACCCAAGAAGTTTTACGTTTGGGATGTTTAATTAAAGTTAAACCCGTACATTATGTTTCCAGCGTTGCAATATTTGAATCTCCTACTTATGCTGGTCAAGTGGTCAAAGAAAACGATGAATTCGAACATTGGGAAGGAATTTTTCTTGGTTACTCCCAAACTAAATGGGTCGCAGAAAAACTCGTAAAAATAGCCGGAGAAAGAGGACTTCCCGTTACCATCCACAGACCACCATTAATTTCTGGAGATAGTCGCACCGGGGTTTGCAATCCAGATGATTTTATTAACCTAGCTCTCAAAGGTTGTATCCAAATGGGAGTTTTCCCTGATGTAGATTACATGTTGGACGCATCCCCCGTAGATTACGTTAGTAAAGCGATCGTTCACCTATCCCGACAAAAAGAATCCCTCGGTCAAGCATTTCACTTACAGCATCCAGAACCAGTTCCCTTCACCACCTTGGTTGATTGGTTGAAATCCTTAGGCTTTCCCATTGCTGTCATTCCTTATGAAAGATGGCAAACTATGTTAGTGGAAAACTTATCCTCTCCAGATAATCCTCTGTATACTCTAAGACCTTTCCTCTTAGAACGCTGGACAGAAGAGGGACTAACTATACCAGATTTATACTTACAAGCAAACAGACCTATTGTTAGCACTGAAGCGACCGTAGACGCACTTGCTCCCGGTAATGTTGTTTGTCCACCAATAGACTCTCAATTATTTATGGCTTACTCCACTTACCTAATTCAAAATGGTTTTCTGGAAGTAGGTTAATTTCTTAGGTTTAACTTTTTTAGGTTTAACGTCCATCAGTCCCATCTTTTCAAGTAGATAATTGCTTGGAAGTATGGGACTTTTCTTATTTAATAAGAATCAGTTTATACTTGAAACTGTATTTTGTAAGTATTTATCCTACTAACGGCTATCCCCTTGATTTACTAATTGAGATGGGGTATAGCGGTACCCGCAAAAATGCCAGACAAACAATAGGACAGAGCCGTGATGGTGGAGTAGATGGAATTATCAACGAAGATCGTCTTGGACTAGACGTGATTCATATTCAGGCAGGCAAAACATTGGGATAATTCTGTTGGTCGCCCAGAAGTGCAAAAATTTGCAGGAAATTTGCACTTCTGGAGGAGGAAAGGGATTTTTATCACAACAGCAACATTTACCAAGGAAGCTAAAGACTTTGTTTCAAGAATTGATAACCGGATAATCCTTATCGATGGAGAAACCCTTGCTTTACTGATGATTGAAAATAATGTTGGGGTTACATCACTCGAATCCTATGAAATCAAGAAAATTTGCTCGGATTTTTTTAACCGATGCCTGAATAAAAATAAATACGCATTGAGAAATTTATAATGAAAAAAACTACTAGCTCCAATATGTCAAAGGCTTTTCCCTAGAACGATATCCAATAAACATAGACATAGAAACTCGCGGACCATCTTGACAAGGGCGAACACCATGAATTCTTCCAGAATCAAATAGAATCAATTCCCCAACTTTTGGCTTAATTTTTAATGTTGCACTTGGTAAACTGTTGCGATCGAGGATCCCCTCATATTTATATTCTTGATCGCGAATTGCTTCTCGTGCAGGAATAGACGGCTTTAGTTCCCAAACCTCTAACTCACCTCCAGATTTAGGAGTTTGTAAATAAATGTTTGCAGACAACTGAGTAACAAAGTTATCGAAGGGATGAGCCGGAGGAATACCAACATCCGAGATATCCCGTGCAAAAACATCTTGGTGGGGTGGTAATTCAAAGTTATCCTCAAATACACGACCAACTCCAACCAACATCGTTTGATTATGGATATTTTCAATATGAGCGCCCGGTACCCAGATTTCTTGTAACTCTAACCTGAGTTTATCGAGGGGTGACAAATGAGGGAAACAGGTTTTTCGAAGAGCTTGAATCGAAACTTGAGCTTGTTCGTAATAACGCTTGAGCATTTCTACAGAACAACTAGTTTCAAAGAAAGTAATTCCAGTTCTTTGTACTCCTACATCTGGCGCTCTGTTATAACGCTCTAAAGTTTTTTCTTCGATCAGTTCTTGACTAATTTTCTTTGCTTCTCGAACTGGGTAATAATTAGGAATGCGTAGTGCAAGGTATTTGCCATTTAATAGATCGATTAAGTCGTTTAATTTTAGTTTTTGGGATATTTTTATTAGTACTTTTTGGGCTTCTTTATCCTGCAAGCGTAACCCGTCTATTCCATATTTTTCATAAGATGTTTTCCAAAATTGCAGAGAACTAGGGGATACACCTAAGATTGTCTGTATTTCTTCGTAAAAGTAGCCTTGATAAACAAGCTTAACAGCTAATGCTTTTCTTACCTCATTAGCTTCTGGGTGGAGAGCGATAAATTCTTGCAATTGGGCTACACATCGAGAAACATTTGTGTAGTCTATCATCTCTTCCGCTTTTCCTATAGCCTGTAGATGCAGATTTATCATGGTCTTTTGTTAGAGTGACATAGCCATAAATCCATAAGTATTTTCGCTTACTACTTAAAAAAAATCAAATTAAATACTTTCTTTAATGTACTGCTTGAAGGTGTGTATAATTTGTTTTTATGCTAAAAGACAAAAATACTGAAAGTGATGTAATAAATGCCTCAAGTTATTGTATACAAGTACTTCCGAAGATTTATATTGAGATAAACTGCAATACACAGCTATATTTAATTTATTATTTAATAAGCTTATTTTAGTATTATCTTTATTCTAAATTTATGGCTTGGAAGTAAGAATGAAAAATATTGTCAATTTATTTAAGCTGCTCATTAATAATAATAAATAAAAACAAATAATGTTATTCGTTAACCTTTTAAAAATTTACCTTAGTTTTTGATTAAGAAGAACAGACCTATAAGCCACTAGTAGTAAATGCGTAGAAACAATGATTATATAAAAAATATTTAAGTTTACGAAACGACAAAAAAATATCATAAATATAAGTGTAATAAAATATTTAAATATAATTGCGGATGAGATACAGGCAATAATATATGCACATTTATCGTTATTTATGGACTTTTTATATATTTGTTTTTCATGTTTAATAATCATTAACAAACAAAGTTATGAAGAGAAACCGTACAAGCTATATAATGGCAAGAAGGTCAAAAAACAACATTAATTTTGACAATTATCTCTTGATTAGCAATGGAAAGAGTAGAGTAAATTTTGTTCAATGGATGATTTTGGGAATCTATCATTAAACGCTTAACTGCTAACTTAAGAGTGAGCTTATCTGGTCGAATACCAGATATTTTGAGAGGTGTGTAGGAAGAGTTCAATCGTTCTATTTATTGATGTCAATTTCATCGAAAATTGCAATCAATTTGACTGACTATCATCCTTTTTGTTTTCCCCTGTAAGTTTTTGGATCGAGAGTGGAAGACGTCACAGTGAATGCAGAAACATTATCTGGTATTTAGCTGCTAAAAATCAAGTTACTACTATTTCCGCAGCCTTGAATTATATCCTAGATAAAAATTCTAAAAATGAGGAAAAACATTTCAAGCTGTATGGACTATAAATTTTGCATTTGTGTTGATCGCCTCAACTTTAGGCTTAGTTTTTGCAGACTAAATGTTTGCTATTCCATTCGTATAAGTCCGATCAAAACAGGTTGGATTAATCTATGCAAGAAAATTTCCACAGAGAATACCTTTTTATTGAATACTATAGCAACCGCCAGGTTAGCTAGGACGCTAAAGTCAAGACATGCTCCATGGCTTCTCGCAGTGTTCCAAAATTCTCGAGTTGTT
>NZ_LMTZ01000123.1 GCF_001456025.1 Mastigocoleus testarum BC008
TTTACACTTCTTCTTAGCAGCATGGCCTGTAGTAGGAATCTGGTTTACCGCTTTAGGTATCAGCACCATGGCGTTCAACCTTAATGGTTTCAACTTCAACCAGTCTGTAATCGACTCTAGCGGTCGTGTAATCAACACCTGGGCAGACATCATCAACCGTGCCAACTTAGGTATGGAAGTAATGCACGAGCGCAACGCTCACAACTTCCCCTTAGACTTGGCTGCAGGTGAAGTAGCTCCCGTTGCTGTAAGCGCTCCTGCTATCAACGGTTAATATTTTAGGTTTAACTGAAATAGGTTTAACTGAAACTGAATAGAAAAAGCCTCCCAATAATCGGGAGGCTTTTTTATTTGGTCTATAATAGAATACGTTGATTGTTTACTTTCTTGTAGGCGTTAAGATTTCATTTTTATTTCGCTTCACTTTTTAAATTTATGATTTGTGACTGCCAACTGTAAGCTCACAGCAAGCAAAATAGATTGATTTATATTTATTGATTTATTAACTGATTTAATAATTAATTTAATAATTGATTTGTGAAAACTATTTGATGATTACTACAGTAGAGTTGCAGCATACTTTTCCAAATCAAAAAATTTCATTAATTCTTCTAGCCTTGTAGCAACATCTGTGGGGGTAATAGATTCTATTTCTTCAATTGTTTGTTCATTAAGATATATAAATACATTACTTTTCAAAACTGATATTACTTCAGGGGGCAAACCTTGCAACTCTTTATCCAGTCTTGCCACGCGACCTTTGGCAAAATCGATTTGAAATTTTGCCCTCCTCAGCAAAATTTGTCTGAGATTTTCAGACGATTCTTTTAATAAGCTATGATAATTGTAATTATTCGCAGATAAATTTTGGATTAGTGGGATCGCATCTGGATTATCTTCTAAAAATAATAAAATTCCTTCTGCAAAATATTGTTTAATTCCTTCTATTCCTAATCCGCCTAAGTCAGATAAGGCAATAACTCTAGCAACAATATCTACTTCATTTCCTGGGTTATAAAGCTCGGGTTGGTAAGCGGAACTATCACTAACATCAAACATGCAAACAGTCGCATTTATTGCTTTACGAATAACCTGTAAATCTGAATTAGTAAATAAAGGAGTACGGTTGGGATACTTTCGAGAATATTTATTATTTATTTCTTGTATATAATTAATGAGTTTTATGATTGTGGCATTTTCACTGACACCAGTTTCCCTCTTTCTAGAAGCTTGAAAACTTGAAGCTGGAACAAAAATTTGCACCATGTCATGTGATATTGCACATATATCTATAATGTGCTTGGTTCGAATTGGATCGGGGGAAGAAGTATTTTGGAAAATTAGATCCCAAAAGGGTAAAATTTCTTGATAAATTTTTGTTGCTCTCTCCTGTACCGCACTTGCATGGGCATAGTTGTGATAGTAAAGCTTTTGTTTTTTTGTTTGTTTATGTATTTCTTTGACTGCTAAACTTTTGATTTCCAAAACAGCTTCAGCAAAAGAATTAGGTACTTGAATAGAGTTTTCAGTCCCTATTGTTTCTAGGGTTCTTGAAGATTGATTCACTTGAGTCATTTATAGAAATTCCTAATTTCGTATTTATTTATTATTTATTTTTGTTATTTTGAATTGAATACAGGCCGTCATCTATTCTTTTAATGGGTGCGATAAGCCGTTCACCTCCGGTGCCCCTCAGGCATGCGCGTGTTCGCGTAGCGCGTTCTTGGACGCATCCTGCGGATGAACGACGCGGCAAGCCGAACGCTGCTAAGCGCGTCTAAGCGATCGACCTCTACTCATGAATAAACAAATAACTAATTAATCTCCATTCTCATTTTCTGAAAATAAAGATTTTGTAGATATATTTTTTCGCTGTGATTTTCTTGAACTAGCAAGGAAGCGAATAAGAATTAATTTCGACAATAGGCAATTAGATCTGACTCGCAAGAGATATTTATTAATGATTATAAAATAATGGAATCACATATCGTATGCCATTTAGGCACTTAAATATATACATCTGCATTCTTAATGGCTGACAGATAGCAGGTAAGCGTCATTTCAAGTACCTGTTGCAGTCCACAATGCTAAACCACCGCCTTTACCTCTGGCGGCTATGTAATTCTTCTGTACCAAGAAATACGTAAAAAATGCTTGCTCTTTTAAGTTTTGTTGGTAAAACTTCGTTTCGCGTTCTTTTCCACCCCGAATATAGCCTTGATAGATCCTGAGCCCAGAGAAATATAGTTGCATTCGGGTAAAATCAAAAGCAAGAATATTTCTGTTCTCCCAAAATAGAACAGGACCTGTAAGAATAATCTTTAGGGGTCCTAATTCTACAGAATTTTCTACTCTTCCTTTTTCTTGCTCGGACTCTGCTTGAGAATAGGAAATTTGAATATTAACCCACTTTGGCAAAAACTTTCCTGCTCCTAGAATAACCCCACCTTGGCGCTTAATTTTCTTAGTTCCAGTGGTAAAACCTAAACGCCAATTTCCTAGTAATTGTGAATATTTATAACGTTCTTTTGCTTGTTTGGTTATTTTTTCTCGTTCAAGCAATGCTTCAACTACAGCCTCAGGTTTCGGGCTTGTTGAGGATGATGTACTTATAAATTCAAAAGCTTGCTCTAAAGTTAGGTACATTTGCTTGATTCGTAAAATTCCGAAGACTTAAATCGCGGGTAAAATTAGAAGCAGTTAGACTGCCGACAAATTGTTGCGATTTCCTGCAAAATTTCTATGACCCAGAAACGCGATCCTGAGGATTCATCAATCGATGCTCAGCAATCGAATAAATCTACTCACACTCAGACAGGTGATTCAGGAAAAGATTCCTGGAAAAATCGTATGTCAAGTATTTGGGACAAGACTACTGCAAGTTTAATGCAATTGTTGCCCCTCGAACAAGTTACACAAAGTGCTGTTGGTTGGTTTAGGGTAAATGAAGCTCAAGTGGCAGAAATTTTGGAGTCGGTTAGAACTAAATTACCAACAACAGAAGCAATTTTGATTGGTAAGCCCCAAGCAGGTAAAAGCTCCATAGTACGTGGAATTACAGGTGTTTCTGCTGAAATTATTGGTCAAGGATTTCGACCCTACACCCAGCACACAGGACGCTATTCCTACCCTTCAGATGATTTACCCTTGCTGATTTTTACTGATACAGTTGGGATTGGGGATGTCAAGCAAAATACTCAGTCAATTATTCAGGAACTTACTGAAGATTTACAGCAGCCAAGTCGCGGTGCCAGAATTTTAATTATTACTGTCAAAATTAATGATTTTGCAACAGATTCCCTCCAACAAATAGCTCAAGAATTACGCCAGAAGTACCCAGATATTCCTTGTCTATTAGCAGTTACTTGTTTGCATGAAGTTTACCCTCCCACAGTCGATAATCATCCCCAACATCCACCGGATTTTGAAGAAGTAAAACGGACATTTGCTGCACTTCAAGAAGCTTTTACAGGAATATGCGATCGCTCGGTAATGATTGACTTTACCTTGGAAGAAGATGGTTTCGATCCAGTGTTTTATGGCTTAGAAGACTTCAGAGATAACCTAGCAGAACTACTACCTGAAGCTGAAGCTGCTGCTATTTATCAGTTACTAGAACGAGAAGCAGGAGAAGAAATTGGCACTCTTTACCGCGATGTAGGGCGACGTTACATGTTAGCATTTGCCATCATCGCTGCGACCCTTGCGGCTGTTCCATTACCTTTTGCTACCATGCCAGTACTTACGGCTTTGCAAGTATCTATGGTAGGAATTTTAGGTAATTTGTACGGGCAAACCCTTAATCCATCTCAAGCTGGAGGTATTGTGAGTGCGATCGCAGGGGGTTTTATTGCACAAGCAGTGGGACGAGAGTTAATTAAATTTATCCCTGGTTTTGGCAGTGTAATCGCTGCATCTTGGGCAGCTGCTTATACTTGGGCTCTAGGGGAAGGTGTTTGCGTTTACTTTGGTGACTTAATGGGTGGGAAGAAACCCGATCCAAAAAAAATTCAATCCGTAATGGAACAAGCGTTTAAGGAAGCAAAAGAACGCTTTAAAGAAATTAGACGCTGAGATCGAATTTTACATCGATGCTTGGATTTACAGATTAATAGGTCGTCAAAAATTGTGATATCACCATTTTTATTAGCGATTTACTCTTTTTTCATCAATATGTTCCTTGTTTGTCACTATGTGAAACTAATATAAAAGCCATTTCATCTGTAGGGTTTAAAGCCGAGAGGGTGTATAAATGGCATCTTTAATTCAAAAAGGCTCAACTTGGAAGTACCTAGATGACGGTTCTAATCAAGGTACGACTTGGCGTAATCTAGACTTCAATGACAATAATTGGAAGACTGGCGAAGCTCAGCTTGGCTATGGAGATGGTGATGAAAAAACCACCCTGGGCTTTGGTTCTAATAGTAGAAACAAGAATATTACTAGCTATTTTCGGAAAAATTTTCAGGTTGAGGATCCTAAAAGTGTACAAGGATTAGATTTAAGCTTATTAAGAGATGATGGTGCTGTAGTCTATTTAAACGGCACTGAAGTATTCAGAAGCAACATGCCCAGTGGCGATATAAATTATTCTACCGCTGCCTCCTCTGCTATCAGTGGTGCTGATGAGGACACGTTTATCAAAAGCGTGATCGATTCAGGTCTTCTACGCCAGGGTGATAACGTCCTCGCTGTTGAAATTCATCAAAGTAAGGCTAGTAGTAGTGATATCAGTTTTGATTTGGGACTTACAACTAGTGGTGGTGGCGATCCTGGAAATCCTGGAAATCCCACCGGTGCGGTTCAATACGAGATTAACCATAACCCTTATTTACAACTTGGTGATGCTCCCCTCGATGGCTATGCTGGAAGTGAAACAGACCAAGTAGAAGTTCTCTGGCAAACTATTCCTAAAAACAGCAGTGTTAAAGATTCGTTTTTAGTTGAATATCGCCCTGATAATTCTTCAGCATCTTGGATTGCAGCCCCTCAAGTACAAAAAATTAATACCGGTACTGGTAACCGTGTTAACCATTTCACAGAGATTGATGGTCTGAAGTTCGATTCCGACTATGAATACCGCGTCAAACATCTCAATCAAAATGGAGAAGTAATCGAAACTTTCCAAAATAAGTTTCGTACTCGTTTACCGGTAGGCGATAAGAGTTCTTTTTCTTTCGCTGCTTATGGTGATTCTGCTTACACCAAAAATATAAATGGCTTCCGTGGGGTACAGGGTCGGATTAATCAGATGGACCCTGACTTTTCGATTCTTTTAGGCGATAACGTTTATAACGGTGGATCCCACTTAGAATCAGATGCTCGCCTCGATCCAGATCTTAATCCGGAAGCGGCAAAATGGATGGGTTCTCATATAGACTATTTGAGTTATGGTAACCACGATATTAGAACTGATGGTGGTGGTCCTTCAGAAGACAACTATTCCAATCCGATTCCCGTTGCTGGCGTTACCAGTACTGCTCAACTTCCTTCTAGCGAACGTCCAGAACACAATTATTCTTTCGACTATGGCGACGTACATTTTGCTACTTTCGATAGTAATAGTTTGAAGGATTCTTCTCGTCTTGATGGTCAGCTAGATTGGTTGGAGAAGGATTTAGCAGCCTCTGATGCCAAATGGAAGATCGTCTTTGCTCATCATCCTGTCGCTGGAGTGCCAGATAAACCAGAAAACCCTGGTGATAATTATTATCAGCAAGTCGTACCGAGGTTGAAAGCCGCAGGAGTAGATCTTTACTTGACAGGTCATTCCCATACTTACGCTTGGAGTTTACCGTTGACCGGTCAGAAAAATGGTAAAGCGACTTACGTCAACGACCGTGATAAAGATTATGCCAAAGGTGCAGGTCTAGTCCAAGTTGTTTCTGGGATGGGTGGTAAATCACTGCGTGGTGGTTCTTTTAGCAAGTTTCCCTTTATGGCTGCTGGATATACCCAAGATACTAACCCTGCATCGGAATTCGGTTTTTCCAACATTAAAGTTACTCCTGATAAGCTTACCATCGACTATATCGCTGCTGATGACGGCTCAATTATCGATAGCTTTTCCATTACAGATGACGAGACTTCTAACTCTGACACAACCGCTCCGACACTGGCGCTGACATCTCCCGTCGATAACGGTCCCAATGATTCTAATCCAGCCAACAATGCGCTCAAATTGGATCGAACTCCAGGAGAATTCCAATTCCAGCTTCAGGATACTGGTGATGGTGTTGATGACAAGAGTGTCACTAGCGAAGCATTTACTATTACTAAGGGAGGACAGTTAGTATCACCCCAAGACTATTCCTTCAGTTATGATGCGGTAAAAGATTTGGTCACCCTCAAATCTACTGGTAATGGATTCGCTGATGGTAATTACGAAATCGCAATTAATAACGGTACGACAAAAATTGCTGACCTCGCTGGAAATCAGCTCGCCTCGACTAAATTTACAGTTGATGTTGATACCGCAACCGATCCAGTTCCTCCCACAATTTCCAAGATAAGCTTCCAGCAGGGTCTAAATGGATACACTGGCACGCTAGATACATATATCCAGGAAAGCTCAGGCAATAGAAATCACTCCAGTGCTAGTTCCCTCAATGTTGACGGCAGAGATCGAGGCGGTTCTGTGCAGAGTTTGATGCGTTTCGAAGATATTTTTGGCGACCAAGCCGGACAAATCTCTTCTGGTGCTAAGATTAAATCTGCCAAGCTGGAATTGGAAGTGACAAATCGCGGCGATAGCATCGAATTTCACCGTATGCTCCAGGATTGGTCTGATAAGGATACCTGGGGAAGCTTAAATAACGGTATTCAAGCTAATGATGTAGAAGCAGCTAGCAAAGCTGATGCTATCACCGGTAATATTGATAAAGGCTTGCTGTCAGTTGATGTTACTGATAGTCTCAAAGCATGGCAGAGTAATCCACAAAGTAATTTTGGTTGGGCAATCTTGCCAACTGATAGTAATGGCGTTGACTTTAACTCTGCTGAAGGAAAAACAGCACCACGCTTGCAGATCGAGTTTGAAGCTAAGGGCGATCCAACCACTCCAACCACTCCAACCACTCCAACCAACCCGCAAATTTCTGGTAAAATAATTGTTGGTACAAATGCTGCAGATAGACTTATTGGAACACCTCAAGACGATCTGATTCAAGGTGGTGATGGCAAAGACATTATAGACAGCGGTAATGGAAATGACGTCCTCACTGGTGGTAGTGAGGCTGATACCTTTGTTTATAACAACCTCAATGGAGGGGTTGACACAATTAAAGACTTTGAAATTGGTAGCGATCGCATCGACTTAAGCAACATTTTCAAAGGTTCTATTGGTGACGACGATGGGGATGATTTTGATTTCGACGATTCTGTCAAATTTGTTCGCAGTGGTTCGGGTACAAAAGTACAAGTAAACCCATTTGGTGACGACGACGATTCTGGACAGTTTAAAACTCTTGCAGTCCTAGATAACATTAATCCCGGGCAATTGGGTCAGAAGCAGTTTATTATTTAAGCTTTCGCCTTTCTAAAACTTCAGATGACTTGGGGACTTTCTATCATTTGATATAAAGTCCCTTCAAAGAGTGCATAAGACCCGAACTCACTTTATCAAGTATCGCAACAATCAAACAGGTGCAAACCTAATATACGAGATAGTTCTTCACAAACCTTTACTCCTCGAACGCTATTACCTCTTTGATCAAGTGATGGTGAAAATACTCCAATACCCATCTTGTTTGGTACCACAGCAATAATACCCCCACAAACACCACTTTTTGCTGGCAAACCAACCTTATAAGCCCATTCACCCGCAAAGTTATACATCCCACAGGTGTACATCACCGATAGAATATCTTTGACATAGGTACTTTGAAGAGCCCGCTTACCGGTAATAGGATTAACACCTTTATTTGCAAGGGTCGCTGCCATTACTGCTAAATCTTGGCAATTAACCATGACTGCGCACTGCTGAAAATAAAGATCTAAAGACTCTTCTATATTGGGCTGAATCATACCAAAATTGAGCATCAAGTGAGCCATCGCCCGATTGCGATGTCCCGTAGCTCGTTCGGAAGTAAAAACAGAAATGTCAACAAACACATCGTGACCAACATATCGCCGAAACATTTCTAGCAATCTGTTTAAACGTTCTGTTGCATCTGCACCTTTAATCAGACTGGTGGTGGCGATCGCACCAGCATTCACCATTGGGTTATAAGGTCGTTTCGATTGTTCGTCTAAAATAATCGCGTTGAATGCATCACCTGTCGGTTCTACACCCACCCTGGTCAAAACATCGTCTCTACCACGATCTTCTAAAGCAAGACCATAGGTAAAAACTTTGGAAATCGATTGTATTGTGAATAATCGATCGCGATCGCCTATCTGATAAACTTCACCGTCTACAGTCACCAAGCAAACAGCAAATAAATCAGGACTTACTTTTGCCAGTTCCGGTATATAATTTGCAACTACACCTTTTTGCAGAGACTTATATTGGCAATGTAAATCTTCTACGATAGATTGCAATGATGATAGTACTTGTAAATCTTCTCTCACAACCATCCAACTAACAAATAAATTGTATTAATCGCGAACATCAAAATATTATTTTTGTAGAGTTTTCTCTGAGTATTCCCCTCGGAACCAAAAATCAACAAATATCATTTGTAGACACAGTTTTTCTTTCATAAAAACTTTATCTAAGCTTTAATTAAAATTTAATTTTCCGATCTTGCTACGCTTAATTTTATAACTCTATATTTCTATAGTGTTGAATTGATACTTAAGTACATTTTAATTATCACACATATAATTTTGTACTCAAATCGCATCAAAATGCAAACCTAATTCACACATCATTTTTCGTTGCCATGGTCATTTTGAAGATAGCCCCGAAGAAAGTGCTTTCAAGCATGATTCTATTGATGTCAAAGGATTATGAACTCATTTATGAGAACTATATACGTTCGATAACTATATGTTAATTTCAGTATTTTTCCAGCTTTTCAAACAGCGAATAACCACTTTTTAATAACTTATTTATATTTTTTATGAATTGTGTTTACAGGTTTACATATGACACCAATTATGACAGCCTAAAAGCCTAATACTTAACTGGCAAGTTAAATGTCAAAGTTTGTTAATAATCAATTAACATTGTTTTTTTTTATCATCAAAATAGTCAAAACCTAAAACCCCTATGGAAGAAGGATTTATTCTTGAAAATTAAATTTGAAATTGATAAATTAACCCTAGTTTACGCTAAATTGCCGATCCCCAAATTTAACAATTCGTGTTAGTCTGTTGCAGTTAATAACGGAAAGTAAAAACAGAACGAGTTCGAGACAAGGGGAATTTAGTTACGTCTGTCTTGTAACGTCCCGGAAAAATCAAACTTCAGTTCTTTGAGTGGATTAACATTCGGACGCATGAATCAAAAACATTTTTATTTTTGGATTTTAGTGGCTATGTTCGCGACTATATTGGGAACGCCAAGACTTGGTCGCGCTCAAACAACTAAAGGAAATGTTATTAATAATCGGTCAGCATCACCAATTGAGGCGAAATTGGTTGGGAATGAATCTCAAATTGAACCAAGTGCAGCAAAAAAATTAGTCACACAAGTGGTATCTCATAAGTTGGAAGGACGACATGCTGCAACAATTTACATTCGCCAAATTCCTGTTCTTACTTTCTTAGGTCAATCATCAGCAGTACCCAGTAATATTTCAGATACTTCTGTAAAAACAATAGCCAGTCTCTCTCAGACACAAACTAACGATCCAATTCATAAAGCTAATTTATTAGCAGAACGAATTAATCAGTTAGTTCATACAAATACAGATGCCAGTAAAATTACAGTTAATTGGAAAGGTGAGAAAAAGCTAGCATCTGCTGAATTAGGACAAAATAAAAGTTCATTTGTCAAACACTATAAAAACGATATCTTTGCCATCAAAACTAGCGATTCCAAGCTAGTAGAAATTGATCAATATACTGTTTTAGCAGGCAGTACAAAAAATTTAGCAGAAGATGCACTACAAATAACCAATCGCTTACGGAGATTAATTGGTTATGCTCCACCAGTAAACAAAGTTGAAAATTTACCTGTAAGGGAACCAGTTAAGGTTGTCGGAGAAGAAAATAAATCTAAGATTGTCGGTCATCATATTCGTAAAAGAAGGAATCGACGGAACCGAGCAAGAAGGGGAAGAATTCTAAGAGGTTGGGCTTCTTGGTATGGTTACGATGGTTCCGGTAATCGCACCGCTACCGGTGAAAGGTATAATCCTGAAGGTTTAACAGCCGCTCACCGTTCTCTCCCATTTGGAACGCGAGTTCGAGTTACTAATACCCGTAATGGGCGCTCTGTTGTAGTAAGAATCAATGACAGAGGTCCCTTCATTCGGGGTCGAATCATTGATGTTTCTGCTGGAGCAGCAAGAAGATTGCGAATGATTAGTAGTGGCGTTGCACCGGTAAGAGTTGAAGTAATCAATAGGTAGAATTACTTATAGTCGTTTGCTGCTTTTTAACTGCATCTATATATTTCTTAAACAGGGGTTTTTTAATTTAAGATCCCTGTTTTTGCTATTTTAATTATTCTTTTATTTTTATTTCTGTGGCTTAAATCCCAAGCCAAGCAAGGGTTTTAGGAAATTTTATTTTGTAAATACATGAAAATAACATTCTTTACGATTGTTCCTTTGGCGTTCAGTAAGTAAGGGTCACGCAAAAAAAAATTCATTAAACCTTAAAATTATATAAAATTAGCAATAAATCTTAGTTTTTCGAAATTATTTGGTATGAACTAGAGCTTATTTGGCTAAGTATCCAGATCCAGTTCGAAGACCTAAGAACAAATCTATAAAGTAAGTTAATTCAGCCTGAAATGAACACCCCCAGGGAAAAACCAACCACTACTGATAACTGCTTATGGAGCAATTCATAAATAAATCTATACCTAATTTTAAGGTAACCAATTAGCCAATGAACCACTTATAAACTACACAAACTCAACTGTTTGTAAATTTTATATTGATGGCATTCTCGCTCAAATTTTATAAACTAACGGGGAATAGATAGATTATAACTAGGGGTTATTTGTGCGCTTGCTGACGAGTGTTACAGCTTTACGCTGTTATGTAGCTCAACAAAAACGTTTGGCAACAAACTTTTTGCATTCAGAGGAAGGACAACTTGCAGAAGTTAGTACCTGGTTCCAAACTGCGATCGGTTTAGTCCCAACCATGGGAGCATTACATGAGGGTCATGTGAGTTTGATAAGGAAGGCACGACAAGAAAACAGGACTGTAATTGTCAGTATTTTTGTCAATCCTTTGCAATTCGGACCGAATGAGGATTATCAACGCTATCCTCGTACATTAGAGCAGGATGCACAAATTTGCGAAGAACTCGGAGTTAATGCCATTTTTGCACCAACTCCGGAAGAAATGGGAGTACCTTTGAAGAATATAAAAGGGTCTAAAGTTACACAAGTTACTCCGCCATCTGCTATGATATCTGGCTTGTGTGGTCGTTCTCGGCTAGGACATTTTCACGGCGTAGCGACGATCGTGACCAAGCTTTTTAACTTGGTTTCGCCTGACCGTGCTTACTTCGGTGAAAAAGACTTTCAGCAACTGGCTACAATCCAAAAAGTAGTGGCTGATTTACATTTGCCTGTGGAAATTGTTCCCTGTCCCACAGTACGCTTAGCTAATGGTCTGGCTTTAAGTTCCCGTAATCAATATTTGAATGCGTCCGAGAAAGAGCAAGCAACGGTTATATATCGCAGTTTGCAAAAAGCTAAGAATGCATTTTGTGCCGGGGAAAAAAATAGTAGCAGACTTATCGCTTTAGTGCAACAAGAGTTGGCAAAGGTCAGCATTTTATCTGTTGAATATATCGAATTGGTTGAACCGACTACTTTAATGCCAATAGAAAAAGTTAAGGAGAAAGGAATGCTCGCGATCGCAACTAGAATTGGTTCTACTCGTCTAATTGATAACGTTATCTTGCGCGATCGTCAGCCGATAGTCGCCATTGATGGACCTGCTGGAGCAGGTAAATCTACCGTTGCTCGTCAAGTTGCTGCTCAGCTAGAATTAGTGTATTTAGATACAGGAGCAATGTATCGGGCAATGACTTGGTTAGTGCTACAAAGAGGGATTACTCTCGATGATGAATGCGCAATTGCTGAATTAGCCGATAAGTATGAGATTGAACTTACCCCGACTTCCAATTTACAATCACCAGTCAAAGTTTGGATTGACGGAAATGATGTGACTCAAGTGATTCGTACTCCTGAAGTAACAGCAAATGTTTCGGCGATCGCGGCTCAAACATCTGTACGGAAATCATTAGTCAGACAACAAAAAAATTGGGGAAAGAAAGGTGGCTTAGTTGCTGAAGGTAGAGATATTGGAACTCATGTTTTCCCCGATGCAGAAATAAAAATATTTCTCACAGCTTCTGTTAAGGAGCGCGCTCGTCGTCGTCAACTTGACTACGAGACACAAGGTCTGTCTTCAATTAATTTAAAACAATTAGAAAAAGACATTGCAGAACGTGACTGGAAGGATAGTACTCGTACAGTTTCTCCTTTACGAAAAGCAGAAGATGCTGTGGAATTACAAACAGATGGTCTAAGTATTTCGGAAGTGACAGGAAAAATTGTGTATCAATATCAAAAACATCTATCTAATTTGTAGAATAAGAATAATAACGTTCTTTATCGATTCTTGTTGCTCCCTTTATGGTAACACTTTGATTAGTTTCACTTTTATGAACTAAAATTGGTCATAATTGGCACGCAAGTGTTTACTTCAAGACTTCATGATTAGGAGTAAGAGATAGATCGTAATTCGACTGACTTACACTTCAATTACAAATACACTACTGATTTCCTAAAGAGACCTAATTAGATCATCAGGGTTTACTTAAAGTCAGTAATAATACACATCACCACCATTCTATTAACATATCTATGAAAAAATTGGTATTAGACTAGTTTCGCTTTACTTTGTTTTGATTTAACTCTTTTGATTCAACAGGGAACTATCTGCAACCTTATTTGCCTGATAGAATTAATTTATTTTCTTGTTTGGACTAAATTCTTCAAAGCAAGATTGTCAATATATCAGTCACAGAAATTAGACAAAAAATGATAGAGCAGCTGGGTTGCTGACTATGAAATATTTTTGTCAAATATTCTGTTAAGCTATCTTGTTTAGCTGTTTGCCTAGCCATTTTGTACAAGGTTAGTCACAATACTTTTTGTCGAACATTGTGTTTTCTAGTGTACTCACTCTGGGTGATTTGAGTGTTGGAAGCAGGCATTGACCAATAAAGCAAAAGTCTTTGATAAAGATTTACCGGTGCCCCAAAGTTATTGACGGGGCACTAAATATTTAGAGTTATAAACCGCACAGACGAAAAATTTTCTTCCTCAGGCATATGGGAAGAACTTTACGGTTTAGTTGAACTGTTTTTGCAGTTTACGCTTAGTTTGCTATTAGTGTAAACTTTCCTTTTTAACAAGATTAAAGTGTAACGAAACGCTTTAAGTTGTTGTGAAAAAGAGTTAGCGTTTACTATTTGTATCACTCTTGGCTTGAAAGGGTATCAGTCTTTGGAGGGATGATTGGGGATAAAAAAATATAAAAAAATATAAATCAAGGGGCAAATGTAACATAAAAAAATATTGATTTGTATCCCCAGAACCTTGCCAATACTATATTTGAGGTATTTAAGGACCGAAAACAGTGGATTTGTAAAAGTCAATGAATCTAGAGTACTAATTAAAAACTATTGCACTATCGATCGCTTCACGGAAGAATAGAGTTTAATTAAAAAGTTATATGTCCCCAATCGTGGAATTAAGGTGATTCTTGAAATGTAACTGTTGTTTGATACGTACAGTTTTTACAAGACTTTAGGCCTTGACGTCACCTTTGGCTAATATCACTGTAAATGAACAGTAACAATTGCAAGCAAAAAAACAAGATTATATTCTTGTTCGCCACTTCAATAGCGGCTTCTGTTCGAATACAACAAGGTTTAAGCCTTGTCAACTTTTCACTGCGCTGCACACAGGCGCGGTTCTCAAACTACCGGAGGATTTTAGATGAAAGCATCTGCAAAATTCGATTTTGACGATGAGAAATATAATGCACTGCCTTCTCGAGTAATTCCCTGGTGTCAGATGATAAATCCTCGATACGGCAAAGATGGCATACAACATCATGGTTTGGCAATTAAGCTTGATAATGCCCATTCCGTAGACTTTCAACCAGACGATAACTGGCAAGAGGTGGAGCATGAATTCAGTTCTGGGGTTGAAAATGTACTTATTACAGCAACTCCAAAATTAGTACTAGTGCGTCGAGGACCATTATCTGTTAAAGATAGGGAAACAGGAGTCAAACTTGGTACCCTCAAGGAAAATTACGATGCTTTTCTAGCAGATAAGCTCAGGTTTAAAACTTTCACGCGTTATTTAGTCTTCCTTGTGGGAGAAAATAAAAAATTTCTACATAAAACTCCATTACAACTTACTCTTAGTGGTGCCGCAGGAGCTAGCTTCAGTAAAGCTTATTGTGAATATCAACAAGGTAAACCCAGTACTGGTTTTATTGCCGAATTAGAAAAAGCTTATGCTGGATATCGTCAACAGCCCTGGATACCTAAAGGTCCATTGTTCCATGCCCATGGAATTTTTTCTCCGATTATCGAATGTGAAGAAAGGGGAATCGCCACTAATACGGTCTTAGTTGCTTCAACGGTAGATTACAAACATCCAACAATTGCGACTCTCACCCAATATTTAATTGCTTCTGATTCAGAAGAATCAGCGATGATTTCTCAAGCTTTTGAGGAATACAAAGATTTTGCTAAAACTCCACCGAAAGCAGAAACTCAGAAAGTAGCGATGGCAAGTGTTTCTAGCTCATATATTTATCCAGATGAAGATGATTTTGGTTATCCGCCGTATTAAATAAAATTTAAATTATTATCAATTGACGGTTGATGCTTGGAAGTGAAAAAATATTCCATGTGGTTGGTCGTGCGTAAAACATAAATGTGAGATATCGTCTTTGTGCTTACGCTCTGCCCACAGTAATACTTTTATTAACAAAAATTAATTTCAATGGGTTGCGCACCCCTTCAGAAGATTTGCTGATAAGTGCGGGCAAAAACGCTTAGGCTAATAGGGCTCAAAATGGATTATCGGGATGCTGGGGTTGATGTTGAAGCAGGTAGAGAGTTTGTTGGACAAATTAGTAGCTTAGTTCGTAGTACAAACCGTCCTGGAGTTATTGGCGGTTTAGGTGGTTTTAGTGGTTGTTTTCAATTACCGACTGGTTTTCAAGAGCCAGTGTTGGTTTCTGGAACTGATGGTGTAGGTACAAAACTGAAAATAGCTCAGGCTGTCGCTCGACATGACACCGTGGGTATAGATCTGGTAGCAATGTGTGTCAATGATGTATTGACTTCTGGAGCTGAACCATTATTCTTCTTAGATTACCTGGCAACAGGAAAATTAGATAAATTACAGTTACAGCAGGTAGTTTCTGGAATTGCTGCAGGTTGCAAACAAGCAAATTGTGCCTTGTTGGGAGGTGAAACGGCAGAAATGCCAGGTTTTTACCCTGGAGGTGAATATGATGTTGCTGGGTTTTGTGTGGGAATTGTTGAAAAGAGCGAGATGCTTGACGGTTCTCAAGTGAAGCTTGGAGATGTTGCTGTTGCTCTTCAAAGCAGTGGTATACACAGTAATGGTTTGAGTTTGGTCAGAAAAATTATTGACGAACAGGGATTTTCTTGGAGCAATCGTCCAGAATCATTAGGAAATAAAAGTTTAGGAGAAGTTTTTTTAACCCCCACAAAGATATACGTTGACGCTGTTTTGGGAGCAAGGAAATCTGGTTTGAAGATTAATGGGATGGCTCATATTACAGGTGGTGGGCTTCCAGAAAATTTACCGCGTTGTTTGGATCGAAACCAAGGAATTAAGATCGATCCCAATAGTTGGTCTGTACCTTCTGTATTTCAATGGCTAGCAGATGTAGGGTCCGTAAGTTCCCAGGCCATGTATAATACTTTCAACATGGGTATTGGTTTCGTATTAATAGTTCCTGCGGAGAGTGCAGAACGAGCGATTAGTTATTTTCAGTCAAAAGAAATTTCTGCTTTTGCTATAGGCGAAGTAATTTCTGGTTCTGGGGAACTGGTGGGATTAGATTGTTGACACTCCCCAATGACCAAAACCTGGGTATTTTAGTGGATATATATCTGACAGCTTTGTAATTACCTATTACCCCTTTGGCGATGAATTTCTTCCCAAATTACTAAGTCTTCGGGGCGATCTATATCAGCTAAGGTTGGTAAATGACCTACAGCTAAATCGAGTTTTTTTGTAATATCCATAGTTTGTTGGAATACTTTTTCGGTTCCCCAATCAATATCTACGAACAATTCTGGAATTGATCGACACAAAGCAATTAAATAATAACCACCATCGATCGCTGGACCTAAAACCAAATCCTTGTCTGTTAGATGCTCAAAAGCCTGCTTCAAAATTCCCAGTTCGATACTAGGGCAGTCGGTACCAATAATAATTGATTTTTCTGCTCCATTTTGAAAAGCTTCCGATAGTGATCGCGCCATCCGCATTCCTAGATCGCCTTCTCCTTGTGGTTGGTAAACAATATCGGAACCTAACCAATCTTTCATTAATTGCGCATTACCACCAGCGAAACGTAACTCTAGTGATAAAGGTATTTGTTTTTGTAGCTGTTTTACCTTTGAGAGAATATACTCTGTCATTTCACGCTGAAGATTTGCAGCACCTTGAGGACCCAAAGCTGGTATTAATCGAGTTTTTGTTTTCCCTGCTTCTGGGTAGCGACTAAAAATAATCAAGTGCTGCTGTATTATTTCTGGTGGTTTTTGCACGCAATAACCTAATATATAAATTTCAAAATTATTTGAGATGAGATATGAGAGACGTACCACAATACGTCTCAAAAAAATAATAACAACATCGCGTAAAACCGTTTTATGTTCTCTGTTTCCTGTTCCCTTCTAATAACAAAAATCACCTTTACGATTGGGTTTATCCCGTTCTTTTGCTCTACGCATTGCGCCTAATATTGTTGAGACAAAGACACAACGTTTAGTTGTTCCACCATATTTTCCAGATAAAGTAATTCTTCCCAAGGGTGGTTTTCTCACGCTACCTCGATAATCAAATTGAATTTGTCTAAGACCTTGACCCTTAAGTAGTTGTAGAGTTGTTTCTTTATCCAAGCGGATATTAGGATCTAAACTATTCCAATTTATTCCAGAGGGGTTCGCAGAAACATGATGTACAGCCCATTGAACAATACCATTTTGTTCGCGAAAACTGGCTTGCCAAGTTTCTTTATTTTTTTGGGCTTGACTTTGGGCTTTTCGTAAAGCAAAGTAAACTCGATCTTGAGCAACGTCAAGATGGCGATTATTTAGGAAAGATAACCAACTTGGTACTGCGATCGCGCTTAAAATTCCAATTATTACAACTACAATTAATACCTCTAGCACTGTAAAACCGCTGCTAGAAGAAACTTTGTGTAGACATTTCCCCATTTCAGATATTCCACCGTGATAAATGCACCAATTTGGTAGATACAGTGCTGGTGAATATCCCTGATAATTTTATTGATAGTTAACTATTGAAGGTTTAGGTTAACTACAATTAGCGTCTAATATACTTTATTTTTTTACACACTTTCAAACCATGACATAGCAAAAGTTTTAGCCATAGCTAAAAAACATATTATTTTTATTCCTTGGGAGAGAGTTTAATACTTTTGACTTTTGATATCAAATCCTATTTTTAAAACCTCTTTATATTTTTTGGCATTTCCCCCCACATCCCCTACACTTCCCCTGTCATTCTTAAAAAATCAACCCGGATCTTGTCTGACTTCTCTTCCTGGGACGCTTACTTATTGAAATAACCATTTTTCCAAAGGTAAAAAGGACTAACAAAACTACTAACAAATAATTGCATTTCGCAGGCTGCTACTAATTCTGTTTTAACTTTAAATCTATGTTTACATAGATGTAGAAGTATTTTCTTAAAATCGTTCAGCATATAAGCAGTAAAAGCAAGTGGTTTTACCCAAGGCTGAATATTAATTGTTCGAGTGACATAACGACTGAGTCCTATACCCCGAAAAAATGGTAATAAATATTCTTTTTGCAAGCGCCACTTGGGTATTTTATGATAAATTTCCATTTCTGGGTTATACCAAATTTCCCAGTTTGCTTTTTGAATATAAGACAACATTTCTAAATCTTCGCCGGTGAGCATATTACCTGTAACTCTACCAGTCAAAATAGGTTTTTCTGGAATGCTTTCTAGGCAAGCTTGACGACGAACAACTAATCCTGCAGAAGGAGGAAGCAGTTTTGTTTTTGGTTCGTAAAATAAAGGTAAATTACCTCTTTCTGTAATCGCTAAAAATGGAGCTATTCGCTGAAAATTCTCTGGTGGTTCTATTTCCCAGTCTGGGTGAATTTGACTAGCAAATGCTCCTGCTTGAGGATGTATTTTTGCAAAATTATGAGCTTTTTCTACCCAATTTGAAACTGGATAATTATCGTCATCTAAAAAGCCAATAAGTTCGCTATTTGCTTCATCAATAGCACGTTTACGAGCATATGCAGCACCTTGTTTAGGTTCAAAGCAATATTTCAAAGGAAAATTATATTGCCAATTTTTCTGATAATCTTGAACAATTTTTGCGGTGTTATCATTACTGTTGTTATCAATAACAACAATCTCCCAATTAATATCTTCAGTGTTAATTTGTTGTTTTAATTTATCTAAAAGTCCTGGTAAGCGACTTTCTCCATTATAGGTAGGAATAGCAATAGTAAAATCTGTCTTGTTGTCAAATTTATTTTGAAAAGAAGTTTTATTTTCCATGGCACCATTAACTAAAAATAATATCTATAATCAAGTATTGACTATAGATGTTATTTTTGTATTCAGTGTCTTTTCTTAAATATTATTGTATAAAACTTTATATACTATTTTAATTATTCACAGTCTGTATCTTTTGCAGTTCTCATCCCTCCTAAAATAGTCTGTACAATTATACATCTTTTAACATCACTGGCTTGGGTTGATTTTCCTGCTTTAGGTATAGCAACAACTATCTTTATCCCATCATTTATTTCTGATTCTGATAAACCACCAATTTGGTTAAATGTAATTGCTTGTGGTTTTGTCTTATTATATTTATTTGCATAGGATATAGTTTTAGTAGATTTATTTTCGTCGGTAATATTACTACCTAGGATTATATTTTCTGTACCAACACCTACTTCTTTACCGAGAATTTCCCAATATTGATCCGGCTCGGAATCATTTGGATGAATAGCTATTTGTGCTACTTTTTTCCCATTTTTAGTATCTGTTGTTAAGCTGACGCTGTAAGGAAGTTTAGTCTTTTTCGCTTTTCTTTGAGCTGTTTGTAGTGCAGCTAAAATCTCATCATTAACTTTATTTATTTGTTGTCGATTAACAAAACTAAACCAACTAGGACCTACAATTGCTGAGAGAATTCCTATAATTACTAGAGCTACTAAAACTTCCAAAATTGTAAAACCACCAGAACTTAACTGATTTTTACTATCAGATTTTAAATCAAATAGTAACTGATTTATGATATTTTGGTTATGATATTTTATATTTATGTTGTTATGATGAAGAAAATTAGTTATTTTATTCATTGCCTATAATCTCTTTTTTTAAGATAATTAAAGTGAATTGTAATAAATATCTTTAATTACTTGCTATTAGTGAGAGTAAATTATCTAGTTTATTTACTTTTATTCGACACCAATAAATCCTCGACCTTTAACATTAATGCTTGCACTTGGAAAATAAGATTTGACATCATCTTTATAGCCATAATTATTTTCCTCTATCCGTGCTAATGCATTTCCTCTCAAGAAAATTTTTGCTGTTGTATTATCAATATCTACACAAGCATAGAAACTAGCATTGTTAAGAACCCCATTTAATGCGGGAACTTTGAGAGAATCTTTATTTTTTTTACTTTTAGGAAAAATAGATTTGCAGTCTATAGTTTTAAAACCTTGACTTGAATCAACATAGTCAACCAATACATCAGCACTTTGACTTCTGCTATAGATACCATCTTTTTTCCAAGCATTCATTTTTTGTTCGAGGGTTCCTTGAATACTTAAATCAAATTTAGCAAAACCTGGATCTGGTTTCTGGATATATTCAGAAGTTACTTTAGTATTATATTCATCATCGGGCTCAATCCCATCATTCAGTTCAAATCTAGCAATGCGATATTGATTAGACCAAATATTCTTTGCATCATTTGTTTTGTTATCTTGTATCAAATAATAAGTAACTAAAGAATAAACAAAAGCATCATTTTTTGTCTTACTACTTGTAACTTTTTTCAGTTCTATTGCTTCCTTCTCAAATTTACGCTTCCAAAAAACAAGAACCGGGACTCGATCGCTTGAACTATAATCCAGTAGCTGATTTCTTATAGCTTTTATTCCATCAGCATCATATATATAAATTGCCTGTTGTAAATCTTGAGCAATATAATCTAAAGCTGTTTGAATTTCCTGTTCGGAATTAATTTTGGCTTGTTCTTTGCGATCTGTATCGAGAATATTAATCATGAATCCTAGTAATGGTGTAATTACCAGTACTGCTAGAATCATGGCTACCATCAATTCTATTAGGGTAAAACCTGCTGTTTTATTGACTTGTTTAAATTTTTTATGTTTAAGTTGAGCGTTGAGAAAAAAATTGAGTTTATTAAAATGAGATTTATTGAGCATTTCAATGCTTTTCATATTTGAAAAATTAAGTTTATATTGAATTATTTTATTTACACTTGGAATATGTATTTTTACTGTCTTCCAATCGCGAGCAAAAATCTGCAAATGTTGTGTTTCTGGATGCAATATCTGTAGTCATTTCTAGTAGAGGTGCTTTTAAATTACCGAATCCTCCACTAAAAGCGGATTGTGTAGCTTTTTTCTTTTGGTCGCTTTTTTCTAATGATTTACTATCTTTGAAAGCATCTGCTCTGTAAACTCTAATCCCTAAACGGTAACCTCTATTTGCTTCATCAGTATTAGGGTTATAAGCAAACGCTTGGACAAGTATGTCCCCCGATTCATCTTTTGTACATTTCCCATCACCACTACCATCGATACAATACAGTTGATAGGTTTTATCGGTGGGAGCAGAACAGTAATCATTATCTTTTCGGCAATTTAAACTACCAGATGGAGCCTTGACTTCAGCAATTAAATTATTATCTTTTTTCGTGATTGGTGGCGATTCAATAGATCCAGAAGTAACACCATCAATGTATGTTTTAGCTGCTTGGGTTGCAAGTTCCACCCTTCTGGAGTTAACTCTGCTGGCAGTAGAAATTACAATTACAGGTGCGATCGCAGTTAACAAAATGGCAACAACAATAATCGCAATCAGTGATTCGATAATAGTAAAACCAGTATCATCTGTTTGTGGGTTAACTCGTTGTTGAATTTGGATCATGGCGTTTTGATGTGAGGACTGCGGTAACTTGTGAGTCTAAAACTGTTAAAAAATCTATATCGTGATTTCCAAAACTTTAGCTACGTGAGTACTTTTTACAAAAGTCTTGTGGACGTTGACTGGTGGGAATAGCTGTTCCTGTACGACTAATTGTGCTAGTACCCGTAGAACTATTGACAGTAACTTTGATTGTTTGAGCACATAACAGTGTTTTGACCCATTCATCATCCCGACCGACTTCTCTAAAAAATTCATTAGGTTCCCCTGCAGGCGGTAACGTGAATGTTTCTGTAAACAAATCTGGTAGTTGGGATAATAAGCCAACATCAAAACCCCACTGACGGGAAGGTGGTGTATAGAAGGGTGTCATACCTTCACCTATGAGACCTGTTCCAGTATTACTATTCCTGTAAGCCTGTCGGTAATCATTACCAAATAGAGCAGTACTACCTTTGGGTGTTTTTCCATTCAGTTGAACAACCTGCCAAGGTCCAGTAGCATAAGCACTGCGTTTATATTGGATTAGAGAACCACTGAGATTATGATTAGTGTTGTTCCAGGTTTCTAGATAGCGTACAAAGTTTTCCAAACCACCGTTTGATTCGCTTGGTCTTCCTGGGGTGTCTCCACCAGCAATAATTAAGTTAGTTGTAGTATCTGTAGCTTGCTGCAACCAGTTTCCATCTGTAGCAACTCCCCTGTCTCTATCTGTTGGGAGATTGGTTCTATCATTACCAGGGTCACCACTTCCACTAGTCCACTTGTCACGCGGTAATTGAATTTGTAGTACTGGGACTAATATTGGTTGTTCGTTAGGATCGGTTCCATTCAAAGCATTACCGTTAATACTTTTATAGAACAGGAATTGACCATTCCCGTAATTGGTATCTGTGGGTATTTTTTTATTCGGTAAGGTTTTAGCAGTCCTAAACCAGAGAGCATTGTCTTTGATTCTTGGTAATTTGTTTGCGGTCCAACTTTGTCCTGTAACGGCATTTTTAGGAAATGCTTGGATATTACCAGCAGTATCAATTCCTAAAGGAACTGGATGACCTTGAGTGTCAAGTATCAAGTTTCCGGTACTGCTATCCCGAGCGAAAGCTACACGACGAGCGTAACTTTGCAATGTATTCTCTGCTAAATCGACGGTTGTACCTGCTAAGTCAATCGTTGCTTTATTGTATTTTTGACCAATTCTAGATGTGGCTGTGGTTCCTCCAGAGCTAATAGCTTTGCCATCAACCGTCCAATCATCTGCAGTACAAGTGTAAACAGGAACTTTTATGCAAACTTCCGTTAGGTACTCATTAAACTTCACCCGTCTCTGGATCGGAGTCACAAAGTTATTGACATAGGAACTACCTTGAAGTCCAGTTTTGCTAGTATTGAAATCTTTGGGTAAGCCCTGGGAAGTACCAGCACTGTTATACCAAGCACTGCTAGTAGTGAAACTATTATCGAAAAATCCTTGTTTTAAACGAACTGCGGTGATGCTGATTTGGTCTTTTTCTCTAACAGTGTCTTTTGTATCGCCATCACCGTTAAGATCGACCTTTAAAGTAATTTCACTTAAAGCATCTGTAGCATCACCATCGTTATTAAAATCAAAGTTAGGAATAATAGCAGTTCCGGCATTATTTCTCAGGTCGTAATCTCCCTCATTACGAAACCCAAAACGAAAGTTATCTGAAAGTACTGTGACCGCATCTGCAACGACTGATGCTGCGCGCCAACTATCTCCTGTAGTACACTTAGGAAGCCTTTTATCATTTTTGCGGCAAGCAAAATTATTATCAAGGGTTTTATTGCGGATATAGAACCTACTCCAGTTTATCTTGCCAGTTTTACTATCTCGTAACTGATCGACAAATTCCTCAACTGGATTGCTAGCGTTTCCACCTTTAGCATGAAGGTTAAAATCACCTTTGATATACGTAGGTAAATTACTTGCTAATATTAATCCTTTTTCTTCTTGTCTAAACTTAACATCACGATCGAGACGGCTACCATTTATCAGCATGATGCCACTCGGACGGCGAGTCGGGTCTAATCTGTAGTCAGTGGGACTAATTAATTCTCTTTGTTCGGTTTTATTATCTGGAGTGTCACTGAGATCGGCTAAAGCATCATTTCTCGTAGCATAAACAATACCACTATTGGGAATTAAATATTCTTGTTTTCCACCACCGCTATGGCTACCAGAGATTTTTTTCTGGCGTATTTTATCAACATCTAATACCGTTACCCTTACCTCTAAGGGTTGGCGCTGCTCAATACTCCTGGTATAGTCTTCTCCTAATTCTGCAAGTTTTAAGTTTGTGTCAATCGATTTAATCTGGCGAGCATCTAAAAATGCTGTTTCGTAAATGGCTCCATGGGGTATTGGCGGAGAGGTACTAGGAGATTTATCCTTAAGAATATCGAGAGCACAAACTGCTGCATCTATTGCCGAATAATCTGCTGCTGTCCGCTTTGTACTGGATTTTTCTAATGCTCTTCGCAGAGGTTCGTTAACAAAACGCCCATCTGGAAATACCATTCTTGCTTGTCGTTCTAATTCTGCTGCATACTTACCCCTTCCACCAAAGGTATACACAACACCATTATTAGATTTACCTTGGGTAGTGCTAGAGTCAGCATCTGGATTCTTCCATCTAGCTTTTACCTTGCTATTATTTTGAGCTGTAACTGAGTTTGTTGGATCGTAATAGCTACTAACACAGGCTATAGGTTGTTGATCCTGACCATAGTCCTTGGCGTAATGATAAACAGCAGTTGCTCTCATTAAGAGATCGCCTTGACGGGTTTCACCATTTCCTGTCGTCATTGGCATAGAATCAGACCAGACAATGATTGGGTCTTTACTCTTAAATTTGAGGCTATTAACTTTAATTCTTTTAGAATCAATACTGCTAGGGTCAACAAAATTTGTATCCCACTGTGGTTCGGGTAAAAACGACTTATCAACTCGCTTGTAGGTGACGCCATCAACATAGATACCTGCGCCAGTTACAATGCGTATTCCACCAATATTGTCGAGTAAATCTTTCGGTTTTTCCGTTGCTTTTTCTTCAAAAAAACCATCCCGATCAGTAGCACCAGCCAAACTGACCAATTGCTCAATTTTGGTGGCGCGGGTACGATACTTATCCTTATCATTTGTGTAATCATCCCATTCGGTACGAGGTGTACTGGGATAATCTACAGATTGAGGTGTGTTGGTACCAACAAAATCTTTAATAGTCTTATCAAACCACAGAGCAGGTAAATTATTTCCGACTAAAATGCGATCGCCAAGTAATTTCTCTTCTTCCCTATACTCTTCTTTGAGTTTGTTGGGTTCGGTAGCGGGTAATTTCTTCGGTTGAAGTGATAATCCCGTATTAGCGCTAGTAGGATAAATCCAAGTATCTTGAGGTCGTAGTAAATCACCAGTACCTTGAAGCTGAGCAGTTCCAGGATTACCTCCTAAAGGAACTTTTTTAAAAGTAACTTTGCGAGTTCGCTTTCTAAAGTAAGATTCTAACTCTTCTCGACGAACTTCATTTCTATTTAAACCAGGATTATTTTCCAGCCGAGTAGTGACATTATCTCTTACTTCAGAAGGGTCTTGGGTACTAGATTTAGTAATCTGTTTATTTACTAACAAGTTAACTCTTTGAGCATAAGCTTGAGTATTAAAAGCAATCTCTGCAGAAGAATTATTAGCAGATTTATCACCACTATTAAAAGTCTTTTGGGTCGGCTTATTTCCTGGTCTAAATAAATCTATATCGACACCACCTCTTGTACCGACACCAGTAATACGACCAAAACCAACATTTCCACCAACAATTATTTTGCTATTCTGGGCGTTATAAAAACAGGAATCTGGGTCGCTAACTTGATAAAATCGGATATCATTAAAAATTTTAGCTGTCAATAAATTACTGTTAGTAAATATCCTCCCATTAAGACTTAGTCCAGCACCAGGGGTTATTTCTAAATCATCTTCGTAAACAACAGCATTATTACTCAGAGGAATCCGTTCTTGATCTTGCTGAAATTCAATCGCAGAAAAGCCCTTATTCCCTTTATAAGCTTCGTACTTTGTTGTTGTTAACTTTGCAGTTTTGAGATATGCATCATCAATTGGTACTGTGGTCGAGTAAACAAAAAAGCTTTTCTTGAGGGTTCCATCTAATCGGTACCAACCCGAACCACTAACTAAACTTGCACTTGTACCTGCAGCTCCACCACAACTTTTACCTGCACCCATCGGACGCGCTCTCGCATCAAGAGGAGTACGAGCCCGGTTAAACTTAGCTTCATCATTACGACTGGGGCTACGGAACAAGACACCATACAAAGTTAGGCTGTCATACTTACCATTATTATCTGTATCAACAGGAAATCTCCAAGCAGTTTTGATGACTTCTCTGTTTTCTAATTCGGTACTATTTTTATCATTAATTCCACTTTTGCCGTCAAGATTGTAGCTTACTTCTAAAGGTGTCTCATCACCAAAAGTATATTTAGTCAGATTTTTAGTAAAAGCATCGTACAAAGAACTATCAGAAGGTGTGGAGCGCGGTAGAGTTGGATCGGTAAATAACTGATTTATTTTTGCTTTAGCCCGCTCAATTGATGGCATTGCAGCACTTAATACTGCTTGATTTACACGAACATTACTAGCATTTTCAGCCCGTTTGAAAGAGCGAAATAAAATCGCAGTGGTCAGTAATATAACCACCAAAGTTACCATCGCTACAGTTGGTAAAACAAAACCAGCATTTACCCAATCTGCTTGTCTTCTACTGACCAAGAAAGTCCGCAACAACCAAGCACGTTGTTCTCTAATTTCTAATGTAGATTTTTGATAATTTTTTTGATAGAAGCTTTTGATCAATTTGACTAATTTGCTATTGGGATGCATAACTACCTTCTGGTCAAAAAAACGATGCGATAAATGATATTACTTTTTCAAAAATTCTTTTTCTTATTTTTATACTCGTGCAATCAAACTGACCTGAAAATAAAATTTGCAGGCAAAATCAAGTTTAATTTGTATGATGATTTTTAGTAATGAATGGATTATTTAGTGGATGAACAATTTTGAACGAACTATAGGAATAATATTTGATTTGTGAATATTAGAGACGTAGTATGGTACATCTCTCTAAAATACTCATGCTAAAAATGAATGATTTAAGATTGCTATATCGGATTATTTAATTTGTAGCTGAAACAGAGTATAAATGTCATCAATTAATCCCAAAAAAAGCAAAAATTTACTTTAAATTATAAGTAAATGAAGTTGCTATTGGGAGAGTAAACTTATGTTACCCATTTGCAGCGAGAAATATATCAGTTAGGGGAAATAAAATTTTGGTAATTGGTAATTGGTAATTGCTGTATTTGAATCGACCTAACTTAAAAAATTATCGATGTCTGAACATAATGTGGTGATAGTTGTGAAAAACTTATTCATTTTTTTGGCTATGATTTGCATTTTGGGCTGCGCAGAAACAAACTCAGCTAATGTGCAACAACAAAATAAAAAGCAAAATGTTACGAAGAAAAAAGTTAATGAAGCTAAGGTGGTATCTGTTAAAGCTCAGGGAAAACCACAAAACTATACCTTTAATGTGGGGATTTCCAGCCCCGATACAGGTTGCGAACAATATGCTAACTGGTGGGAAGTACTAAATGAAGAAGGTAAACTTCTCTATCGTCGTATCTTGGCACACAGTCATGTTAAAGAGCAACCTTTTGAACGTTCGGGTGGACCTGTGACCGTGAGCGATAACGAAATAGTAATAATCCGAGCACACATGAATAATTCAGGTTATGGGACAACTGTTTTCAAAGGTTCAGTAAAAGATGGTTTTAAACCAACTCAACTGAAAGCCAATTTTGCTTCCGAGGTGAAATCCCAACAACCACAACCGAGTGGATGTGCTTTTTAGTGTCTTTTAGAAATCAGAAGACAGGAGTCAAAATTAGAATGTTCTTTACTCCTGACAGTATTTTAGCTGTATTTCATTTGCTTATAATCCAATAAATATAGTTCCCAATCGCTATATGCTGCTAAGAAGGCGCGGCTAGCGCCACGCAGTGCTATCCCTAATCCCCAATCCCGGAAATACCAAAAACACCCGCATCGGTACTCCGCACAGGTGTTCTGGTTTGTTCTGGTTTGTTTGATGATAACTGGCGAAAAATTGCCAGTAATTTAGGTACGAGATTGGAAATGATTGAACCTTAATAGTGGTTAAGATTAATCCCAGCTTCTTTAGCCATTGCATCAATACCTTTCTTTTCTAAAGTTTTGATTGCTTTGGTAGAAAGTTTTAGTTTTACCCAACGATTACCTTTAGCCCACCAAACACGTTTGTTTTGTAGGTTGACCTGCTGAAGACGCTTGGTACGACGGTGAGAGTGGGAAATTGCAAAAGCATTATTTGCTTTCTTCCCAGTAAGTTGACAGCGACGAGACATAAAATCTATCTCCTTGTTTTTTACACGATCTACTATTTTATCTAAAGAAGCAAGTAATTAGGGAAAACAAGTAGACAGTTATCAATTTTGGTTGAATTTTGGGTATTTAATTCACCCAATATCATTTTCGTGGCGGTATATGACAGCTTTTGCTTGAATAAGCAACCATAATTAGCCAATTAACTCATCCGCCGATATAAGAATAACGGTGCGTTATGGCTAACGCCTAACACACCCTACAAAATCGGATATATTTCAACTGTCAGTCATGAATTATCCTACTTAATTGCTTCTTTTGTAAGTTTGGTCAGCACTTCATTAGAACGAAGCACAAAAGATTTCATCCCATCAGCATCAAAGCCCTTCTGTGACATTAATGCCAAATCGTAAACATGTTGGCAAACCATATCTACCAATTGTTGAGTGGGAGAAGAACCATCACCTTGAATAATACTACCTTGGTTGAGATTTGCTAGGTTTTGAATTAATGGGTGGGATGTATTTACCAGTAAAACGTGTTCTTCTGGAAATTCTACGTTTTGCTGTTGCATCATAGCGTTCATTTCCCGCAGACGGCGCAGAATTTCGGGTAAAAGAACCATTGCTGGCGGTGTACCTTGAGGATTATCAGATTTTAAAGCTTCGGTACGAATATTCAGTTTTGGTTTGTTGAGTGCTTTCTCAAATAGCTCTTTGATTTGCTCGCTGCGAGTTTTATTTGTGTTGGGGTCAACGATTTCTTTGTCTTTCTCTTGATCTAGGAGGGTATTATCTAAGTCTGAGTCTACCCGAGTAAATTTAACATCTGTATATTCCCGCTCCAAAAAGCTGATAAAGTGAGTGTCAATGAATGAGTCCATAAATAGAACTTCCAAGCCTTGACCCTTATGCAATTCTACATAGGTGGCTTGTGCTGCTTCATCTGTGCAATAGAATACTCGGTTTTCGTGCTTTTCTTTGTTTCGTTCTAAGTATTCTTTAATGTTAGTGTAAGGTAATTTGTTAGCAGGGGTAACATCTTGCCAAGCATCACCTTCTTCTGTGGGAACTTGAACTGTGGTAGTGTCTGCTGATTCTTCTTGGTATGTGCTACGGAATATTACTATATCTTGGACTTGTTTCTTGAATTTTTCGTCGTTAAGAACGCCAAATTTAACGAAAGTACCGAGATCCTTCCAAGCACCGACATATTTTTCGCGATCGTCGCGGTACAATTCCTTGAGGTTATCTCCGACCTTTTTAGCGATATAGTCACCAATTCTTCTTACGGTGCGATCGCCTTGTAAAGCACTACGGGAAACGTTGAGAGGAATATCAGTACTATCAATTACACCCCGCATGGGTAACAAAAACTGGGGAATAATTTCTTCGCAATTATCACTGACAAAAACTTGGTTAGAGAATAGTTTGATTTGTCCTTTATTAACTTCAACATCAGGCTTGAGTTTAGGAAAATAGAGAATACCATTAACAATGAAGGGATAATCGGTATTTAAATGTACCCAAAGTAACGGTTCTTCTTCAAAGGGATAGAGATACTTGTAAAACTCCAAGTAATCTTCTTTGTTTAGACTGTTGGGTGATTCTCGCCAAGGAGCTTTTTGCTTGTTGAGGACTTCCCCATCCATTTTGATGGGTACCGGCATAAAATCACAGTAAGTCTTAACAAGATTTTTGATGCGTGCAGGTTCTAAAAATTCCTCTTCCTCTTCCATGAGGTGCAGAGTTATTGTAGTACCGCGATCTGTGCGAGATGAATCGTCCAAGGTGAAAGCAGGAGAACCATCGCAAGTCCAATGGACAGCTTTTTCCCCTTCTTTGTAAGAAAATGTATCAATTTCAACCTGCTTTGCGACCATGAAGGATGAGTAGAAACCCAAGCCGAAATGACCTATAATCGCCTGATTTGAATCTGTTTTATACTTCTGAATAAATTCTTCAGCACTGGAGAATGCAACCTGATTGATATATTTTTTTACTTCATCAGCACTCATCCCAATCCCATTATCGGATATGGAAAGAGTTTTCTTATCCTTATCAACAGCAATTTGAATTTCTGGTTCGCCAATTTCACCCGAATATTCTCCAGAGCGCGATACCATGTCCAGTTTAGCGATCGCGTCTACGGCGTTGGATACTAATTCCCGCAAAAAGATTTGATGATCGGAATAAAGTGATTTCTTGATAATCGGGAATATATTCTCAGTATGAATGCTGATCGTGCCTTGCTCTAACATATAACAGCCATGATAATTACGAATATTTTGATTTTGACTCAATTATTAACACTCTGACAGCTTGATGTTGCTGATACCCAGAAATAATATTTTGAGTCAATAAAGAATTTTAAAACTGAAATGCTGTATTTGCTTTTAGTTTAAGGGTTTGTTTGCCGTCTATTAACAATTCGGATTTCACTACTCGCGTATGCTCATAAAAAAATATGTCCTCCTAGCAGGGAAAGTGGAGGAGTTCTACTGGAGCACCTAATTTCTCCAAGAACACTCAAAAACTTTGATAGGACTCAATTTTCGAGATGTGAATAAAATAAGCTCTCATAGCCGAGGACTTGAAAAAGAATAATCTCATAACAGCAACAGTGTTATGTTCCATGCTGTAATGTTACAAATATTAACTTTAAATCTTAATATTTAGCCAAGAGAAGCCGTCGGTCTGATTGAATTAATCCGATTGAATTAAACAGATGGCGTTAAATTATTTATTAGATTTTTAACTTTATGTGCGGAAACTTTCCAATTTAAACGTGCTTGATACTCATTAAATGAAGAGATTGCTAATTCTTTATAGCTTGAGTAGTTAGTGAATAAATTATAAATATAGGTACAATATTCTTCTGTTTTGGCATCCAATGAAAATGTTTTACCGTTTTTACCGTCTTTGATAATTGTAGGTATTCCACCGACGCTACTTGCAATAGATGGGACGCCAAAAGAATTCGCCTCGCAGAATACTAAACCAAATGCTTCAGCTCTTGATGGCAAAATCAGAAAATGGGATTCGCATAATAATTTTTCTATCTTTTTTAAGCCTTCTAGATTTGATTTGCTGATAAATCCCAAATTATTCACAAAATCCGGTAAAGGTTCATTTGTTTGAGGTTTGCAACCAACAATATTTAATTCCGTTTCTAAACCAATAGCATTTAATTGTTTTGCAACTGCTAGAGCAATATCTCCACCTTTACGAACCCAATCGACGCCAATAAAAAGTAATTTGCATTTTGAGGTGTCTTTTTGTTGAATAATGTGATGAATGTCTTCAGGTGTTCGCTTGGACTCCAGGTTAGCTCCCCAAGGAACTACTTTAACTTTATTCTCTGGAATTCCATAGGTTTGCGATGCCATTTTAGCAGCCCATTCAGATGTATAAACAACTAGCTCGCACCTTTTCAGGGCTTCTGATTCAATTTTGTAGATATTTTGAATATTTTCCTGGCATAAGTTACTCATGTAGCTGTAAAAATTGATTAAGCCACTCAGAGTAGTATCTGTCCATAAAACAATTGGTTTTTTGACATCAAGGTATGCTGTTGGAACTGTGCTTTCTGACGATAAAATAACATCCACATCTAGATTACTTAATGCATTTTTTATTTGATGAGCATAATTTTTAACGACCAATGGCTCTGCCCAACGATAATAGTCTTTATTGTATAAATTACGATATAGACTCCATTTAGCTCTGGTTAAAAACGTATATTTTTTCCTCAAAGGTCCAATATATTCAATAGATGTAGAATCATCGAGCAAATTTTTTGCAATGTAAAAACCAGCAGAACAAATTCCTTGTACATCTTTTGTCCAAGATGTTTGGTTTATTAGGTCGTATGATGTTACGCATGCTATTTTCATATTTGTTATTTTAAAAATTTTAATAAAAATGAAAATTAAATTATATATATAGTGTGATTAAAAATAATTAAGTATAAATATAATATTATAAATTATATTAAATATTGAATTTTATATAACCTAATAAAGTACTTGTATTGGCTAGATGAGGAAACTTTTGCAGTAAATTATTACTAACATTATTTGGAAAAATAAGAATAATAATTATTTTCAAAAAAGCCTTATATATAATAGGTTTAAATAAAATATATGGGTCGTATTTAATTATTAAACATAGATATTTTAGTGTTATTGGATTTAAATTTGCCAAAAGTGGAGGTACATCTAACGCTTTATAGATCAGATACTTGTATAAATTTGCTAAACGATGTCGCTTCAAATGTTGAAAGGATGATGCTTGTGTCCGAGCAAATGCTTTCTCAATTACTAACAAGTTTGATTTTTCCTGTCCCACGACGTTAGAGGACATGGAAAAAGGTAGAACACGATATAAAATTTGTACTTTGGGAATAGCGACGAAATGATATTTAGCAGCTAATTTTAGCCACATATCCGTATCTTGAGTATTTGTTAGTGAACCATCAAAGCCTCCTAATTCCCTTAAAACTTTAGTACGTATGGTTACGTTAGAACCACTACCGATAAATTCACTCAATAATAGTTTTGAATAAACATCTCCGCTCCACTGAGCACGGCTACATCGGCGTAAAAATATGCTGTTTTCATCAATAGCATCTGTCCAACTATAAGCAACAACGGCTTGTGGGTTTTCCTGTAGTGCTTTGCAGTGATCTGCTAATTTATCTTTAGTCCAAAGGTCATCAGCATCAATGAAACTAATAAATTCGCCAGAAGCATATTTTAAGCCACGATTACGATTAACTGCTACATTAGCTTTTGGATAGGAATAAGTCTGAATTCGTGGGTCTTTAAATTGAGAAATAATTTCTAAGGTGGAGTCAGTTGACGCTGAATTAATGATGATTAATTCAAAGTCCATAATCGTTTGATTCAGTACTGACTGAATTGTTTCTTGAATAGTTTTTTCGCCATTATATACTGGGATAATTACAGAAACTAGTACCATCTATTATAATTATGATGTAAATAATTCTTATGTAAATAGATACAATGAATCTTTATTTTCAATGATTCTATAATTATTTATTATATATATCTTTTAACAAACTAATCATCCGTGATTGTCTCAAATTTTTATTATTTTTTGTAAGTTAACAATCAATAAATCAGACTAAACATTTTTATTAAATATTAGTTCTTTAAATTTAAATTTTGCCAAATGAAATGGGCTAAAAAAAGTACCAATTAAACGTTCCATTTCACAGATATTAACTATATTATTTTCGCAATTAATAGAAATAAAATCTTGAATATTGGGAAATAATCTCGGACAAATATTAGCGATGAAATGGATAATTATTTTGCATAAATCATTAATCAGATAAAACACAAAAGCTATAGGTCTTTCCCACCACTGCAGTAATAACATTCTTAAGTGGAAGCGCCCTAAACCTATACTGCGCATTAGCTGCGTCAAATAAGTTTTCTCTAATCGCCAAGATGGAATCAGATGATCGATTTCCATGGTTGGGTTATACCAAATTTCCCAACCAGCTCTATAAATATGTAGCAGCACTTCAGCATCTTCACCTCCTGCCATAATAGAATTTCCAGATCTACTAACTAGAAGTAAGCGTGAAGGAACGTATTTTTCCCAGACTTCACGTCTAACAACTAACCCCGCACCTGGAGGAAGTCCTTTTTGGCGAGGTTCGTACAACATAGGCTCAACACCTCGATCCACAATCGCTAAATAAAAAATAATCTTTTTAAGTTCCTCGGAAGGTTCGGTCTCAAACAAACCATGAATTCTACTACTGAAGGCTCCTGCTTTGGGGTTTTTTTTCGCAAATTCACAAGCTGCTTTTACCCAGTTAGAATATGGTAAATTATCATCATCAATAAAACCAATAAGGTCGCCTTTTGCTTCTGAAATTGCTTTTTTTCTGGCAAACTGAACTCCTTGTTGACTTTCAAAGCAATAGCGTAAAGGAACATTTTTTAACCAATTTACTTGATATTCTCGAATAATTTTCGCTGTATTATCTGTGCTGTTGTTGTCAACAATTAGAACTTCCCATTTAATATTTTTTGTATCTATTTGATTTTTTAATTTTTCTAAAACTTGAGGTAAACGTTTCTCGCCGTTATAAGTCGTAATAGCGATAGTTAAATCAAGAGACATTATTTTTTAGATCGTTTATATTTTTTATTGACTTTATTTGTGGTTACGCTTTAGCGTCATTAACATATCATCTAGACACAAACCAATTACAAACTTAAATAATTTATTCAAGTCAAAATAAATTTATGATATTTATCATTTTTTATGGTGCTATAGTGCGTTACGTCGTAATTATAAAGACGAACAGAAAATATATTTTCTCGCGCGCTTAACACACCCTAAAAAATTTATTATCTTTATTAATATTTTTGTTAAGTACGTTAGTAAGAAAAATCATAACTTGTTTGTAATAGCGCTTTAGCGCTAAAGCGCTACTACTAGCCAAATACAGATATTTTATATTNCACTTACTGCGTTAGATTATGCTCAAAACAATGCTTTACGGCACGATGACAAAGGTTACCTAAAAAAGATATTCTTTTGCGCGCCTCACACACCCTACAAAATGGAATATTTATTTATTCTAAGTACTTTAAACTAAGGTATTTCATTATAAATCTGTAGATATTCCGATTCTGTTGACTTATATTTATATTCTTCCCTTATAAGCCAAAAGATTAACAACAAATTATAGAGACGTCCCACAAATACTACAGTTTTGCTACTGAGTGGAACGTCTCTAAAAATCAATTTACTTTCAGAACTTATTTTTCAATAAAGTGTATTTCGCTCGAATTTTCGAGTTCACACCTTACAATCTTTACATCAACTAATCAATCTGACAGGATTTGAATTCACAGAAATTTTAGCTGCTACTTTTTTTTTCCGAAAACTCAGACCTTTATCTTCTTTATTTATTACAATCGTGTCACCAGCAATAAAGGTATTTTCTAAAATTTTTGTCGCGATCGGGTTTTCCACTTCTCTTTGAATTGCTCTTTTTATTGGACGAGCACCGTAAACCGGATCGTAACCGACATTAACTAAGTAATCGCAGGCTGCTTTGGAAATTTCTAAGGAAATCTTTTGATCTGCGAGCAGACTTTCTACCCGCTTGAGTTGAATGCGAATAATTTTCGCCATTTCGTTGCGACCCAAAGGATGAAAGATAATTAGATCGTCAATCCGGTTGAGAAATTCCGGACGGAAGTGCGATCGCAAAGAATCTGTAACTCGATTTCGCATTTGTTCGTATTGGGATTCATCACCGGAAACATCCAGAATGTGTTCGCTACCAATATTACTGGTCATGACGATGACAGTATTGCGAAAATCTACAACTCTTCCTTGGGAATCAGTAATTCTACCGTCATCTAATACTTGTAAAAGAATATTAAATACGTCAGGGTGAGCTTTTTCTACTTCATCGAGTAAGACTACTGAGTAAGGACGGCGACGAATAGCTTCGGAAAGTTGACCCCCTTCTTCGTAACCAACATATCCGGGAGGTGCACCAACTAAACGGGAAACCGCATGCTTTTCCATATACTCAGACATATCCAAACGCACCAAGGCGTCATCAGCATCAAACAAAAATGCAGCTAAAGCCCTTGCTAACTCAGTTTTACCCACACCTGTTGGTCCCATAAATAAAAATGAGCCGATGGGGCGAGATGGGTCTTTCATTCCCGCACGGGCGCGGCGAATTGCAGCAGAAACAGTCTCAACGGCTTCACTTTGACCGACAACTCTTAGCTGTAAGTGCTGTTCCAACTGTAATAATTTCTGTCTTTCCGATTCCAAAAGACGATTTACAGGAATCCCCGTCCATTTTGCAACGATTTCAGCAATATCAGCTTCGGTGACCTGTTCCCGTAATAAACTAGAATCTTGGGATTGAATTTTGAGTAACTGCGCTTCTTTATCTTCTAATTCCCGTTGTACTACTTCTAATTTTCCATACTTTAATTGGGCTGCAGTGTTAAGATCGTAGTCGCGTTCTGCTTGTTCAATTTGGACTCTGAGATTCTCTTCTTCTTTTTTAAGGGTACTAATTGCTTCTAAAAGTTTCTTTTCACCTTGCCATTGCTCGTTAAATTCTTGCTGTTTTTCAGTTAACGATCCGATTTCTCTCTCGATTCGTTCTAACCTTTCTTTAGTTTGTGGCGTTGCTATTTCTTCTCCTGCTAAGGAAAGTTTTTCCATTTCTAGCTGCATTAATCGCCGCTCAATGTTTTCCAACTCAGTTGGTTTGGAAGTAATTTCCATTTTTAATTGTGCTGCGGCTTCGTCTACTAAGTCGATCGCTTTATCCGGTAAAAACCGATCAGCAATATACCTTGCTGATAATGTTGCAGCTGCGACTAAAGCTGAATCAGAAATTTTGACGTTATGGTGTACTTCATAACGTTCTTTCAAACCCCTCAAAATCGAAATAGTATTTTCTACATTGGGTTGTTTTACCAGTATTTGCTGAAAACGTCTTTCTAAAGCTGCATCTTTTTCAATGTACTTGCGGTATTCATCTAATGTTGTTGCTCCAATACAACGCAACTCACCCCGCGCCAACATGGGTTTAAGTAAATTACCCGCATCCATTGACCCTTGTTTGCCAGAGCCAGCACCAACAACAGTATGTAATTCGTCAATAAATAAAACTATTTGACCGTTTGATTCTGTAACTTCCCTTAGTACTGATTTTAGGCGGTCTTCAAATTCACCCCGATATTTGGCACCAGCAATTAAACTACCAATATCCAAAGTAATTAATTGACGGTTTTTTAAAGATTCGGGAACATCACCTTTAACGATCCGCTGCGCCAAAGCTTCAGCGATCGCAGTTTTGCCTACCCCTGGTTCGCCAATTAAAACTGGATTATTCTTACTACGACGGGATAATACCTGAATTACTCGGCGAATTTCTTCATCACGCCCAATTACCGGGTCAAGCTTTCCTAATTTTGCTTGTTCTGTCAAGTCCAAACCAAATTTTTGCAGGGCTTCATAGCGAGACTCTGGATTTTGATCTGTAACTTTTTGACTACCGCGAATTGCTTTGATTGCAGCCTCCAGACTAGATACATCCGCATTCATGCTTTTGAACATCCGCCGCCCAATACGTTCATCTTCGGCAAACCCCATTAAGACATGTTCTATGGAGATGTAAGCGTCCTGCATTCTCTCCCTAGCCGCATCTGCATTATCTAGCATCCTATCTAAGCTGCGACTAAGATAGAGCTGATCGGATTTGCCTACTTTAGGTTGACGCCGTGTAAAATCTTCCAATTGCTGTTGCATTCTGGAAACATCAACACCCGAACGATTGAGAATTCGTGAAGCTAGGCTGTTGTCTTGTTCCAAAAGGGCAATTATTAAATGTTCGACATCGAGCTGCTGTTGTTGATAAGCACGAACAATATCTTGGGATTTAACTATCCCTTCCCAAGCTTTATCAGTAAATTTATCTGGATCTGTGGGCTGCATATGAATGAATTTAGGATATCATTTAGGCGGATTTTGGGAGCACTTTCATGAGAACGAGGAAAAACTTACCCCTTTAAACTCAGGTAAAGTGGTATGAAATTCGATTGCGACAGTGGGACTTACCTTAACTTATTATCCAAACATTATGAGTGCGTATCCACTTGTATATACGGTTGCAATCTGAAATCTAGATTCTGAGATTGAGATTTGAGTGAGGATTTAGATTTTAGGATTTAGATCCAATCTAACAATTTGAGCGAACTTTATTTAAGAAAAGTAAGTTAGGAGTAAGAAATCAGGATTGACCATACTCTAACGAGCGTTAACGCATCGGCGCTCAAGCATCGTATGAGTTAAAAGTTAGAAGTTAGGAGCAAATAATAAAAAGTAAGAATTCAGAACTAAGAAAAATTTGAATTAAGAAAGAAATTATAAAGTTTTTTTTGGTTTTTTTGAAATATAAAGAGCACAAAAATATCTTTAAAGTAATTTAAAAGGAAATAACCGTTCTCAAAGTACTTTGCCAAATTATACTATTTGAGCTATCGTTATCCGCGTTATCAACAAAAGTGAAGGTGGGGGTAACACTGATATTATCGCTCAGTTGCAAATTATAAAATGCTTCTAAATTAATTTGATTGGCATCACCTAAGCCATTGGTAGCAAAAGGTTGACCTATGGCAATCCCGGCAATTGTACCGGGAATCACAATATTTCGAAAGCCCACACCTATTGCCCAACTTACAGGATTTAAATCTAAATCTGTGTTAGTAACAGTACTAAATCCCTGATATTTACCGAATCCCAAGCGAGCAAAAATACCAGTATTGTAATTAAGGGAATATTCAGCATTTACGCCAAAAGCTTCAATATCAATATTATTAATTGAGGCATTAGTATATTGTAACCGAATAGTTAGTTGCTTACTGGGAACATATTCTAGTTCCACACTTGATTGACGGGGGTCACCAAACAGACCTCCATCCGAATCAGAATCAGGTTCGCTACTGTTCCCAGCAATATAAAGCGATCGCAAGGTAAATTTTCCTCCTCCAGGATTCCAGCTAATAGCTGCTCCCGCACCCCCGTTACGATCTATTTGGTTTTGGACTATTAGAGGATTATTCAAAAAAAAGCTGGAACTAAAATCTACTGCTTCATTGTTAGCGTAACTGTTACGATCAATAAAGTCTCGTGGTGACATTTTTGCCCCCAGAGTTACAGCTAAATCAGATGTGGGACGCAAGGTGTAGTACAAACGTCGCAATCTAAAATTGCTTTCGACATCTGCGTAGTCAAGCCCACCACCATTCGCAATGAAGCCACTAGTCCCTAAAAGATTGCCATTTTCTTCTTGCTTTAAACCAATAGCGTCTTGGCTATCACTACCTGCTTCAAATTGAGTAATGAGTAAATCATTTGGTCTAAAACTAGTTCTCAAATTTACACGGGAACGACTAAGCAAAATACCATTAGCTCCCGAGCCACCAGTTAAACCAAAAATCTGTTCGCCACTTAGTTTAGTAGTGGTGGAGAATTGATTTCCTTCCAACCTATCTATGCTATCGCTAATTTTTTCTATACGAGATAATCCATCCAAGGCTGCCCGATATTCTAACCTTAGGCGACGCAAAATTATCATATCTTGACGGACATAATCCTGACCTGTAAGGTCAGCCACCACACTTTCCATCTTGTCAACGGTTGCTGACAAAATTTCCGCAAATTCATAGCGTGTGAGGGGACGTTTACCGCGAAAGGTTCCATCGGGATAGCCAGAAATTACCTGGTATCGCTCAACCAAAGATTTAAGTGCTTGATAAGCCCAATCTGTAGGGTAAACATCTGATAATCCCGATACTGAGGGTTGATTAGTTTTTGGAATGCGCTCATTACCAGGAGTAATTTGAGACTTGATTTCGGTTTTTACCCCTAAATTATTTACTTCATTTGAATTATTTGCTTTATCGGATGGGAACGATAATCCTGCTGAGTTATGGGGAGGTGGGTAAGCGCGATCGATAGGGGAAGAAAATTGTTTTTCTAGTTTTTCAGGAGCATCGGTTGCTGTTGTAGTAATTGCTGATGTAGTCGATGAGAACTCTGTTTGTAACAGACTTAAATCTTTTTCTGGTGGGGATATTTCTGAGTGAGGAATATCTTTACCGGTCAATAATTCTCCTGCTGTTGCAGTATCAGCGATCTGTTCTGGTGGAAGTGTGTTTTGTACTACGATACTTGCTCGTGATACTGAACAGTTTGAAATAACACCACCAGTTAATACACTTCCTAGCACTATCAAACGTCTAATCGTCTTGTTATGACTATTAATAGAGCTTTGTACTGATTCCTTATCAATATTTTCCGAATTTACTAGCAAAAGAAAGACTTCCCCTGGCGATTGCTTACCCCTCAAATTCATCACCCACACTTTTTAATCAAAACTACTGCTTTTAGTCCCTACTTTGTGGTAACAACTGTTTCGCTTCGATTACTAGTTTGGATGAGTTCAACTTTGTACCCATTTGGGTCCTGAACAAAAGCAATCACAGTAGAACCATGTTTCATAGGTCCCGGTTCGCGTACTACTTTTCCACCAAGTTTTTTAATGGTTTCGCATGTAGTATAAATATCATCAACTCCAATCGCAATATGACCGTAAGCATCTCCTATATCGTAACTATCAACACCCCAGTTATAAGTAAGCTCTAATACCGTATTGTTTTTCTCCTCACCATAACCAACAAAGGCTAGAGTAAATTTACCTCCCGGATAATCTTTCTGTCGGATTAATTTCATTCCCAGGATGTCACAGTAAAATTTCAATGATTCCTCTAGATCGGCAACCCGCAGCATCGTGTGCAGTAAACGCATCTTCAATCCCTTATCTTGACTTAATGAAATATTTTCATCTTTGAATATTTTACAAATTGGGGGTGAGAGAAGAAATAAATTTGAGTTTATCTCCCGACTAAATATTTGAGGGTCGGAGTCGAATATAGGTTTTTTCTCTCTGAAGACGTAGCAATGCTATGTCTCTTAAGCTGGTCAAAAGCAATTAAGTAAACCAGCAGAAGAGTAGTTTACTACATCCATCCCCAATTGATTAAAAACATTTCCACCCACCGAAGGCTTACGACAATTCAAGTCCTCCCCTGTAACCAGTTACTAGTCGGCTGCCATTCTTAAAAATATGAACCTCTATTTGATCGCTAGCCCAATTTATTTGGTCTTTTAAAGCAGGATTAAAGATGCGAACCTGTTGATTCCGAGAGGAAACGGGAGAATTGGGGGAGTTAATAGCTAAAGATTCAATGTAGGGCCCATCAATTAGAATATCCAATTGCTGCAATAATAATTTGGCACCTGTTGGTGCATTTTGAGATTGTAATTGTTCTAGGGTAAATCCTGTAAAAGACATTACATTTAAGCCTTTTGCTTTAATTTTGGCAGCTAATTCAGCTAGTGCGGGAGCTTGCAAAAAAGGTTCGCCACCGGAAAAAGTAACTCCTTGATTGCGCGGTTTACTGAGAATTTTATTGACCAAATCATCAATTGATATTAATTGATTGGTATCAAATGACCAAGATTCAGGATTAAAACAACCGGGACACTCTCGCCAGCATCCCTGCACCCAAATTACTGCTCGACATCCAGGACCATTAACTTCTGACTCATCCACATAACCCATAATGTTGAGATGTCCAGGGGGAATTTCCGATTCTTTGACCTTGGGATCGAAGTTTGAATTAAAATTCTGTTGATTCATGATTTTGCTCTGTTGTGGGGATTGGGGATTGGGGATTAGGAATTGGGGATTGGGGATTAGGGATTGGCGTTAGCGGAAGCGTGGCGTTAGCCATAAGCACTGCGTGCCGCCTTGCGGCATATGGCGATTGGGGATTAGGGATTGGGGATTAGGAATTAGGGATTGGGGATTGGCGTTAGCGGAAGCATGGCGTTAGCCATAAGCACTGCGTGCCGCCTTGCGGCATATGGCGATTGGGGATTAGGGATTGGGGATTTGAGATTGATAATTTGGAATTGGGCATAGAAGAGATGAAGTATTTGTTTTCTTCCCAGTCGCCAGTCGCCAGTCGCCAGTCACTAGTCGCCAATCTCCACGACCCAAAATCTTCCTTAATATCCTGCTTAGATTTAGCAAGAAGCACCTATGCTAACGGTTGAGTCATTTCATCGAGGCTTTTTTCTCGATTGGCTATTTCATGCACTTATACAAAGGAAAAATTACGGATGATTAATACCGCCATTGAAACTATTGTTGCCCGGGAAATTTTGGATTCGCGGGGTAGACCAACAGTAGAAGCGGAAGTTTATCTGGTTGATGGTGCCGTAGGGTTGGCACAAGTTCCCAGTGGTGCTTCTACCGGAACTTTTGAAGCCCATGAGTTAAGAGATGGAGATAAAAACCGCTATGGTGGTAAAGGTGTACTTAAAGCAGTGCAGAATATCCAAGAAACACTAGCTCCAAAGTTGTTACAAATGGATGCCCTCAACCAGGAATTATTGGATCGAACAATGATTTCTCTTGATGGTTCTCCAAATAAATCTAATTTAGGTGCTAATGCGATCTTAGCGGTTTCCTTAGCTGCTGCCAAAGCTAGTGCTTTATCATTGGGAGTGCCACTATATCGTTATTTGGGCGGACCGCTAGCAAATTTATTACCGGTACCATTGATGAATGTAATTAATGGTGGTGCCCACGCTGCAAATAATGTTGATTTTCAAGAATTTATGATTGTCCCGGTAGGTGCAGGTTCCTTCCGGGAAGCTTTACGTTGGGGTGCTGAAGTATTTGCGACCTTAAGTAAAGTTTTGGACGAGAAGAATTTGCTTACAGGTGTGGGAGATGAAGGTGGTTTTGCACCCAACCTGGAGTCCAATCAAGTTGCTTTGGAATTATTAATTGCTGCGATCGAGAAAGCTGGATATAAGCCAGGAGAACAGGTTGCTTTAGCCTTGGATGTTGCTGCGAGTGAATTTTATAAAGACGGGCAGTATGTTTATGATGGTAAACCTCATTCTCCTGAGGAATTTGTCGGTTATTTGGGTCAGTTATCTCAACAATATCCAATTGTTTCCATTGAAGATGGTTTACACGAAGAAGATTGGCAAAGTTGGAAGTTATTAACCCAAAAAATTGGTTCTAAAGTGCAATTGGTGGGAGATGACTTATTTGTGACCAATGCAACTCGCCTCCAAAAAGGAATTGAGGAAGAATCTGCCAATGCAATTTTGATTAAACTCAACCAAATCGGTTCTTTGACAGAAACCTTGGAAACAATTAACTTAGCGACTCGCAACAGTTTCCGTTCAGTTATCAGTCACCGTTCTGGTGAAACAGAAGATACAACAATTGCCGATCTAGCTGTAGCTACTCGTGCTGGTCAAATCAAAACTGGTTCTCTTTGTCGTAGCGAACGAGTAGCAAAATATAACCGCTTATTACGAATTGAAGACGAACTTGGCGATCGCGCTGTTTATGCTGGTACCGTAGGGCTCGGACCGAGGTAAGGGGGACTGGGGATTGGCGACCAGGGATTAGGGATTGGGAAAAGAGACAAAGGTAAAATATTTATCTTCTTCTCAGTCGCCAGTCGCCAGTCGCCAGTCGCCCATCGCCAATTCCCTTCAAGGATAAAAACCCAACTTAGGTAAACCTTGAGTTTCTTCCCAACCCATCATGATGTTAAAACACTGAATTGCTTGTCCGGCTTTGCCTTTTATGAGGTTATCAATCACTGACATCACGATCGCGCGCCCAGTACGGGAATCAACTTCAATGCCTATATAACAAAGGTTACTACCTCCAGCCCATTTTGTTTGGGGGTAAATTCCGGGTTCGCAAATATTTACCCAAGGGCAGTTACGATAAAAAGCTCTGTAAATGGTGATCAAGTCATCTCTTACTAAACCTGGATCCCTTAGTCTGGCATATACCGTCGCTAAAACTCCTCTGACCATGGGAATTAGGTGAGGAGTAAACTGCACAGTAATTTCATGACGTGCTAATTCACTACAAACCTGCTCTATCTCTGGTGTATGCCGATGGTGGGCAATTCCGTAGGCTGTGAGGGAATTATCTGCTTCTGCTAATAGTAATTCTGTACTTGGATTTCTTCCTCCACTGGAAGTACCTGATTTCGCATCAATAATCGCAGTCTCTGGTACGATTAAACCCTGTTTAAGAAGGGGAGAAAGGGCTAATAAACTGGCAGTAGGATCGCAACCCGGACAACCAATTAATTGAGCTTCAGAAATGCGATCGCGATAAAGTTCTGGCAACCCATAAACTGCATTTTCTGCAACGGAAGTATCATGTCTTTCCTTCCCATACCATCGGGTGTATACTGTCAGATCGCTAAATCGGTAGTCGGCGCTCAAGTCAATTACTTTACAACCCTTGTCTAATAATTGAGGTACCATCTGGCAAGCTAAACCATTTGGTAGAGAAAGAAATACAGCTTCACACTTCCTGGCAATTTTATCCAATTCTGGAGGCTCAATGGATAAATCTACAACATGAGATAAATGCGGATAAATATCCCCAAAACTTTTACCGTTAACATTTCCAGAACTCTTGTCCCCACCCAAGTAAACTATTTCTACCTGTGGGTGGTCAATTAGTAATCGAATCAACTGTACTCCGCCATAGCCTGACGCGCCAATAACTCCTACAGGTACGCGCCGAAAATTACCCATGATATGAAATCCTTAATCAGTAGTTGGTTAACTTGTTGACTTGCTGCTTTTTTCTCAACCGTTCGCCAACCTTTTGTCTGGTAGATGCTGATTAGGAAAACGGCTGATAAATATAGCAGAATTCAGGAGTCAGAAGACAGGAGTCAGGAGTAGGGTGTATTTTACGACTGAATTCCAGCTTTTGCTCTGTACCTTTGTGACTCCCAATCTGCGATAAATTTCCTTAATAAATATCCCTGAGGTTTTTGCCGGGGTTGTAGTTTTCAGTTTCTTGAAGGAGGAGGTCGGAAAACATCTGGGTCGCCCGACTGTGTTTGCTTATTATGCTCAGCCACGAAAAGTATTTTCAAAACCTAATCCCAAGAATTAATTGTCAATTGTGATTTTAATGAACTTTGCCCCATGGTATTAGAAATGAAGTTTTGCCGCTTCATCTCAAAGTCATGTTATCGAATCATTGCTATTTTGCTTCCATAGTCAACCAAAGAAGCTACAATAAACGAATAAGTTTTTGTTAAAAAAGTTTACATTCGTCGGTCGCTGGAAATAGTAAGTGTCGCAGTCTAAGACTACCTTTAATCAAAATTTTGAGTTTGACTCTATAGAATCCGCTTTATCTGACCTGAAAGCTGGTCGCATTATTGTGGTTGTCGATGACGAAAATCGTGAAAATGAAGGCGACTTAATTTGCGCTGCTCAATTTGCGACGCCAGACACCATAAATTTTATGGCGGTGGAAGCACGGGGGTTAATTTGTTTGTCAATGACAGGCGATCGTCTAGACCAACTAGATTTGCCATTGATGGTAACTAATATTACCGATCCCAATCAAACTGCTTTTACTGTTAGTATTGATGCCTCTCCTGAATTAGGTGTAACCACCGGGATTTCTGCAGAAGACCGTGCCCGGACAATTCAAATTGCCCTCAATCCTGCTACCAAACCAGAAGATTTACGCCGTCCCGGACATATTTTTCCTCTGCGTGCAAAGAAAGGTGGGGTACTTAAACGGGCAGGACATACAGAAGCGGCTGTAGATTTATCTCGATTAGCAGGGTTATATCCTGCAGGGGTAATTTGTGAGATTCAGAACCCTGACGGTTCGATGGCGCGATTACCAGAGTTAATTGAATATGCTTCTAGACATCAGCTAAAAATAATTAGCATTGCCGATTTAATTAGTTATCGTCTGCAACATGATCGCTTAATTATTCGAGAAACCGTTGCTGAATTACCAACCCAGTTTGGTTTATTCAAAATCTACGCCTATCGTCACACCCTAGATAACTCAGAGCATGTCGCGATTGTTAAAGGTGACCCAGAACAGTTTGAAAAACAACCTGTAATGGTAAGAATGCATTCGGAATGTTTAACTGGGGATGCTATTGGTTCTTTGCGCTGTGACTGTCGGATGCAACTCCAAGCAGCATTAAAAATGATTGAGGATGCAGGGCAAGGCGTTGTGGTATACCTACGTCAAGAAGGTAGGGGTATCGGTTTAATTAATAAGCTCAAGGCTTACTCTTTGCAGGATCTTGGTCTCGATACAGTGGAAGCAAACAAACGTTTGGGATTTCCTGCTGACTTGCGCGATTATGGTATGGGGGCACAAATCCTTATGGACTTGGGTGTCCATAAAATGCGTTTGATTACTAATAATCCCCGTAAGATTGCCGGTGTTAAGGGCTATGGTCTAGAAGTTGTTGACAGAGTACCGTTGCTGATTGAATCAAACGACTACAATTCAATTTATTTAGCAACTAAGGCGAAAAAACTAGGTCACATGCTGCTGCAAACTTACTTGGTTACAGTAGCACTCCATTGGCAAGATAACCCAGAAGCAATTACGGAACGCTACGAGCGTTTGGAAAAATTACGACATTTAGCAAAAATTAACCACTTATTATTGCAAGAAGAAGCACGTCCGGTAGCAAATGCTTTGTTTGATAAACCCTCATTAATCGTCCATTTGGGTTTCGATCAAGCTAATATTGCTAGTCCTGATTGGTATCAACAACAAGGTCACCCTTATATTCAAGCAATTGGTGCAATTCTCGATCAATTGGTTAATTTACCTTACATTCAAAAATTAGAATTTCTGATTTCCTCAGGAGTAGATCCCCTAAGTTATTTGCAGGTGGGCTTAGATCGATATCATTTCCCTGAGGGTACTTTACCTTCTTCGATTTGCTGCGAACGCTTAGAAACTCAGAAAATTTATAGTTTTGGCGAGTAGTTGAGCTTAGTAAGTTTTCTTGCTGTGGTACTGAGTCACACCTGCGGTGTTCATCCGTTAGTATGCTTTCAAACGTGCTCATCATAGTATCTATTTTTATGAAATAGATATCAGAAAGAAATAGAGATGTAGCTGTGCTATGTCTCTATAAATGAAACAAAAACAACTCAAACAAGAATAAATTCAACAAAAATAAACTCAACAAAAATAAATAAAATTAGGCAGGATCGTAAATTTCTATCTGGCGTTTTACAGCTTCCTGTTCTTGTTTCTGAGAACTTGCTAGCACAGGTTGGCGATACTGATGTAATAAATCGAAAAACTTATTAAAATCAAAACTCCTGGGATCAATTCTTTGACCGGAACGATCTACTGCATAGTGTGTAGTAATACGTTCGTCAGGAATATCACTTTGAGCTAGTAACCAAGCGAGAGATTTGTATTGCAGATCGGTATAGCCGCTATGGGTTTTATAAGAATATTTACCATGAGCTTCGACTGGTGTTTCTAAAGAAACATGGTAAGCAAAGTTATTTACTGACGGCGGTAGATTTGGATTTGTTTTAACCGTTTCTATACCATTACTTCCCTCAAAAACTGAGTTTCCCGCACCGTAAGCACGTTTTTCTGGAGGGACTAAATATACTACGGTTCCATCTAACGTAATTAAAGCGTGGTAGCTAACTTGTTGACTATCATTAGTATGGTGAGTTTTGAAAGTATTAATCGCACTGGATGCAGAATTACTAGTTTCATGAATTACCACGATTGGTTGATGTCGGAGAGGTAATCCATTCACATCAACTGGGTAGCGATCGCCATAGTTACTTGGATCTGCCAAAGCAATTGTATATTTCGGCTTGTATTCCTGAAAATATTGTGTGGTTTGATATTTGATTGTAGGTAACTGCTGGACTTGACTTCTATTTTGGTTGTAATATTTATTTTTCTCGTAGGATTTATTTTGCTCGTAAGATTTATTTTCCTGCTGAGATAATTTTTGTTTATTTGATATTTTATTTTCAGTTATCTTATTGTCAGTACGAGAATTATCAATAGGTTTGTTTTGTTTTAATTTATTCTCTGAAGATTTTACTTTTAAATTAGGATTATTTGCTGAATTCGACGATATGTTATCTTTTGGTGCTTCTTTCTTTCGAATTGGATGAGAAAAAAGCTGTGTTTGTGAAGGATTCCAAGCTGTTTCTATTGTATTTTGTGGCTGAACTTCTGCTATTTTTTCTTCTGTCTTACTTTTATTCCCCACCAGAACAGCTAGAAGCAAAGAAGTTATTAATAAACTGATAATTAATAATCTTTTTAACCAAATATTAAAATTCATCTTTATTAAGATTAATATGGCTATTTTTCTAATATTATTGCTTTTGTTTCTATGAAGATAGGTTAATCTTATACCTCAGAAAAATCTCTAGGTAGCATAAATTTATTATTCGTTTTTTAACTCGTTTTGATTATGATTTTATTTTAATCTCACCTAAGTAAATGTAAAAAGAAATACTCAAAAAAACTGTAAATTATTTATATAAAAATAAAATTATTTTGTAATATAGACTGTCAACTATGTATATTAACACACAAAATTAGATGCAAAATATTTATCAAGAAACCTTAAATAAATAAAACTTGCTGTTCGCGTAGCGTTAGCTAAAAAAGTTTTTTCCAAAACATGAGGAATTAGGAGCTAGGAGAAGAATAGACCGCCCATGCGCGGCGTAAAGTCACCTAACGAATCTAAACATTAATATATGGCACTAATATATAGCACTACGTAATAATCTTAGGACATTGGTAAATCTGGCAAAGCTTTGATGTGCAAGCTTTTTACTTCTTACTTGCGCTTAGCGCTATAGTGGGGTGTATGCACAGAAGAATAGTGTAGAGAATTTGTGCACTACATAGATTTTGACTGACCATTAATCCTTGGAACGACACACCTTCTGATGTGAGCAAAGCCTATAGATAGCTGCCCCGGAGGTTAATATAACATTATTTGATTTTCAGAGACTTTTTAGTAACAGTGTAACCAGTTGTAACCCAGAGTAAAGCTCTTGCACCGTCACGAATTGATGTCGCAACAGGTTCGGACTGTTTTCGGGAAGGAACTGGTACCGCTTTAAAATTAATTCCTCTGCTACCCAATATAATCTCGCCGATGACTTTAGCCCGGCCCATATGGTATTTAGAGGTAATTAAATAGATACTTCTTATCCCGCGCCTTTCTAGATCGTCAACCAATGTTGTGAAGTTACTAACCGTATCCACTGCTTCATGATCCAGATAGAGACGTTTTACATCAACTCCAGCTTTAACAAATACTTGCTTTGTAGCTCCGTTGGGACTTCCGCCAGAAATTAAAATTGGTAAATTGGGATATTTACGAGCAAAGCCAGCGGTAAATTTTTCGCGTTCTAGTTTTCTAGTCGAACCACCTAATACTAAAATCGCTTGGGGTTGAATCAAATTATTACGAATCTCTTTGTATCCCCATAGTGATAGCAACATGAGGAAAAGTAAGGGAAGTTGGAAAGAAAGAACGTTAGGAAGTTTTTTATTCAAGGTTCTATAACTTCAGCCTATCCAAGGTTTTTAGATCGCGAGCAAAGCTCGGCAAATAGTCTTAAGTATATAAAATATGAGCCTAATTGACTAAGGTGTTTAACCCCTGACAATAATTGATTTATATAAAGTAGAAACTAAGAAAATAGACACTGACTGGAAATATTAAATATCCAGTAGCGTTAATAACTTCATTCTTGAACAGCAAAATTACGGTAAATTCAGCCTTAAATGACAAGCTCAAGTTTACCTAATATCAACTGCCAAGAGTATTTCACAAGTTCAAACGATTTTCAATAACCGCACCCTACAAGATTGAATTTAAATCAAATTGAGCGCCAAACAATTATCGAAATAAATACACGAATGAGGTACCCAATTGTATCGACAATTGGAATCATAATGAAGTTTGGAAAACTACTTTATTTGATTTTTCTTCACTACGGGACTGGCCAGATTCGAACCGGCGACCTACCGCTTAGGAGGCGGTTGCTCTATCCAGCTGAGCTACAGCCCCAATTACTATCACACTTAACTACTATCACGCTTAATATAATAGCACTTAAGATGAAGATGACCATGGGTCATTCCAAGAGCCGCCGCCTATTTCTAATCCACACAAGGAACTGCGTGCCGTCAGGATAGTTTTTATTTTTTTACTATTTATTTCTCGCAATTCTAATCCTAATTTCCCTTGCATGGTATCGCGACAGCAAAATATCAAGCCATCTTGTGTCGGTGCGCGTAGTGGAGTTCCGGGCAAATCAGTCGTTCCAATTAACTTTATCTCGTAGTTGTCGTTTTTGGCACTCATTTCCCATTTACCCCAAGGTTGAATATCCCAAGTTACATGGGAATTCCAAGGAACAAATTCATAGAATTTCCCTTGGTAATGTAAGCCAATCATGGCGACAGATTCCATCCACCACAAAACGCCACGTTTTCCACCACCTGCTGTTAATGCTAAGTCGGATTCGTTGTCAAAACTATTACAGTTCAGCCAAAACCATTTTTGAGGAAAAGCACCACCCCAATTTTTTTCGCCGTAGGCTGGAGCGTCAGTAAATTCATAGAGTTTACCATTCCAGTCTATTACACCACTGGCTAAGCCATGGGCCATCAAAATTTGCCAACCCGGTTCAAATATTTGTAAAAATGATAGCCATCCAGCAGTTGATTGTTGAATATTCCCTTGGTTACCCCAGCCATACACTGGTTTGATTTCGTACTCCCAGTAGCAGTAATTATTCGTGCTGCGATCGCGAATTAAACCCTGATTTAAGGTTGCTGTTGCTTGATATCCTTCTTTGATATGATTTTTAAATTCTTCGGGGGAAAGATAACAGGGTTTTGAAGAATTATTTTTTGAGGTAATATTTCTTGACCCCATAGTTCTGAAACCTGTATTGCTCGGGTAAAAATCTGTTTTTCCCCAGTGACCCAAAGCTAGTACATCAGGACTTCCCCAAAATTGATTCACATTAGGAAATGTTCGTACTAAATATTCATCATTGGGTCCAAGAATTTGTGCTCCACCACCACTGTGCTCTTGATCGCCAATGGGATCTTCTATGGAGTACATGAAAGCAAAAGTTTGCTTCTCTGTAGGTAAAGTAACGCGGTAATACCAACCTTCAAAGAATCGGCGAGCAGTACCGTCCCAATGATAACCACTATGAGGTGTTTGAGTTGACAATAAGGAAGCTGTGAAAGGAACTATCATAGAAAAAGATTAACAAGATTGATTATTATTATTTCCCCTATATGAAAAAGCACCTGGATATAAAAAGTGCTTACTATATCTTGGGATTGGAACCAGGTGCATCTTTCGCCCAGGTTAAGCAAGCTTACCGTCAGTTAGTAAAGATTTGGCATCCTGACTGTTTTTCTGACCTCGATAAAAAACAACAAGCAGAGCAAAAAATTAAAACTATTAATGAGGCTTACGAGTTACTCAAATCTTATCAAGCAGACTCATCCAATCGGCCCAAATTTTCTTCTCAGCAGCAAACAAATAAATCTCAAACAGATAAATCTAAACCTCAAACAGATACAACTCAATCGGGTAAAGAAGAAAAAAGTGAACCTCAAACAGAGAAAAAAACAACTAAAGTATATGTTTATCGTTCTAACGCCCAAACCTTTTATCAGTCAGGAGTAGATAAGGCTAATAGGGGCAGATACGAAGAGGCGATCGCAGATTTTACTAGAGCAATTCACCTCAACGCTCATTATGTTGAAGCATATAAATATCGTGCTTTTGTTTGTCATAAGTTGGGATACAAACATAGAGCTAATGCCGATTTAAATCAAGCTGCTAGGATCGAAGAAAATTTTCAATTTAATCGAACTAAAAGCTCTAGTTCAGATTTAAACTCGACCTGGAGGGAAGCAGTACGTTATCGAAAGAAATCATTTCTAGAAAGATTATGGGATAACTTCAAAGCATTTTGGAAAAAATTTTTTTTGGGAAAATTTTAAGTCTGGGAAATTGAGTAATTAATTTTAATTAATCAGTTCGACAGCGTCTCTGGGTGTCAGTGCTACACTCGATTCGCTGCTGACGTTTTCGAATAATAGTTTCTAAATTCGGTCTTCCAGTTAGAGCAAGTCGCCATTCAGCCCAAATACCATAAATGAGATTTGCGATTGCACCAATTATAGGTAATTTGGTAATTGCATAAACCCAACCCATTCCCAAAGCTTCATAAACGCGGCGAAAGACTTCCACATTTTTAATTACTGTACCGTCGGGTAATACTCCATGAATCCGTCCCATCGCAGCTTCAAAATCAACTCCACCATTTTCCTCTGGGTTGTAATCATCATCTGCAATATCTACAAATGCTACTAAATTTCTCCCAGCATCGCGTTTTTGTAAAAAGTTAACTTCACGGACGCACAGGGGACATTGACCATCGTAAAGTAGCTTAATTTCCCATGAAGGTGAAGACTGATTCAAGTTTTGGTCTGAGTCATAGATGACAGTATTTGGTGAAGACATATTTTTTCAGTCTGCTTAAACAGCACGCTTTTAAAAGTGAGGAAATATTCCTCACAATTAAATTGTCTCAAATTATTAAGGAAAATAAATAAAAATATCTAAATATATAGTTAAGTTACAAGTTTTTTGGGGTGAATTCTAGTTGTTTGTCCCATTAATTTTGAAATATTGAGATTGAGACTACATATTTCGAACTTCTCTTGGATAGATTTCGTGAAATATAAACAGAAGTTACCCAATTTACAAGTATTTAAACTGTTTTACAGCCTATTAATTTGAAAACTCACAATACAAGCAACCTACCAAAGGCTTGTAACTCATAGCTTATAGATTGCTCCCAAACATATCTATAATTATCCATGACAAATATCTATACATAAATTGTTACAAATTTTAGTATGATGAAATCATAAGCAAAATGAGTATTTATTCTTATTCACATGACAGCGGAACAATTTCCTTGGCTTACCGCGATTATCTTGTTACCACTCCTTGCAGCTCTCCTCATTCCCTTGCTGCCTGATAAGAATGGTAAATATGTACGTTGGTATGCCTTAGGCGTAGGTATAGCAGATTTTGTCTTAATGTGTGTTGCCTTTTGGCAAAATTACGATTCCAGTAGTGCGACTTTCCAACTAACAGAAAATTATGCTTGGGTTCCACAATTAGGAATAGACTGGGCAGTTTCGGTTGATGGTCTATCTGTTCCCTTGGTGCTTTTGGCAGGTTTTGTCACAACACTTTCCATGTTTTCAGCTTGGCAGGTTGACCGTAGACCCCGTTTATTTTACTTCTTAATGTTGGTGCTATATGCGGCACAGATTGGGGTCTTTGTAGCTCAAGACTTGTTGCTATTTTTCATCATGTGGGAAGTAGAACTAGTTCCTGTTTACTTACTGGTATGTATTTGGGGCGGTGCTAGACGTCGTTATGCAGCAACAAAGTTTATTCTCTACACTGCAGCAGCTTCCATATTTATTTTAGTCGCAGCGATCGCAATGGCATTTTATGGTGGCGGTGATGTGACCTTCGATATGGCTGCTCTGAAGATGAAGGATTTTCCACTGGCTTTAGAATTACTGCTGTATGCAGGTTTATTAATTGCTTTTGGCGTCAAACTAGCTATCTTCCCATTGCATACATGGTTACCGGATGCTCATGGCGAAGCTTCTACTCCAGTGTCAATGATTTTGGCGGGCGTACTCCTCAAAATGGGTGGATATGGATTAATTCGCCTTAACTTAGAGCTTCTTTCCGACGCACATATTTACTTTGCACCTGTTTTAGCAATTCTTGGTGTAGTTAACATTATCTACGGCGCGTTGAATTCTTTTGCTCAGACAAATATGAAGCGTCGTTTAGCATATTCCTCTGTTTCCCATATGGGTTTTGTTCTACTGGGTATTGCATCCTTCACTGACTTGGGAATCAATGGAGCAATGTTGCAGATGGTTTCCCATGGTTTGATTGCTGGAGTGCTATTCTTCTTAGCTGGTGTGACCTACGACCGCACCCATACAATGGCAATGAAAGAAATGGGCGGTCTAGCGTTAGCAATGCCAAGAGTATTCGCTTTATTTACTATAGGTGCAATGGGGTCTTTAGCCCTCCCTGGAATGAGTGGCTTTGTCGGTGAACTTTCTGTCTTTATCGGCTTGACAAGTAGTGATATCTATAGTTCAACATTCTGTACTGTAACTGTTTTTCTCGCAGCAGTAGGAATTATCCTGACACCGATTTATCTTCTCTCAATGCTCAGAGAAGTATTTTATGGTACAGGGAAAATGACCTGTGACATTACCAATGCCTTGCTCGAAAACAAGGAAGATGAAGGAGCAGTATGTTTCGGTACGGATTGTCTTTTACCTACTCAGTCTGTTTATCGCGATGCTAGTACCCGTGAAGTGTTTATTGCGACCTGCTTCTTGGCATTGATTATTGGTATTGGATTTTATCCTAAGTTTGTCATGCAGATGTATGACGTCAAAACAGTCGCTATAAATACTCAAGTTCGCGAATCTTATACCTTAGTTGCTGAAAGAAATCCTAATGTTTACGCAAAAGGATTTTTGACAGAGGAACTTGCTAAAGCTGAAATGTCTTCTGTTTTGGGGACTTTAGATTAACCCGTTTGCAATCCTAGTTTATTACTTGTACCTGCGTTATTCGCTGAATTTTAATTTACAACAGTGAAACCAGAAAAAAATAAACTTCAAAATATAAGCTTCAAAACAGAAACTTCAAAATAGAAACTTAGAAAAAATGTTCCAGACGCAGGTTAAAGACAAAGAGAGAAGAGAGTAGGAACACTAAGTTAACTTCGATGTTGAAAACTAAGCGGTTGCTTTTCGGGAGTGAAAGGCGATCGCTTTGCGCATGCACTTTGTGCTTATCGCTATTTTAATTCAATACGGTTCAGATAAGACTAAATCGGTTGGTAGAGACGTTGCATGCAACGTCTCTACATGCCCAAAATAATCATGGTTCAACCTTAACTGAACCGTATTGTATTTTAATTGATGTTTATTTAAATCTAGATTTTTCTCTAATTGCTAAACTGAATGCATCTCCCTTGGTTGTGAAATTCCTATTATGGCTCGTTGGTTCAATACTGCTGGTCCTTGTAAAGCTGATATCCACTACATGTTACCGCCAACGCTTCGGTTACCCAATTTAAAGCGTTTGATTGACCAACAAAGTTATTTTGTGATTTATGCACCCCGCCAAACTGGTAAAACTACTGCGATGTTGGCGCTAGCAAAACAACTAACAGAAAGCGGCAAATATTTTGCTATTATGGTTTCTGCAGAAGTTGGGGCACCTTTTAGTAATGACCCAGGTGAAGCTGAACTTGCTATTCTCAGTGCTTGGCGATTACGTACTCAGTTATATTTACCCGCAGATTTACACCTTCCTAATAATGTAGAACAAGGGAGTTCAGGACAGCGAATTCAAGCTACTTTACGAAACTGGTCACAAGCATCACCAAGACCTTTAGTGTTATTTATTGATGAAATCGACTCCTTACAAGATGAAGCCTTAATTTCAGTTTTGCGACAACTACGTGACGGTTACCCTATTCGTCCTGAAAATTTTCCACTTTCAATTGGGTTAGTTGGTTTACGAGATGTCAGAGATTACAAGGTCGCAAGTGGGGGTAGTAACAGATTAAATACTGCGAGTCCATTTAATATAAAAGTCCGCTCCCTAACCCTGAGGAATTTTACTGCTACAGAAGTTGGAGAGCTATACCAACAACACACTGATGATACCGGACAAGTTTTTACAGAGTCGGCAATCGAAACAGCCTTTGATTTGACTCAGGGACAGCCTTGGTTAGTAAATGCTTTGGCTAAAGAAGTAGTTGAAGAGATGGTAACAGATACGAATGTCGCCATTACATTGGAGCATATTCATAAAGCCAAGGAAATTTTAATTAAAAGACAAGATACTCATCTTGATTCCCTTGCAGAGAAATTACGAGAACCAAGGGTAAAAACAATTATTGAACCGATATTATCAGGACAAACATTGGGGGTAACCTCATCAGATGACCGACAATATTTGCTGGATTTGGGTTTGTTAAGAAGAGATCCTGCGGGAGGATTGATAATTGCAAATCCGATTTACAGAGAAGTTATTCCTCGCGTGTTAGTACAAGGAACTCAAGATACTTTACCTCACATCAGTCCTAGTTGGTTAACTCCATCTGGAGAATTGGATACAGATGCTTTACTAAAGGCGTTTATAGCATTTTGGCGACAGCATGGCGAACCGTTGCTTGGTAGTGCTGCTTAGCATGAGATTGCCCCACATTTAGTATTAATGGCATTTTTGCATCGCGTTGTGAATGGGGATGGAACCTTAGAACGGGAATATGCAATTGGGTGTGATCGCATGGATTTATGCTTGAAATATGGGAAGGTTACTTTAGGAATCGAACTAAAAACTTGGCGAGATAAAAAAGGAGATCCGTTGGAGTCGGGTCTGGAACAGTTAGATTCTTATTTGGCGCGGTTAGGAGTAAATTTTGGTTGGTTGGTGATTTTTGATTTGCGTGGGAAGGCTTTACCCATAGAGGAGCGTTTGAGTACTGAAGTTGCAATTAGTGAAAATGGGTGTTCTATTACCGTTGTTAGGGCGTGAAGTATAAATTAAACAGGACTTACGCAACGTTAGCATCGCGTGTCCGCAGGACATAGATTTGTCATTGCGACCGAAACGCAGTGTAGGGAAGCAATCTCATAGATTTTGGCGATTACGTCGCTGTCGCTCGTAATGACGTAGTTACGTTCATTTTGCGTAAGTCCTGTTAAATTTTAGATATCTTCACGAAAGTCAAGCGGTAATCTGGATGTTGTCATCAAAAATATTGGCTGAAGTGCGTAACACTTAGGGGAAATAAATCGTAAAACTTTCGTGTTTCCAAAAAAAGAACTACTAAGTCCATTATTGGGGCAGAAATACAGCAAAATAATTAAACTTGATAGCAAGCTTATAGAGTATTCAGAAGGCTGTTTGAAATAGAAATCTACTTTCTCTACAAAAATAAGACAAGACTAAAGTAACAATGGATACTTGTACTCCTACACAACAAAATGTTAAATAACTGTTACTTGATTGATTCAAAAAGTAAATTGAGCAGGTGATAGTGTTTAATGCAACAAGTTTAGCAAGTAAAAATAACTAATAATATAACTTGTAAGTTAATAAATTAACTTACATCACTATACTTTTGTGTTTAATTTTGATAGGCACTATTATCTTATTTTCTAAAGAAAACAGAAATTATATTTAGGAGTTTTAAGATGAGTTTATATATTTATGACCCCAGAATACACTTATTTGCTTTTTCTGCTAAAGAAAATGTCAATAATCGCAAAATAATTAATAAAAATTGGATTTGGGATAAGTGTAATGAAATTATTTCTAGAACAACTTTAAGTCAAAAATTTGATATCTTTCACCAAATCAATATTGATGCAGACACTACAAACTTAATTAAAATTTTCCAAGATGAAGATATTTTTCATCCAATTTTTTTTGATGAAAATGCTGAAATTATTCCTGAACAACCCAATAAAGATAAAGACTTAATTTTATTGCATACTAATAATAGTAGTGTTTATGCCATACAAATTGATGAAAACTATGGATTATGTATTAATTTTAATTTAAATCATCCAAGAATAGCGACTCAAACAGTTGAGGTAAATCAATTACGATTTCTAAATCCAGAAAATGTTTTAATTTTAGGTAACGAAGCAAATGACAGCAATCAATTTGTAGGTCAAACATTATTAATTACTGCTCAACTTTTAGAGCAAGATGAGCATAAAACAAATAAAGAGCTTAGAATTATTGCTAAACAATGTATTAAGGCTCTCTTTCCCGATAAGCACTATCCTTTTAATAGACAAGGTCAATTATTTAATAGTCCCATTTTTGAATACGGTAGTCTTAGACGTAAAAGCTTAGAGCGTTATCAACATATTCTAGTTTGGTTATTTTACAATCGACAGGAAAGAGAAAAATTTTATAAAAATTATAATGATTTTTTAGACTTATTTTTATACAGGGCTAGAATAACAAGTGCTTTTAAAGAAATTCGCCGTCAAGAAAATTTAATCGCAAAAGACCTTAAAGAAATTAACGATCAGATTGACAGTTTGCATTCTCATAAAAATAATATTAATCCGACAGAAGAAGAATTATTCTATTTTAAAAATAAGCTTACTAAGCTTCCAAAAATGGCAAGAGAGTATGGCAGAAAAATTGGTTGCATGTATGAATTTGAGTCCAGTTCAGTTGTTAAAGATAACTCTAAACTTTATCATGATAAGCTTACGGAGTTAGAGAAAAATACAGAAAATTTCAGCGATAAAGACATTAATTTTCTGAAAACTTTTATTGATAAAAACTGTAAAGACTTTCTAGAAAATACCGCAGCGAAACTGAAATATTTTGTATACAGTTCTACACTAACAGATAGTGCAATCGCATCAGTCAGAGGTCAAATTGCAATTGAACAAACAGAACTAGAAATTCAGCGACAAAAACGTGAAGCAAAAAGCCAATATAAACAGCAAATCACAATTCTAGCCATAGGTAGTGGTATTGCAGCCGGAGAAATTTTTGCATCCAGTTACGATCTAATAGATGAAGAGAAATTACCTCTAATAACTTCATACTATATTCATCCCTTTTTCTTATCTATTTTTTACAGTTTATTATTCGGCTCCTTTGTAGCAATACTTATTTGGACAACACCTCACATATGGAAGTTTGTAAATCAGAAATGGGAGTTGACAAAGATTAAAACTATTTCAAGATTTAAAGTTATTAAGAGACTCCTACTTAATACAAAGAACAGAAGAAATAATTACCCCCGCTAGTATCCTTTTGCTTGTCTATTTGTGTTCCCTATATTCACTCACTTCAGCAATCTACTACCTACCTACAATTTCCAATGCTTTACAACTAGGGTTTATTGGATATATTTCTGACTCCTATAGACAAAGGTAGTAAATTACGAATTTCTTCCCTGACACTCATCAGGATTTTACCAAGATGATTTTGTCCGCTTCTATCCGCACCACATCCCCAAAAATAATCCCTAGCGGAATCTTCCACTAATAATCGATCTCCGGTACTTAACAATATATCCCTGATATCGGCATGGGTAATAAATTTGGTCAAGACAGCTTTTCGCATGACTTCGGTTTTGCGTATGTCCCACTCCGGATGTGGTTTACGTGTCGAACAACGTCCTAAACTTGCTGCTTCTTCTGGGGTACCTACTTTATGAATTACTGGTATTACAGCTTCATACTCAGTGTCAACAAATTTTTGTGCTTGGTAGTAGTGTTCCACCGTTGACCAGTAAGCACCTTGAATGAAGATTGCATGTTCCGAAAAGTTGGAAAAACAGCCGTAAGGTTGCCAAACTTTGTAAAAATAAATAGCCATGTAAAATGTGTTTGTTATGAATCGATTTCTAAGATTTTGCAGACAGTCGCAAAGTTTCGGGAGATAAAAATTAAGGGTTTTAAGTTCGAGATTTGAGATTCAAGGTTGTAAATTCAAGATTTTAGATTCAAGATTTTAAATATAAAGATTTTTACATCATCACCGCTATCGTACATCTATTTTTTCTTATCGCAAAAACCACCAGTTAAACGGTTACTTTTCAATCTATTAACATTTTAGTTATTAAATATAATAATAGATAATTTTTGTAAAGATGTAATAATTTATATCAAACTTCAGATATTTGATAATGGGTAATAGCTCATTGGTCATAGGTGAAGAGAAGCAATTACCATACCATGGACTGAGGAGTCTTCATAGTAAATATCCTCTAAAACCGTATGTTTGCAAGCAACTATGAAATAAGTGGCTATGAAAAAAGTAATTGGGGCTGGGTTCTTTCGCAGTGGCAAAAACAAATAGGAGAATGGATTCAGTATCAATTACAGCGCTTTGATCGCACTTTACCTAATTGGTCACCTAATTGGTCGATTAGTAAAAACTTTGTAGATTTTCTCGGTATTTTATATTGGATTATTTTGGGCTTATTTTTCATTTGGGTCATTTGGCGTTTATGGCGAGAGTTTAGCCCTTATATTTATGCTTGGTTAGCTGATGAGCGTTTTTCACCCGAACAAAATGGAGAAAAATCTACCCCGGATTTATCTGTAGAATCATTAATTTCGCGATCGCAAAGTTTGTATCGTCAGGGAAATTACTCGGAAGCTTGTCGCTGTTTGTATGTTGCAATGCTACAAAAATTGCATGAAAAGAAAATTTTACGTCATAAATCTAGTCGCACCGATGGAGAATATTTACAGTTACTACAATTGTCTGTCACTCCGATGCAACCCTATGAAACTTTAATTACGACTCATGAGCAATTATGTTTCAATAATGCAGAAATTCAAGCGGAAAATTACCAACAATGTCAGCAAGCATATCGGGAAATTGAAGATTAATGAAACGTTCAAATCGCCTTGCTTGGTTTGGAGGAATTGTCATTCTTGCGATCGTTATTTTGACTTTGTTTAGCGCTCCTTCAGCGAACAAAATCCGTCAAGGTTCAACCTATAGTCGCTCTCCTGATGGTTATGGTGCTTGGTATGCTTATATGCAACAGCAAGGAATTAATATTCAACGCTGGCAAAAACCTTTTGCACAATTAAAGCAAAATAAAGTAAATCAACCAAAGCAAAAAAGTTTAAAAATAGAAAATTTAAAGTCAGAAGATTTAAATTCAGAAGATTTAAATTCAGAAAGTCTAACATTAAAAGAAATTCCAACTACTTTATTACAAATTTATGGTGCTGTAGTACCATCAGAACCCAATGACTTGGAACGAAAATGGGTTGAAGCTGGTAATACTTTAATTGTCCTTGGCGTTCGTCAACCTCCCACCAGTGCAAATTTTTCTACCTTTCAGAAATCTTCTCAGGGTGAGATCAAAATCGAAACTACCAGACGTTATCAATCTGAGGGAAGAAAACCTACCAGTCAAAAACCTAAGGAAAAAGTACAAATATCTCTAGGCGATCGCTTTGGGGCTATAGTTTGGGAACAGAAATTTGGTAAAGGAAAAATTATTTATTCTACTACTCCTTATTTAGCTGCTAATGCTTATCAAGATTATCAAAGTAATTATCAATATTTAGCGGAATTAGTAAATCAAAAAGGTCATAAGCTATTTGTAGATGAATATATTCACGGTTATAGAGATAGTAAACAAAATGAAACTAAGAAAAATAGCGGTGCTGCTCAAATATGGGAATATTTAGCAAATACACCAGTTTTTCCCATATCTATCCAAGCGGGAGTTTTACTTTTAGTATTGGTATTTGCTCAGAATCGTCGGCTAGGAAAAGCTATTTTTTTAGATAAACCTGTTGTTGATAATAGTGAAGCTTATATCCAAGCTTTAGCAGGAGTACTACAAAAAGCTGAATCTGCTAATTTTGTTGTAGAAATGGTCGGTAAACAAGAACTAATTCAGCTACAAAAAAAGTTGGGATTAGTTACCAGTCGCAGTGATGTAAATTCTCAAATAGATCGTGAAGAATTACTAAAAGCTTGGCGAAATCATACAGGAACCTCTGACACTCAGCTAAGTAAGATTTTACAGATTTATTCTCAATATTCTCAAAGTTCTCAAGACTCTCAAAAGCGTTCAATTAAAGATAAAGAATTAATAGATTGGTTAAATAATTGGGAGCAAATCAAACAAGTTTTGTCTGAAAAAGGAACAGGGAAAAGGGAACAGGGAAAGGAAAAAAGCTTTATAACTCCTTAACTCTTAATTATTTACTCTTTACTCCTTACTCATTACACCTGTAGAGACGTAGCATGCTACGTCTCTACGTCATTACTGTGCGCTGTCGCGCCCCGCAATACCTACGGTACGCTACCGCTAGCCGCTAACATTACTCCTAACCTCTGACTCCTGGGAAAACTTAAAATATAAGATACCAGGTGTTCAAATGTACCGCCTTAATAAACAAGCCTAAAAGCATTTAAATAATCTTCCTGTCTGGTTTTTAGGGTATTATCCCCAGACATATTGCACCATGTTTGGCTGTGTTTGGAAATTTACTTTTGATGAGTTTAAAGTTGCGCGAGAACGCGCAGCACGGTTAGAAGCGATCGCATTTCAAGATACAAACGCTTTAAAACCACTCAAAGCAGTGGAGGAAAGTATTAAAGAAGCAAAAAAACAATATCAACAAGCAAAAAATATTTCAGATCGAGAACAAGCGATCGCTGCATGGCAAATATCAATTAATCAGTTAAATTTAATACCTCAACAAACCCTAGCAGGAAAAACAGCAAAAGCTAAGCTCAAAGTCTATCAACAAGAATTTCAAAATGCTGTGGTTTCTTCCTTTATCAGTGCTGCTGAAGAATTTAATACCGAAGCGGAAAAAATTACAGCTACACAACCTCAAGTTGCTGCAGAGTTATTAAAACAAGCTGTCACACATTTGAATAAAGTACCTACAGATAATCCCCGCTATTTGGAAGCACAAAAACTGTCAGCGATTTACCAAGTAAAAACAAAAACACTTGCTAATTCTAATGGTGGTAATTATATTAAAGCAGCAAAAGGATTTGCGATCGCAGCGGCTAAAGCATCACAAAACCCACCTCATAGGGCTGAAACTTGGGGAGAAATCGCTAAATTATGGCAAAAAGCAATTGAAAAACTGGAAAAAATTCAAGTTAGAGAACCGAGTTACAGTGAAGCACAAAATTTACTAGCAACATACCAGACAAATTTAGGTACGATTAAAACTCGCCAAAAGTTGGAAATTGAAGCTCAACAAAAACTACAGCAAGCTCACAGACAAATTCAAAATTTAATTGCAAATTCTGGGTCGAATCCTCAACAATTTAAGGCTCAAATTCAAGGTGTAATCAATCAATTGAAAACGATAAGTGCGGGAACTACTGCTTATAAAGAAGCGGAACAGTTATTAAAGTCAGCATATGACAAACTAAAACAAACTTGAAATTGATATTAATTATTAGCCAAAATCATAGTTCCCTGTAGAGACGTTGCAGAGCCTGCGGCGTCGGCGTTAGCCTCTGCAACGTCTCTACGTTTTTGGGATTTACCGAAAAATACTTAATTCGTGGAGTAGTAATATATCAATGTGCTAGCAATTAATCTACACTAAGCCTTATCCTTGAGTCTCCTCTATGAAAAAGCTGCTTAGAAATCCTTTATTTTTATTTATATTTGGTGCGATCGCGGCTACGGTCATTGGCTATTTAATCAATCAATTACCTAACATTCCTAATTTTCCTCACAAAACCGAAATACTGTTTGCTGCTGTATTTATCTTCACTATATTGACTGCTTTAGTTGCATATCAGCAAGCACAACAACAACCGGAAGATGCACCTGCAGATATTGACCCCACAATTCGTCCCAGATTACTCGAAGCAGAAGGTACAAAAGTCAAACAAAGGTTGCGTGATTCTTTACATGACTTGCTAATGCTCGATTTGAGACGGGAGGAACAACCGCAGCAAGTTGCTCGGAAACCGCTTCAGACTTTGTATACAGTATCGGTTAACAACACCATAAGTCAGCCGAAGGTGAAGGTACTCGACAAAATAATAGATGTATTGCGACGGGATGATATTGGTGGACGTTTATTAATTTTAGGAAAACCAGGAAGCGGAAAAACCACAACCCTACTAGATTTAGCTGAAGAATTACTCGAGCGAGCAAAAAATAATCACAGCGAACCTATACCGATAATTTTTGAACTTTCAGCTTGGCGCGATGATAGTGTAAATTTTTTAGGTTGGTTAATTATTCAACTCAAGGAAGAATATAATCTTACACCGGGGATAAGTCGATTTTGGTTAGAACGGGGTGAAGTTTTACCGTTATTGGATGGTTTGGATGAATTGGGTTTAGAAAAACAGAGAAAATGTATTCGAGCAATCAATAAATATTTAAGTGAAGATGCGAAGCGGGATTTGGTAGTTTGCTGTCGAGAAGAAGAATATATTGCAGGGGAGGAACAACTTGCGGAGTTGCATGGTGCTGTCTGTTTGCAACCGTTGAGCAATAAACAAATTCAAAATTATTTAGAAGTATTTGACCGAGGAGATTTGTGGCACAGTATAGAAAATAATGCTGAGTTTTTGGAGTTAGCAAAAACTCCTTTGTTATTGTCAATGATGGTTGTTGCTTATCAAGGACAAGCAATACACACAAAGGAAGAATTATTTGATTCTTATATTGAGCGCAGGTTTGAGTTAAATCCTGTGAATCAAGAGGAGCCACAGCGTAGAAAAACAATTCACTTTTTGAAGTTTTTAGCTAACCGCTTGAAAGAAACGCAGACGGAATTTTTAATTGAAAATATTCAGCCTGATTGGCTACTAAGTAGTAGGCAAAAATTTTTTCACAGACTCATTGTCGGGCTGATTTTCGGGCTGATTGTCGGGCTGATTGTCGGGCTGATTTTCGGGCTGATTTTCGGGCTGATTTTCGGGCTGATTTTCGGGCTGAGTTACGGGCTGAATTACGGACTGATTAAGATTGAAACAGTAGAGGAAATAAGATTTTCTTTTAAACCTGAAAAACGAAAACAATATATCAAAAATTTGATTGACGGGCTGATTGTCGGGTTGATTTACGGACTGATTTGTGGGCTGATTTTAGGACCGATTTACGGGCTGATTTTTGTGCCAATTTTCGGGCTGATTTTCGGGCTAATTTTCGGGCTGATTTTCGGGCTAAAAGATGAGATTTTAAATAAATCTTTTCCCAATCAAGGTATTTGGACTTCTGCTAAAAATACGCTTATTTTCACAGTTTTATGTAGCTCAATTTTTACTTTTGTACAGGTTTGGTTAAAATCATCATTATCCCAGTTTATTAGAGTTGATAATATAGATTTTATTTTGAAATTATCTCAATTCCTTGTAGTATTTTTAGTATTTTTCTATGGAGGTGGACTAGCCTGCATAAAACACTTTTCCCTCCGCTTAGTACTTTGGCACAATGATTACATCCCTTGGAATTATGCCCAATTCCTCGACCGTGCTGCAGAACGTCGTATCATCCAAAAAGTAGGTGGTAGCTATCGCTTCATTCACCGTTTACTACTCGATCATTTCGCCGATATGCCTATTTCTACAAGTTCACTAAAATAGATAAAGAAATTAAATTTATAGTTTATTAATATTATATGGCGGTGCGTTAATGTGTGGCGATAAAGGCGACCAAAAAACATTCTCTTGCGTATATATAGCGTTTTCCATTTGAATCAAATACATTTTATATTCCTATTCTGTAGAGACGTTGCATGCAACGTCTCTACAAAGTGTCATGCACTCAACCGAAAACCACTATAAATCCTTGTATATGACTTTTAATCGCAACGGTGCATTACGGTGCAATTGGAGATTATCTCATAAATCCAAGATTTATTTTTGCACCTAACAGCACCCTACAATTATTTTATTTTTGATTTATAAATACACTTTCTTAAAGTATTAGACAATTAAATAATTAGAAAAATAATTAGGGATTTCCAAACAATAATTTATACCATAACCCTTAGCTGTAGGGACGCACCAACGTGCGCCCAAAAATATATAATTCAACCAATTTATACCCTAAATAATGGTATATCTCCTTATTTGGAATTCCCCTTGGCATGCGACGATACAAAACTTAAAATATACGGAAAATAAACGGATAGTGGAAAGGTTCGTCAGGATTACCCAAACAACTTAACAAAGCCCAAATTGTTAATCCCCAGTGAAGTAAAAAACCGAGAGCCAGTAAGGGGAAAAATAAAATTCCACCTAACCCAAAAGTAAGCCAAGATATAACACCCACCGGTACGCCAATTACAGTCGCCCAAAACCAAACATTGAGGTGAAAATTCATCGATTCTTTGGCGTTACTTCGAACAACCGGATCGTCAGAAATAATATTGATTCCAAATGGTACAGCGAATGACAAAAACGCCGTGCTAAAAAAGATTGCTGCGTGACACAAACAAGATAACAATCGACGTTTATCGCGATTATAGGTAATTTCTTGCATTCAGGAACTCCTTAGTCTATTTTCTATGGTCTATTTTTTATTAACTTGCTCTCCTAATTGCAATTTTAACGGGCAGATACTTAAGTTGAATATTGGAGTTTGCCGTACTCAAGAAAATGTTAACCTTTAACAAAATTCAGCAATTTAGCTCAGAGGCAGTTATTAACTTTACACTAAATCTCTGTGCAGAAGAGCGTACTCGATCGCGTCATCGTTTCGCTACTGAAGAAGGGGAAATTGTATGTTTGCGTTTACCTAGAGGAACTGTACTGCAAGATAGTGATATTCTCGTAGATGATACTAAAAAATATTTAGCAAAAATTATAGCTAAACCAGAAGAAGTTTTGACTGTATATGCCGAGCAAAACATTGATTTAATTAGAGCAGCTTACCATTTAGGTAACCGTCATGTTCCTTTAGAAATCACTACAAATTATTTGAGATTGTCACCGGACCCAGTATTGCGTAAAATGCTGGAGACATTGAACTTGAAAATCAAAAAAGAAACCGTCCCATTTCAACCACAAAAAGGTGCTTATGAACACCAATTACGGCATGCGCACTGAGGATGAGTACACATTTAATAATAATAATTTATTACGTCTTTTACAGTTAGCTAGCCCAACTTTACCTGTCGGAGCATACAGTTATTCTGAAGGTTTGGAAACTTTAGTTGAAGTCAACACAATTCACGATCGCGATAGTCTTAAGCAGTGGTTGACTGCAGAATTAAAATACGGTGCAATTCGTTTAGAAACAGCTATTGTTGTAAGAAGTTACAAATGTGCAAGTGCAGGAGATTGCCAAGCATTATATGATTGGAATGTATGGCTATCAGCAGCAAGAGAAACTGAGGAATTACGTAATTCTAGTTGGCAAATGGGACGAAGTCTTTCTCAACTGATGAGTAAACTTCAGCCCCAGGTTAAACCATTAATTGAAGCTGTGGGAGAACCTTGTAATTATGCGATCGCCTTTGGGGTCGCAGCAGCATTTTGGCAAATTCAAATACAAGCAGTCTTGTTGGGTTACCTTCAAAGTTGGTTAACTAATTTAATTGCTGCAGGAATAAAACTTATCCCCCTAGGACAAACAACCGGACAGCAATTATTAGTGGAATTTCAACCCTTATTAATAGAAACAATTAAAACAGTTATAGAGTTGGAAGATGACGAACTTTCTTGTTGCAGCTTGGGCTTATCTTTAGCAAGCATGACGCACGAAACGCAGTATAGTAGGCTGTTTAGGAGTTAATAGTAATTGGTAATTGGTAATTGGTAATTGGTAATTGGTAATGAGCAGGTAACTTTTCCTGTTCCTTATTTCCTGTTCCCTTTTAACTGTAGCCCGTAAGGGCGTGGCGTTAGCCATAAACTGGTAACTGTTAGCGGATCCGTAGGTAGCGCAGCTATAGCTATAGGGTGCGCGACAGCATATTAACTGACAACTGGTAACTGATAACTGATAACTGACAACCGATCATGAATGCATTTCGAGTTGGAGTCGCTGGACCCGTTGGTTCTGGGAAAACAGCCCTAGTTGATGCTTTATGCAAAACAATGCGTCAGTCCCATAATTTGGCTGTCGTAACCAACGATATTTACACTCAAGAAGACGCACAATTTCTAGTTCGTTCTCAAGCTTTAGATCGAGAACGCATATTGGGAGTGGAAACTGGTGGTTGTCCCCATACAGCTATCCGTGAAGATGCTTCAATGAATTTAGCTGCTATTGAAGATTTAGAAGTACGCTTTACCGATCTAGATTTAGTGTTTTTGGAAAGTGGTGGCGATAATTTAGCTGCAACTTTCAGTCCAGAATTAGTAGATTTAACAATTTACGTGATTGATGTTGCTGCTGGGGATAAAATCCCTCGTAAGGGTGGTCCAGGAATTACTAAGTCAGATTTGTTGGTTATCAATAAAACTGATTTAGCTCCTTATGTGGGTGCAGATCTCAAAGTCATGGAGACGGATACACTAAGGATGCGGGGTAACAAACCTTTTGTATTTACTAACTTAAAAACTCAAGATGGACTCTCACAGGTAGTTAAATTCATCTCTGATAGTCTTTGCTAATCACTAATTCAAGTAGTACTTTAACGGCGAAATACCATTGTAATTCGTAATTATTGTCAGAAATTTATACAATGGATTACTTAATACCTGAGAGGCTTGCAGGGCAGAGGTTATTGTGTGTTTTGACCGCGATTATCCTAATTCTGACTAATTATTAAAATATTTTTCTATTTATCCGTCTCTAATTTTCTACTTACTTCCATTTTAAAAATTAGCAAAGAGGTTACAAAATGGCTAATACAGTTATTTTCGGCTTCATAAATTAGCCTTATCAGCTATTCTAAGCAATAGTCACAATTAATCTTTAACTGTAGTAGTCATCAAGCCTCTATGAATCATCATAGCCTCAAAGCAACTAAAGAAACAGTACATCTAGGTGGTTTTTCTCATCTTTTAAAGCCAGCTTTGACAGTAGAATCAGGCGATAAGATTGATGTGGAAACTTACACTGGCTACTATATTCATGATAAAGCTCCTGCTGATTTTATTACGCCAGAGTTTACAGAAATCTGTAAAAATTTAACTCCGGAACGCAAAGTTGCAGGAGGTCCCCACTTACTGACTGGACCAATTTATATTCAAGATGCACAACCAGGTGATGTTTTAGAAGTAAAGCTAGAAGCAATTGAGCCAAGTTTACCGATTGGTTTTAATGCAATTCGCAAAGGATGTGGTGCTTTACCACAACAATTCGGACAACCAAATTTAAGGTTCATTCCCCTAGACTTAGATAATAAGATTGCTGAATTTCCCCAAAATAGTGGAATTAAAATTCCTTTAAAGCCATTTTTCGGTATCCTTGGTGTCGCGACTCCCCAAAGCGATCGCAATTCCATTCCTCCTGGTAATTATGGCGGAAACATTGACAACCGACATCTACAAGCGGGTTCGCGAATATTTCTACCTGTGTTTGTCGAAGGTGGACTATTTTCTATTGGTGACGGACATTCAGCACAAGGTGACGGGGAAGTAAATGTTACCGCAATTGAAACTTCTATGAAAGGTACTATTGAGCTTAAGCTTCATAAAGATTTCCATTTAACAACACCACTCGCTGAAACCGCAGAACATATCATCACAATGGGTTTTGGTGAAACTCTAGACGAAGCATTCAAATTAGCTTTGCAAAATACAATCGAATTTCTCACATGTTTTACTAATCTATCCCCTGAAGATGCTTATGTTTTGTGCAGCATAGCTGTTAATTTTCATATCACTCAGGTTGTTAATAGTCCCAACAAAGGGGTACATGGGATGTTAGCAAAATCAATGATGCCTGGGAATTTTCTTGATTTAACCTAAATCATACTAGATCCTCAATTGACATGGATTGATAGTTTATGAATTTATAGTTTCTGAGTTGATTGTTTCTGAGTTGATTGTTCCTGAGTTGATTATTTCTGAGTTGATTGTTTTTGAACTTATAGTTTGTAGATTTATAATTTTGAATTTATAGTTTATGAGTTGATAGTTTTTAAATTTATAGTGTGTGAATTTATAAGTACCAATGAACGTAATTAGTTTATTGTTATTGAAAAGCTGGTTAATCTTGCTTGGTGGTGGATTATTATCAGGTATCTTAGCTGGTTTTCTGGGAATTGGTGGTGGTACAGTCTTGGTTCCACTACAAAAAGCATTAGGATTTACTACTATTGAAGCCGTTGCGACTAGCAGTCTTGCAATTGTAATTACAGCAACCTCTGGTAGCATTCAGAATTGGCGCATGGGTTTTATTTCATTCAAACAAGTACTTTATCTAGGATTACCGGCGCTATTTACTGCTCAATTAGGAGTATTTTTGGCAAACATTATTCCAGAATTTGTTTTGTTAATTTGCTTTGGCTTATTGTTGCTCGCTAATATTTATTTAGTGCAACTGCGCAAAAGTCTGAAAAAAGCAAATAATGAAAATATAAAACAAGAAGTTAAAGTTACACAGTCGCAAATAATATATCCAAAAAATTCACATTCAGAAATAACACAAATAGAAGCTATTAGTTCGGAAGCTATTAGTTCAAAAGCTATAAATTCAAAAGCTATAAGTTCAGAAACTGCAAGCTCAGAACGAAGAAAGCGAAAAAGTGTAAAATTAAAAATCAATTCCACAGCTGCAAGATTTATCACAGGAGGTTTAGCTGGTACCCTCGCAGGATTATTTGGAATTGGTGGTGGGGTAATTATGGTACCCCTACAAATGCTTTTGCTAGAAGAAACTATCAAAGTCGCAATTCAAAATAGTTTGGGCGTCATTGTTATTACGGCAATTTCTGCTAGCATCGGTCATGGGATCAGTGGTAATATTTTATTTGTGCAGGGTTTAATTCTTGGTTTTGGTGGACTACTTGGAGCCCAGATTAGTACTAGGTTTTTACCAAAATTTTCCGACAAAGTTATTAGTCTTTATTTCAGGATATTGTTAGTATCTCTTTCAATTTATATGTTTTGGCAAGCATTAGAAGTTTATAAATATCAACAAATTAAAGATAATTTTATCTAATTAACTGATTATCTAATTTATTAAAAATCTAATTGCTCGAATATATAATAAGTTAGACATCAATTAGTTAAACACCTAATTAATCAATTTCCTGAAACATAAGGAGATGTAGCTAAAACTTCTGCTCCCCTCTTCATCCCTTGAATATCTGAAGACGACCAACAATGAACTGCTTGACAATGATGAGCAACCAATAATCCCCACAAACATTTTTTGACAGTTAAAACAGGTACTACTAAGTTTGCACGAACTTTTAAACTCTGAAGAAATTCACGATGACATTCATGAATGGATTCAGTTTCAATATCATTTATTGCTCGCACTCTACCTTGCAAATACATCGCAGCATATTCATTATTGAAGCATTCATCTGGACCTGTGGAACCAAGGATTGAATACTCATCTTTACTTAAAGACTCAAAAATTACCTGACCGTGCCATTGACTATAAAAGTAGTATAAAACGACTCTATCAACTTGGAGTAATTCTCGAAGATTTTTGATTGTTTTGATAATTAACTCATCTCTTTCTATTCTTTGGTTGACTTGATTAAGAACCTTTTCTAAACCTACATCTATATACCTATTGCGTTCGGGTTGATTAAGATTTTCCATCGTATTAGGTAGGTAAAGTTTGATGAGTTATGTTAATGCTACGTTTACACTGTGAACGTTTAGATTGTGACACAAGTAATTCACCCCTAAAAAATTGTTTGAGATGAACAGTGAATTGTTAGTTCTAGACTTACAAACAACTCTCAATTACAAATAAATATCAAGTTCATGAATTTTAACTGTTATAAAAATACCAATATATGTCCTCAGTAGTTGTATTTTTTACAGTTTTTTTATGAATTATTATTTGCGTAAGTATTAGCGTTAGTAAGTATTAGTGTTGGTAGGTACTAGTTTTGGTAAAAATTAATTTTAAGTTATGATTTGATGATAATGAATAATCACTAATAAATTCGAATAAATACATTCCAATAATATAAATTTTGTGAGTTCACTATTTTAGTATCGTCATGAATAACTGAGTGGATTTAACTCCACTCAGCCATTAATTTATCGGTCTACTGAACCCATAATTACATCAATACTACCGAGGATCACAACGATATCCGCCACTTTTACACCTTTTAGTAAATGGGGCAAAATCTGGAGATTGTTGAAATCTGCTGCACGAATCTTCCAGCGCCAAGGGAAGACATTATTATCACCTACCAAATAAATTCCGACTTCACCTTTACCACTTTCCACGCGAGAGTATATTTCGCCGTTGGGAATCTTGAAGGTAGGTGCGACTTTTTTACTGATGTACTGATAGTCTGGACCATTCCATTCAGACTTTTTGCCTTCCATCATCCGTTTTGCTTCCAGGTTTTCGTAAGGACCACCAGGAAGACCTTTTATTGCTTGACGGAGAATCTTAACGGATTCGCGCATCTCACGCATCCGTACCATATAACGGGCTAAGCAGTCACCGGTTGTTTCCCACTGTACATCCCAATCGAAGTCGTCGTAACATTCGTAATGATCTACTTTGCGTAAATCCCATTTCACCCCAGAAGCCCGTAGCATTGGACCTGAGAGTCCCCAGTTAATAGCTTCTTCACGGGTAATAACACCTATACCTTCGATCCGACGACGGAAAATAGGATTATTAGTGACTAATTTTTCATATTCATCTACCTTAGGTAGGAAATAATCGCAAAAATCTATACATTTGTCGATCCAACCATATGGTAAATCAGCAGCGACACCGCCAATGCGGAAGTAGTTGTTATTTACCATGCGATAACCTGTAGCAGCTTCCCACAGGTCATAAATCATTTCCCGTTCGCGGAATTGATAGAAGAAAGGGGTTTGAGCGCCAACATCAGCCAGGAATGGTCCAAACCACAGCAAGTGGTTCGCAATCCGGTTTAATTCCAGCATGATGACGCGGATGTAGCTAGCACGCTTAGGAACAGAAACATTTGCTAACTTTTCTGGAGCGTTTACGGTCACAGCTTCATTAAACATCCCTGCTGCGTAGTCCCAACGACTTACATAGGGAACATACTGGACATTTGTCCGACTTTCAGCAATTTTTTCCATTCCCCGGTGCAAATAGCCCAGCACCGGTTCGCAATCAACTACATCCTCGCCATCGAGGGTGACAATCAGTCTTAGAACCCCGTGCATTGAGGGATGGTGCGGTCCCATATTCAGCACCATCGGTTCTGTTCTGGTTTCAATTCTTGCCATTAAAAGAGTTCTCTCCCCTAAATGAACGGTTTTTCACTCACCCCTAGGTCTTAATTTGCTTTAAGCTCGGATTTTTAGTAACAAAGTAATGTTGATATTTTTGTTACATAATCACCAAATTCAACAGATGAGTTCTGCAGAATTTAGGGGTTTAAGTTTGATTGACTAACTCTAATTATATTGATGCATAACTTTTTAATTGTCTTTGTCATTTGTCCTTTATCATTTTTTAGATGAGCAGCGACCAGTAAGTCCCGAACACCGATGAGTAAACAATAAACAACAAACAATCACAAGTGACAATTGACCAATGACCAATGAATTTTCTCACATTTCGGTTTTAAGTCGAGAAGTAATTAGCGGTTTAGAGATCTGTCAAGGAGGACATTATTTAGATGCAACTGTGGGTGGTGGTGGTCATAGTTGTTTAATTTTAGAAGCAGCACCAGATGTAAGAGTAACTGCGATTGACCAAGATGAAGATGCTCTGGCAGCAGCCAAAAAAGTTTTAGTAGAATACGCTCAAAGGATAACGTTTATTTCTAGCAATTTTGCCAATTATCAGTTCCCCATAGCCAAGTTCAATGGTATTATCGCCGATCTTGGGGTGAGTTCTTATCATTTAGATTCGCCAGAGCGGGGTTTTAGCTTTCGTTATGAAGGTGATTTAGATATGCGGATGGATCGACGTCAATCTCTAACAGCAGCGGAAATAATCAACCATTGGGATGAGAAAACCCTAGCTAATATTTTCTTTGAATACGGTGAAGAAAGATTATCGCGACGTCTTGCGAGGAGGATAGTCGAACAACGTCCATTTCAAACTACCACCCAATTAGCTCAAGCAATAGCTTCTGGGGTTAATGCAAAATATCGTCACGGAAGAATTCATCCAGCTACTCGGGTTTTCCAAGCTCTGCGAATTGCAGTTAATGAGGAATTGAAGTCTTTAGAAACTTTTATTGAAAAAGCGCCACATTCTCTAGTTCCCGGTGGGAGAATCGCAATTATTAGTTTTCACAGCTTGGAAGACCGTATAGTCAAACATCGTTTTCGGGATTCACCACTTCTCAAGGTTTTGACCAAAAAACCAATTCTTGCATCAGAAGAGGAAATTAAAATGAATTCCCGTTCACGTTCGGCTAAATTGAGAATTGCTGAAAGAATTAAGGATAATTAGTTAGTATAAATTAGAAATTTTAGTTCTGCAGTTGCTATGTAGTACAATATTCCTAATTCATGTCTTCTAAAATCTTTTTTCTCAATTTCTCATATTTATCTTGACTTAAACGATAAATTTCTGGTCTGGGTTTAGCAACAATATATCCTTGAATTGAGTTAACGCCAATTTCTTTCAGACGATATAAGCTAATTGGTGTCATTTCATCTACGCCTTCAATAATTACACTAGGTGGATTTAAATCATTTCCCGTTACTAATTCAAGAATAGAACGGATAAGAAGGTCGCTCTTATCATGATATAAAATATTTCTATCAATCTTTAAATGAGATGGTTTCAATCCAGCAAAACGAGATATTGAAGAATAACCAACACCAAAATCATCGATTGCAAACTTAATTTTTAACTGTCTGACATATGTTAGTAATTTTTTCTTAAAAAAAGCTAAGGGGTCTTTCAAACTAATTCCATTACTGTACTGTGGTAATTGTGTTTTTTCCGATATTTCCAAAATTAGGTCGCTAGCGGTGATAAAATTGTCTTTGATAATCTGACGAACTGTTTTGAAATAGGAACTGCTAATTAAGGATTCTGGGTATACGTTCACTGATAATGGTGCTATATCTTTCGCTCTATTTTCTCTTGCTTTTTTTCTCGCATCTCGATAACTTAGAACGGCAGTCTTTAAAAAATAACTATCTAGTTCAATAGTAAACCTTGCTCCCCACATTTCAGCAGCCTGAAATAGGTCAATGGGAGCTGTTAAAGTTTCAGGATTCCTAGCTAAAGCCTCCCAACTACTGATAAATAGTTTGTTAGGGTCTAGATTAAGAATTGGCTCAAAATGAACAATCATTTCTTGAAGACGATCGCAGAATAATTGGAATCTCCGATTATATAAACGGGCTGCGACAAATCCAAAATCTCTCTTTAAATCATCAATTATAGCTGCTTCGACTAGTAAATAATTAAATGATAATTTTTGGCAAGCATGATAAAAACTTGATAAAATTCTTCCGTATATATCTCCTAAAAGATAAGAATTTTGAGGTACACCACAAACTACTATTACCTCTGCCTGTGGTAAAACTTTCAAAGGCACCATCACAAATGCTTTGACAATTCCATTTTTATCTTCATGCAATCTGTAGATACCGTGATAGGCAGGATTAAAGATTGATAATCGCGAAATATTAGGTAAAATATCTGAATTTAAAGTATTGTAATAGAAATCATCTCCTATATGATTGGCAAGATTGCTATGGGATTTTAAATACCATTTATCTTGATTGTCAATACCTAGAATAAAAACAAAGTCTGCTTCGGAGGTTTGTCTAATTATATTTAAGATCTGATGTTCTGAATCCCCATTAAAATTATTAGCATTACTGCTTCTTAAATCTATAAGTTGCCGGATTAGTTTTCTGATTAATTCTTCATATGGTTCCAGAAAGTTATGCAACTGAAATGTTTTTGATTCTAGACTATACAAATCTCCTGATGGTTTTGCTATTCCTAAGCTAACTTCTGTTAAGTTCATGTTTTGAACTTCTTTATGTTGTTCTTCTGTTGTCAAATTACTTGTTTGAGCAATAAAAATATCAAAGCCTTTATCCTTCAATACAATGATTTTTGGCTTCATACTCAAAGCATTCTCTTCAATTTTGTTGCAAGTATATTGATGGAGTTCGCGTGCAGTAATTTTACCATCTCGATCTAGATCGCTAGCCCCAGTTTCTATTCCTTCTACCAAGTAATGTGTGTAGACTGAAATATCTCCTCCTTGCTGCTCAAAGGAATATTGAGTCGAACTTGAAGATGCAAGAACAACTCGACCTTCAGCACCTAGTTGACCCTCTAAATCTACATATCCATCGTCTTTTGTTACTAATGAAAGGTCAAATGCTCCACTAAAACAACAATCAAGGATTATTACCTGTCGCTTAGAACGACTGTTATTTATCTGATCGTGAACAAAACTTGCAGCAACAGCAGTTGATTTGATTAGTTGATTATTTGGATTTTTACGAGTGATTCTGGTTGAGAAATATAATCTACCACGATCATCTTTGATTCCATGTCCAGAAAAATACAACAGCAGCAAATCTTCCTTATTAAGACCGGAAAAAAAAGTTTCTATTTCCTCCCTCATAGATTGAGCATCAGGATTTGCAAGGATTTTGACTTCATTAAACCCACCTATCTTTGAATCCTGTAAAACTCGCTGCATTGCTTTCACATCTTTTATCGCTCCAGGAAGAGGGGTAAATCCAGACTCATATTCACTTATCCCAATCAGTAATGCTACTTTCTTAGGATTGCTGTTTGTGACCATATCTATACATCTAAAAAATCTTGTGTTGCTTGCACTACTAATGCAAGTTTTTTTCTTATATTTGCTTCAATTTCTAATTCTTTTCCCGTGGGGAACTTTAACTTTTATCTTGATAGTTTTGTTACCCAAGCAGTCTTGCTAAGGTGTGTTTGGAACTGCCATGATGACAGCTATTAGATTCACTAACTTCATATTTATGCAGCTATTAAACTGCTTATAATAGCATACACTGATGCTCTTGTGTTATTTTTTGACTATAGAATAATTTTTTCCACCAATACTCGATCCGACCTACTGGCTCTGAAAAAATAGTGATTGTATGGAGATAGATGTTTTGCTTTGATTTAACAGTTTATTTTTTTGTTCACTTAACTTAATTCGCAATTTGGGCGCTCAATGCTCAATTTTTCTAGGTAACTCAACGCAAAAACTAGAGCCTTCACCTGGTTCGCTCCGAACGTAAATCTTACCTTGCATGATATCCACCAAGGATTTGCTAATAGCTAGACCCAAACCCGTACCACCATATTTGCGGGTAGTTGTTTGATCTACTTGGCGAAATAGTTCAAAAATATACTTTAAATCGGTTTCAGAAATACCGATACCTGTATCTTCAATTGCGATCGCAATCTTTTCTTGGTTAATCTCCCAAGCTTTAATTCTAATGCTACCAGCTTCAGTAAATTTAATTGCGTTCAATAAAAGTTTGACTAGAAGTTGTTTTAAGCGAATTTTGTCATTGAATACGATGGGATTTATGAGTTCGATTTGAAAATTTAAGTTTAAATTTTTTCGTTCCGCTAAAGGACGATGTTCTGAAACAAGGGTAACAATCAAATTCGTCAAGTTAAGCTCTTCAAGATGAAAAGATAAATTACCAGTTTCTACTTTAGCGAAGCAAAGCATATCATCAATTACTGTCAGTAGATGATTGCCATTATTCAAAATCCTTTGCACCATTTCTAGCTGTTGTTTTGATAAACTATAGCTGCGTTGGCGTAATAAAACTTGTGCTAAACCTAATATTACATTTAAAGGAGTCAGCAATTCATGGGATGTTGTCGCCAAAAATTGATATTTTTGCTGGGTAACTTCTAAAAGCTCAAGATTCTGCAACTGGATATGATGTCTGCTTTTTTCTAAATTTTGATTTCGCTTTTTTAATAACTCATTTTCTTGGGCTAAACTGCTTTCTCGTTTAACTAGAGATTCGATAGTTCTAGCATTATTAATTGCGATCGCTACCACTTCACTAATCCCTGCAAGCAAGTTTTGCTGTTTGCGATCTAAAATAATAGATTTTTCTCTGCTACCAACACCCAGTACCCCCAAAGGTCCTGTTTGGGCTGAATCTATTGTCAAAGCATAAACATTACGAGGAGGTATATCCCCAGAAGATAAATAATTTAGCTCCTTATAATTATTTGTCGCAATTTGACCTGAATCTGCTACAATTACTCCATCTTTATTATCATCAGCCTGAAGTATCAAAGGAATCCCAGTTACGAACACTTTTTTCAACAAACATGTTTCATCATTGATTTGCTGAAAAAGTTGGAACTGTTCCAAACTAATACCAAAACTTGCAGTCCAATCCAAACTATCTGCTTGAGCACTATACAAACAAATAAAACAAAATTGAGCACCGTCAATAACTTTGCCAATTTCACTTACCATTAGCCTAAATAAACCGGTTGAGTCAGTTAATCGCTCGTTAAAAAGATTGGTTAACCTTTGGAGTTTTTCCGGTTTGTAAAGTTGCTGTTGGGATATTGATTTTGCCCTCACAATACCTTACTGTTATTTGCTAAGAATCATTGTTATTTGTTGGTGATATTCTCAAATACCACCAATAAAAATTCATGAGTTTGGAACTTACGCTTTTTTAAGCGACATTTTAAGAATTTTCAATAGAAATTTGTTCACAAACCTTCTCAATCGTTTTTTGGGAAGATTTGTTGAAATGGTTTGGATAACTTTCCAATTAACCTACAGACAAAATAACAATAAAATCAACATTGATAGATAAAATCAGAAATCTAACCAAGTAAGTATTGTATCTTTTTTGCCAGGTACAGGTGTTAAAAATAAGACAGGGACAAGATTTTTCTGTTCAAAGTGTACGAATGAAATAATTTATAATTACCTTAGTTTATCAGCTTGCAATGGTTATCCCAAGGTGCTTATTATTTTTTCCGTATTGACTACAGTAATCATAGTAACTAAAATTACTGTTTTGCCTTCCTAGGAAAATTAATAAAGCTGAGTTGTTCCCATCATAAAGAACAAATTCTAATTTGTTGATAAGTATAAATTTTTTTTAAACTTTGTTCTCTAACAAGTATTAAAAGTTGGTAATCGGGTAATAGCACAATGTGACCAGAATTCATATTTTTGAGCGTAAAATTTGGTTAAGATACCTTCGGGTTACAAACGATAGAAATTCTCAATCATCCATGAAAATCCATTAAATGCTCTAAGACTTTTGATGCTATTGGTGTAGTTACAAGAATTTCATGTTTTAAATCACCCCATTTTGTTCCAGATTGAGTTTTGAACTGTGCAATAATTTCTGGTATTTGTGAGGATACAATCAATCTTACTGGTTGCAGTTGACCAAGAAGTCTTGCGTGACGATATTGGGGTGATTTCTGTAAAGCTGTATCTAGCTTTTGTGCGATTTCAGCTGCGGAGCTTGTAGTTATAGTATTGGAATCTATAATATTGGCATCTATCTCCAATTTGTCTAACAATAAGATGTAATGTTCTTGTGGTTCTTTGACCGGAACTAAGCTTTTAAAGCTTGCGCTTTCCAAGGGTAAACTCTCTAAAGTTTCACGTACAAACTGAGAATTTAACTTTTCCCCCACTAGATCGCTAATTTCTTGAGTTCGTCCGAGAAATTCTAAGCAGGGTGTAGATTGATAAAAATGGGTCACGCGGATGCGATCGCCAATACGATAACGATAGAGTCCTCCTTTTTGGGAAATAATTATTTCGTAAGTGTTTCCCTGTTTTAATTGGTGGAGTTGAAAAATATGATTGTTTTCATCTTCAAACTCGAAAAATACTTCATTTAACACTGGGACATATCCCCTAGCTGGAATTAAAGGAATTGTCATTGGTGCTTCCGTTGCGAGGAGTCCTTTTCCTTGTACTAAGACTCCGGGGAATAAGGAGCGTAGAAATTCTGCACCATCAGCAGCGTTAACGCTATCCCAGCAAGAAATTAACTTTAATTGTTTCCAAAGTAAGTTCCAAGGAATTTGTTCTGGTTTGTTATCTGTTTTTTGTGAAAGTAGTATGGAATGTCTTTGGGGTGATATCTTATTTTTTAAATCTGCGCATAGTTGCTGACGATGAGTTTGAATGTAGTCAAGAATAACTTTGAGAAAAGTTGGACTCCAGACTGAAATAATTTCTAAATTTTCTGTTGCTAATAATGCAAGTGCAAGTTTATGTTTAAATTCATCCGCACTTTGGATATTTTTTATTCCTGGTACACTAACCAAAAAAGGACTCAATAACCAGCGCAACCAGTTATCTAAATATTCTGAATCATCTTCTAAACCAATTTTCGCTCTATTTTCTCCTGATGAATTAGTTTTAGTTGTAAGATTAGGCGAAATACAAAAATATATCTTACCTGTAGAAAATCGAGGTCCATTTATAATTAGATCGTAAGCCCAAATACAAAACATTTGGTTAAAGGAACGACGCAGAGATTTAGTGTAGGGAATAAATTTTGCAGCACCGCGACTTCCAGATGTTTTCTCATAGAAGATTACAGGTTCGTTTGTCAGTAAATACTTTTGAGTTTGCTGTTGTTTGATAATCCATTCTTTAATGTCGTCATATTCCACAATTGGAATACGTTCCCAATCATCAATTGAATTTATATTTAAAGATTTACCATACTCACTTTTAATTAGATTTTTAACTATATCTTGTTTTACTTTTTGTTGTGCAAATTTTGGGTTTGATAATGCTTTAACAAATTTGTGGTTAATGGGGTAAATAAGTTTGCTAAATAATTTAATTAGGATTTGCATTAGTTGGTAATTGGTAATTGGTAATGGGTAATTGGTAATGGGTAATTGGTAATGGGTAATTGGTAATGGGTAATGGGTAACTTGCAGCAATTTTATTTAGTCCAAAAGACCACCTTGAAATAAATTTCAACACTAAAGTGTTGCTGCTCTAGCGAACAAGGCTCAAATAGTAAGTAGCTTAAAACCCACTGTAAACCTTATTCAGTCTGATTCATCAGACTTTTCCTATTAGCCTGGGAATTTAGTTCTTTTCATCGATTATGATGGGTTGTAGAGACGTTGCATGCAACGTCTCTACCGAGTTTTGTGGTAAAACAAAGCCAATGGCTAACGTCACGCTAGAGCCTGCGGCGTCGGCTGAGCCTCTAGCTGCGCTACCTTACGGATCCGCTAACAAAACTAATGAAAATAACTGCTAGGTGGAATGTTGAACTTTATATTAGTTCAGTATTAAATTGTTTATTCGGATATACATGGCTATTCACGGGTACAAATTCTTCATCTTCAATTACAACTCCAGGACCCAAGTAAGAACCTGCACCAATAAAAGCATAATTACCAATTTTGACTTTTTTGACATATAGTAATAAATTTTGCTTTTTTGGTTTAATTGCATGGGATAAAATTCCGCAACCATGACCAAAAACAACGCGATCGCCAATTTCGAGTAATCCTCGATCTGCAATTTCTATTTTTGGCGTCCAGTAAATACCTTCACCTACCTTTGAACCCCACAGACGCAACCATAAAGAGAAAGCACCAGGAATTAAACGTAATGCTGCTTCCAAAGCTGGAAAGGTAATGTATATATTTTGAATTTGATGACTCCCCCACCAAGGTGAATATTCTGTACCTTGTAAATAGCTGATTCCTTCTTTTAGGGGATAGAAATAATTGTGTATTTTATATGTTAGTAGGGGAAATCCGTAAACAGAAAGTATAAGAGCAATAATACTAAAGATTCCTGGAGAAAAACAAAGCCACAGGAAAGAAGCAAGCGCTGCAAACATTACCAAAGCTGGGAAGAATGAGAGTATTGTACTCAGGAGTGTCATAGAATTTTGAATAGAAAGTATCTCAATTATCCACTAATGGTTAATCTGACAACTTGCAGTAATTTGATTTAACCCAAAACCCCACATTTAAATAAATTTCCAAATGACAAAAACCACCCAATCTATTCACTGTTTTTCAATGAAGACTAGGTGGTTTTTAATATCGGGAAAAAGCTTCAAGCATTTCTACACTTTAGCTTTTTTGTTTGACTACATTTTTGTAAAAAATGCTAAAACATGCATCACAAAATAGTTTTATTGTGATACACTTATTTTATTCCTGTATTAAACACCCTCGTTGAATTTGACGGCAACGGGGGTTTTTTTATTGTCTGTCTTTAAAAACAAAGACATTAATAGCCACTAAGATGAAATGACCCTACAAGAATTACATCAGGCGTATTACCTATAAATATGCTTTTCCTGTTAGAACCAATGCGATACATGGAAGCAAGAGTTCTATGTGTCGCGTTAATCTGAAATATGACTTATCCCTAATGTAGCACAAGTTAGAGCAAAAAATGTAAGGCTTGCAAACCAGGAATTGTCATTGCGAGATCATAAAGTTTTGGGACACAATCTCATTGTCTGTGGTGCGAATTCGGCAAGTTATAGCAACCGCCAGGTTAGCTAGGACGCTAAAGTCAAGACATGCTCCATGGCTTCTCGCAGTGTTCCAAAA
>NZ_LMTZ01000124.1 GCF_001456025.1 Mastigocoleus testarum BC008
ATGGTTTCAACTTCAACCAGTCTGTAATCGACTCTAGCGGTCGTGTAATCAACACCTGGGCAGACATCATCAACCGTGCCAACTTAGGTATGGAAGTAATGCACGAGCGCAACGCTCACAACTTCCCCTTAGACTTGGCTGCAGGTGAAGTAGCTCCCGTTGCTGTAAGCGCTCCTGCTATCAACGGTTAATATTTTAGGTTTAACTGAAATAGGTTTAACTGAAACTGAATAGAAAAAGCCTCCCAATAATCGGGAGGCTTTTTTATTTGGTCTATAATAGAATACGTTGATTGTTTACTTTCTTGTAGGCGTTAAGATTTCATTTTTATTTCGCTTCACTTTTTAAATTTATGATTTGTGACTGCCAACTGTAAGCTCACAGCAAGCAAAATAGATTGATTTATATTTATTGATTTATTAACTGATTTAATAATTAATTTAATAATTGATTTGTGAAAACTATTTGATGATTACTACAGTAGAGTTGCAGCATACTTTTCCAAATCAAAAAATTTCATTAATTCTTCTAGCCTTGTAGCAACATCTGTGGGGGTAATAGATTCTATTTCTTCAATTGTTTGTTCATTAAGATATATAAATACATTACTTTTCAAAACTGATATTACTTCAGGGGGCAAACCTTGCAACTCTTTATCCAGTCTTGCCACGCGACCTTTGGCAAAATCGATTTGAAATTTTGCCCTCCTCAGCAAAATTTGTCTGAGATTTTCAGACGATTCTTTTAATAAGCTATGATAATTGTAATTATTCGCAGATAAATTTTGGATTAGTGGGATCGCATCTGGATTATCTTCTAAAAATAATAAAATTCCTTCTGCAAAATATTGTTTAATTCCTTCTATTCCTAATCCGCCTAAGTCAGATAAGGCAATAACTCTAGCAACAATATCTACTTCATTTCCTGGGTTATAAAGCTCGGGTTGGTAAGCGGAACTATCACTAACATCAAACATGCAAACAGTCGCATTTATTGCTTTACGAATAACCTGTAAATCTGAATTAGTAAATAAAGGAGTACGGTTGGGATACTTTCGAGAATATTTATTATTTATTTCTTGTATATAATTAATGAGTTTTATGATTGTGGCATTTTCACTGACACCAGTTTCCCTCTTTCTAGAAGCTTGAAAACTTGAAGCTGGAACAAAAATTTGCACCATGTCATGTGATATTGCACATATATCTATAATGTGCTTGGTTCGAATTGGATCGGGGGAAGAAGTATTTTGGAAAATTAGATCCCAAAAGGGTAAAATTTCTTGATAAATTTTTGTTGCTCTCTCCTGTACCGCACTTGCATGGGCATAGTTGTGATAGTAAAGCTTTTGTTTTTTTGTTTGTTTATGTATTTCTTTGACTGCTAAACTTTTGATTTCCAAAACAGCTTCAGCAAAAGAATTAGGTACTTGAATAGAGTTTTCAGTCCCTATTGTTTCTAGGGTTCTTGAAGATTGATTCACTTGAGTCATTTATAGAAATTCCTAATTTCGTATTTATTTATTATTTATTTTTGTTATTTTGAATTGAATACAGGCCGTCATCTATTCTTTTAATGGGTGCGATAAGCCGTTCACCTCCGGTGCCCCTCAGGCATGCGCGTGTTCGCGTAGCGCGTTCTTGGACGCATCCTGCGGATGAACGACGCGGCAAGCCGAACGCTGCTAAGCGCGTCTAAGCGATCGACCTCTACTCATGAATAAACAAATAACTAATTAATCTCCATTCTCATTTTCTGAAAATAAAGATTTTGTAGATATATTTTTTCGCTGTGATTTTCTTGAACTAGCAAGGAAGCGAATAAGAATTAATTTCGACAATAGGCAATTAGATCTGACTCGCAAGAGATATTTATTAATGATTATAAAATAATGGAATCACATATCGTATGCCATTTAGGCACTTAAATATATACATCTGCATTCTTAATGGCTGACAGATAGCAGGTAAGCGTCATTTCAAGTACCTGTTGCAGTCCACAATGCTAAACCACCGCCTTTACCTCTGGCGGCTATGTAATTCTTCTGTACCAAGAAATACGTAAAAAATGCTTGCTCTTTTAAGTTTTGTTGGTAAAACTTCGTTTCGCGTTCTTTTCCACCCCGAATATAGCCTTGATAGATCCTGAGCCCAGAGAAATATAGTTGCATTCGGGTAAAATCAAAAGCAAGAATATTTCTGTTCTCCCAAAATAGAACAGGACCTGTAAGAATAATCTTTAGGGGTCCTAATTCTACAGAATTTTCTACTCTTCCTTTTTCTTGCTCGGACTCTGCTTGAGAATAGGAAATTTGAATATTAACCCACTTTGGCAAAAACTTTCCTGCTCCTAGAATAACCCCACCTTGGCGCTTAATTTTCTTAGTTCCAGTGGTAAAACCTAAACGCCAATTTCCTAGTAATTGTGAATATTTATAACGTTCTTTTGCTTGTTTGGTTATTTTTTCTCGTTCAAGCAATGCTTCAACTACAGCCTCAGGTTTCGGGCTTGTTGAGGATGATGTACTTATAAATTCAAAAGCTTGCTCTAAAGTTAGGTACATTTGCTTGATTCGTAAAATTCCGAAGACTTAAATCGCGGGTAAAATTAGAAGCAGTTAGACTGCCGACAAATTGTTGCGATTTCCTGCAAAATTTCTATGACCCAGAAACGCGATCCTGAGGATTCATCAATCGATGCTCAGCAATCGAATAAATCTACTCACACTCAGACAGGTGATTCAGGAAAAGATTCCTGGAAAAATCGTATGTCAAGTATTTGGGACAAGACTACTGCAAGTTTAATGCAATTGTTGCCCCTCGAACAAGTTACACAAAGTGCTGTTGGTTGGTTTAGGGTAAATGAAGCTCAAGTGGCAGAAATTTTGGAGTCGGTTAGAACTAAATTACCAACAACAGAAGCAATTTTGATTGGTAAGCCCCAAGCAGGTAAAAGCTCCATAGTACGTGGAATTACAGGTGTTTCTGCTGAAATTATTGGTCAAGGATTTCGACCCTACACCCAGCACACAGGACGCTATTCCTACCCTTCAGATGATTTACCCTTGCTGATTTTTACTGATACAGTTGGGATTGGGGATGTCAAGCAAAATACTCAGTCAATTATTCAGGAACTTACTGAAGATTTACAGCAGCCAAGTCGCGGTGCCAGAATTTTAATTATTACTGTCAAAATTAATGATTTTGCAACAGATTCCCTCCAACAAATAGCTCAAGAATTACGCCAGAAGTACCCAGATATTCCTTGTCTATTAGCAGTTACTTGTTTGCATGAAGTTTACCCTCCCACAGTCGATAATCATCCCCAACATCCACCGGATTTTGAAGAAGTAAAACGGACATTTGCTGCACTTCAAGAAGCTTTTACAGGAATATGCGATCGCTCGGTAATGATTGACTTTACCTTGGAAGAAGATGGTTTCGATCCAGTGTTTTATGGCTTAGAAGACTTCAGAGATAACCTAGCAGAACTACTACCTGAAGCTGAAGCTGCTGCTATTTATCAGTTACTAGAACGAGAAGCAGGAGAAGAAATTGGCACTCTTTACCGCGATGTAGGGCGACGTTACATGTTAGCATTTGCCATCATCGCTGCGACCCTTGCGGCTGTTCCATTACCTTTTGCTACCATGCCAGTACTTACGGCTTTGCAAGTATCTATGGTAGGAATTTTAGGTAATTTGTACGGGCAAACCCTTAATCCATCTCAAGCTGGAGGTATTGTGAGTGCGATCGCAGGGGGTTTTATTGCACAAGCAGTGGGACGAGAGTTAATTAAATTTATCCCTGGTTTTGGCAGTGTAATCGCTGCATCTTGGGCAGCTGCTTATACTTGGGCTCTAGGGGAAGGTGTTTGCGTTTACTTTGGTGACTTAATGGGTGGGAAGAAACCCGATCCAAAAAAAATTCAATCCGTAATGGAACAAGCGTTTAAGGAAGCAAAAGAACGCTTTAAAGAAATTAGACGCTGAGATCGAATTTTACATCGATGCTTGGATTTACAGATTAATAGGTCGTCAAAAATTGTGATATCACCATTTTTATTAGCGATTTACTCTTTTTTCATCAATATGTTCCTTGTTTGTCACTATGTGAAACTAATATAAAAGCCATTTCATCTGTAGGGTTTAAAGCCGAGAGGGTGTATAAATGGCATCTTTAATTCAAAAAGGCTCAACTTGGAAGTACCTAGATGACGGTTCTAATCAAGGTACGACTTGGCGTAATCTAGACTTCAATGACAATAATTGGAAGACTGGCGAAGCTCAGCTTGGCTATGGAGATGGTGATGAAAAAACCACCCTGGGCTTTGGTTCTAATAGTAGAAACAAGAATATTACTAGCTATTTTCGGAAAAATTTTCAGGTTGAGGATCCTAAAAGTGTACAAGGATTAGATTTAAGCTTATTAAGAGATGATGGTGCTGTAGTCTATTTAAACGGCACTGAAGTATTCAGAAGCAACATGCCCAGTGGCGATATAAATTATTCTACCGCTGCCTCCTCTGCTATCAGTGGTGCTGATGAGGACACGTTTATCAAAAGCGTGATCGATTCAGGTCTTCTACGCCAGGGTGATAACGTCCTCGCTGTTGAAATTCATCAAAGTAAGGCTAGTAGTAGTGATATCAGTTTTGATTTGGGACTTACAACTAGTGGTGGTGGCGATCCTGGAAATCCTGGAAATCCCACCGGTGCGGTTCAATACGAGATTAACCATAACCCTTATTTACAACTTGGTGATGCTCCCCTCGATGGCTATGCTGGAAGTGAAACAGACCAAGTAGAAGTTCTCTGGCAAACTATTCCTAAAAACAGCAGTGTTAAAGATTCGTTTTTAGTTGAATATCGCCCTGATAATTCTTCAGCATCTTGGATTGCAGCCCCTCAAGTACAAAAAATTAATACCGGTACTGGTAACCGTGTTAACCATTTCACAGAGATTGATGGTCTGAAGTTCGATTCCGACTATGAATACCGCGTCAAACATCTCAATCAAAATGGAGAAGTAATCGAAACTTTCCAAAATAAGTTTCGTACTCGTTTACCGGTAGGCGATAAGAGTTCTTTTTCTTTCGCTGCTTATGGTGATTCTGCTTACACCAAAAATATAAATGGCTTCCGTGGGGTACAGGGTCGGATTAATCAGATGGACCCTGACTTTTCGATTCTTTTAGGCGATAACGTTTATAACGGTGGATCCCACTTAGAATCAGATGCTCGCCTCGATCCAGATCTTAATCCGGAAGCGGCAAAATGGATGGGTTCTCATATAGACTATTTGAGTTATGGTAACCACGATATTAGAACTGATGGTGGTGGTCCTTCAGAAGACAACTATTCCAATCCGATTCCCGTTGCTGGCGTTACCAGTACTGCTCAACTTCCTTCTAGCGAACGTCCAGAACACAATTATTCTTTCGACTATGGCGACGTACATTTTGCTACTTTCGATAGTAATAGTTTGAAGGATTCTTCTCGTCTTGATGGTCAGCTAGATTGGTTGGAGAAGGATTTAGCAGCCTCTGATGCCAAATGGAAGATCGTCTTTGCTCATCATCCTGTCGCTGGAGTGCCAGATAAACCAGAAAACCCTGGTGATAATTATTATCAGCAAGTCGTACCGAGGTTGAAAGCCGCAGGAGTAGATCTTTACTTGACAGGTCATTCCCATACTTACGCTTGGAGTTTACCGTTGACCGGTCAGAAAAATGGTAAAGCGACTTACGTCAACGACCGTGATAAAGATTATGCCAAAGGTGCAGGTCTAGTCCAAGTTGTTTCTGGGATGGGTGGTAAATCACTGCGTGGTGGTTCTTTTAGCAAGTTTCCCTTTATGGCTGCTGGATATACCCAAGATACTAACCCTGCATCGGAATTCGGTTTTTCCAACATTAAAGTTACTCCTGATAAGCTTACCATCGACTATATCGCTGCTGATGACGGCTCAATTATCGATAGCTTTTCCATTACAGATGACGAGACTTCTAACTCTGACACAACCGCTCCGACACTGGCGCTGACATCTCCCGTCGATAACGGTCCCAATGATTCTAATCCAGCCAACAATGCGCTCAAATTGGATCGAACTCCAGGAGAATTCCAATTCCAGCTTCAGGATACTGGTGATGGTGTTGATGACAAGAGTGTCACTAGCGAAGCATTTACTATTACTAAGGGAGGACAGTTAGTATCACCCCAAGACTATTCCTTCAGTTATGATGCGGTAAAAGATTTGGTCACCCTCAAATCTACTGGTAATGGATTCGCTGATGGTAATTACGAAATCGCAATTAATAACGGTACGACAAAAATTGCTGACCTCGCTGGAAATCAGCTCGCCTCGACTAAATTTACAGTTGATGTTGATACCGCAACCGATCCAGTTCCTCCCACAATTTCCAAGATAAGCTTCCAGCAGGGTCTAAATGGATACACTGGCACGCTAGATACATATATCCAGGAAAGCTCAGGCAATAGAAATCACTCCAGTGCTAGTTCCCTCAATGTTGACGGCAGAGATCGAGGCGGTTCTGTGCAGAGTTTGATGCGTTTCGAAGATATTTTTGGCGACCAAGCCGGACAAATCTCTTCTGGTGCTAAGATTAAATCTGCCAAGCTGGAATTGGAAGTGACAAATCGCGGCGATAGCATCGAATTTCACCGTATGCTCCAGGATTGGTCTGATAAGGATACCTGGGGAAGCTTAAATAACGGTATTCAAGCTAATGATGTAGAAGCAGCTAGCAAAGCTGATGCTATCACCGGTAATATTGATAAAGGCTTGCTGTCAGTTGATGTTACTGATAGTCTCAAAGCATGGCAGAGTAATCCACAAAGTAATTTTGGTTGGGCAATCTTGCCAACTGATAGTAATGGCGTTGACTTTAACTCTGCTGAAGGAAAAACAGCACCACGCTTGCAGATCGAGTTTGAAGCTAAGGGCGATCCAACCACTCCAACCACTCCAACCACTCCAACCAACCCGCAAATTTCTGGTAAAATAATTGTTGGTACAAATGCTGCAGATAGACTTATTGGAACACCTCAAGACGATCTGATTCAAGGTGGTGATGGCAAAGACATTATAGACAGCGGTAATGGAAATGACGTCCTCACTGGTGGTAGTGAGGCTGATACCTTTGTTTATAACAACCTCAATGGAGGGGTTGACACAATTAAAGACTTTGAAATTGGTAGCGATCGCATCGACTTAAGCAACATTTTCAAAGGTTCTATTGGTGACGACGATGGGGATGATTTTGATTTCGACGATTCTGTCAAATTTGTTCGCAGTGGTTCGGGTACAAAAGTACAAGTAAACCCATTTGGTGACGACGACGATTCTGGACAGTTTAAAACTCTTGCAGTCCTAGATAACATTAATCCCGGGCAATTGGGTCAGAAGCAGTTTATTATTTAAGCTTTCGCCTTTCTAAAACTTCAGATGACTTGGGGACTTTCTATCATTTGATATAAAGTCCCTTCAAAGAGTGCATAAGACCCGAACTCACTTTATCAAGTATCGCAACAATCAAACAGGTGCAAACCTAATATACGAGATAGTTCTTCACAAACCTTTACTCCTCGAACGCTATTACCTCTTTGATCAAGTGATGGTGAAAATACTCCAATACCCATCTTGTTTGGTACCACAGCAATAATACCCCCACAAACACCACTTTTTGCTGGCAAACCAACCTTATAAGCCCATTCACCCGCAAAGTTATACATCCCACAGGTGTACATCACCGATAGAATATCTTTGACATAGGTACTTTGAAGAGCCCGCTTACCGGTAATAGGATTAACACCTTTATTTGCAAGGGTCGCTGCCATTACTGCTAAATCTTGGCAATTAACCATGACTGCGCACTGCTGAAAATAAAGATCTAAAGACTCTTCTATATTGGGCTGAATCATACCAAAATTGAGCATCAAGTGAGCCATCGCCCGATTGCGATGTCCCGTAGCTCGTTCGGAAGTAAAAACAGAAATGTCAACAAACACATCGTGACCAACATATCGCCGAAACATTTCTAGCAATCTGTTTAAACGTTCTGTTGCATCTGCACCTTTAATCAGACTGGTGGTGGCGATCGCACCAGCATTCACCATTGGGTTATAAGGTCGTTTCGATTGTTCGTCTAAAATAATCGCGTTGAATGCATCACCTGTCGGTTCTACACCCACCCTGGTCAAAACATCGTCTCTACCACGATCTTCTAAAGCAAGACCATAGGTAAAAACTTTGGAAATCGATTGTATTGTGAATAATCGATCGCGATCGCCTATCTGATAAACTTCACCGTCTACAGTCACCAAGCAAACAGCAAATAAATCAGGACTTACTTTTGCCAGTTCCGGTATATAATTTGCAACTACACCTTTTTGCAGAGACTTATATTGGCAATGTAAATCTTCTACGATAGATTGCAATGATGATAGTACTTGTAAATCTTCTCTCACAACCATCCAACTAACAAATAAATTGTATTAATCGCGAACATCAAAATATTATTTTTGTAGAGTTTTCTCTGAGTATTCCCCTCGGAACCAAAAATCAACAAATATCATTTGTAGACACAGTTTTTCTTTCATAAAAACTTTATCTAAGCTTTAATTAAAATTTAATTTTCCGATCTTGCTACGCTTAATTTTATAACTCTATATTTCTATAGTGTTGAATTGATACTTAAGTACATTTTAATTATCACACATATAATTTTGTACTCAAATCGCATCAAAATGCAAACCTAATTCACACATCATTTTTCGTTGCCATGGTCATTTTGAAGATAGCCCCGAAGAAAGTGCTTTCAAGCATGATTCTATTGATGTCAAAGGATTATGAACTCATTTATGAGAACTATATACGTTCGATAACTATATGTTAATTTCAGTATTTTTCCAGCTTTTCAAACAGCGAATAACCACTTTTTAATAACTTATTTATATTTTTTATGAATTGTGTTTACAGGTTTACATATGACACCAATTATGACAGCCTAAAAGCCTAATACTTAACTGGCAAGTTAAATGTCAAAGTTTGTTAATAATCAATTAACATTGTTTTTTTTTATCATCAAAATAGTCAAAACCTAAAACCCCTATGGAAGAAGGATTTATTCTTGAAAATTAAATTTGAAATTGATAAATTAACCCTAGTTTACGCTAAATTGCCGATCCCCAAATTTAACAATTCGTGTTAGTCTGTTGCAGTTAATAACGGAAAGTAAAAACAGAACGAGTTCGAGACAAGGGGAATTTAGTTACGTCTGTCTTGTAACGTCCCGGAAAAATCAAACTTCAGTTCTTTGAGTGGATTAACATTCGGACGCATGAATCAAAAACATTTTTATTTTTGGATTTTAGTGGCTATGTTCGCGACTATATTGGGAACGCCAAGACTTGGTCGCGCTCAAACAACTAAAGGAAATGTTATTAATAATCGGTCAGCATCACCAATTGAGGCGAAATTGGTTGGGAATGAATCTCAAATTGAACCAAGTGCAGCAAAAAAATTAGTCACACAAGTGGTATCTCATAAGTTGGAAGGACGACATGCTGCAACAATTTACATTCGCCAAATTCCTGTTCTTACTTTCTTAGGTCAATCATCAGCAGTACCCAGTAATATTTCAGATACTTCTGTAAAAACAATAGCCAGTCTCTCTCAGACACAAACTAACGATCCAATTCATAAAGCTAATTTATTAGCAGAACGAATTAATCAGTTAGTTCATACAAATACAGATGCCAGTAAAATTACAGTTAATTGGAAAGGTGAGAAAAAGCTAGCATCTGCTGAATTAGGACAAAATAAAAGTTCATTTGTCAAACACTATAAAAACGATATCTTTGCCATCAAAACTAGCGATTCCAAGCTAGTAGAAATTGATCAATATACTGTTTTAGCAGGCAGTACAAAAAATTTAGCAGAAGATGCACTACAAATAACCAATCGCTTACGGAGATTAATTGGTTATGCTCCACCAGTAAACAAAGTTGAAAATTTACCTGTAAGGGAACCAGTTAAGGTTGTCGGAGAAGAAAATAAATCTAAGATTGTCGGTCATCATATTCGTAAAAGAAGGAATCGACGGAACCGAGCAAGAAGGGGAAGAATTCTAAGAGGTTGGGCTTCTTGGTATGGTTACGATGGTTCCGGTAATCGCACCGCTACCGGTGAAAGGTATAATCCTGAAGGTTTAACAGCCGCTCACCGTTCTCTCCCATTTGGAACGCGAGTTCGAGTTACTAATACCCGTAATGGGCGCTCTGTTGTAGTAAGAATCAATGACAGAGGTCCCTTCATTCGGGGTCGAATCATTGATGTTTCTGCTGGAGCAGCAAGAAGATTGCGAATGATTAGTAGTGGCGTTGCACCGGTAAGAGTTGAAGTAATCAATAGGTAGAATTACTTATAGTCGTTTGCTGCTTTTTAACTGCATCTATATATTTCTTAAACAGGGGTTTTTTAATTTAAGATCCCTGTTTTTGCTATTTTAATTATTCTTTTATTTTTATTTCTGTGGCTTAAATCCCAAGCCAAGCAAGGGTTTTAGGAAATTTTATTTTGTAAATACATGAAAATAACATTCTTTACGATTGTTCCTTTGGCGTTCAGTAAGTAAGGGTCACGCAAAAAAAAATTCATTAAACCTTAAAATTATATAAAATTAGCAATAAATCTTAGTTTTTCGAAATTATTTGGTATGAACTAGAGCTTATTTGGCTAAGTATCCAGATCCAGTTCGAAGACCTAAGAACAAATCTATAAAGTAAGTTAATTCAGCCTGAAATGAACACCCCCAGGGAAAAACCAACCACTACTGATAACTGCTTATGGAGCAATTCATAAATAAATCTATACCTAATTTTAAGGTAACCAATTAGCCAATGAACCACTTATAAACTACACAAACTCAACTGTTTGTAAATTTTATATTGATGGCATTCTCGCTCAAATTTTATAAACTAACGGGGAATAGATAGATTATAACTAGGGGTTATTTGTGCGCTTGCTGACGAGTGTTACAGCTTTACGCTGTTATGTAGCTCAACAAAAACGTTTGGCAACAAACTTTTTGCATTCAGAGGAAGGACAACTTGCAGAAGTTAGTACCTGGTTCCAAACTGCGATCGGTTTAGTCCCAACCATGGGAGCATTACATGAGGGTCATGTGAGTTTGATAAGGAAGGCACGACAAGAAAACAGGACTGTAATTGTCAGTATTTTTGTCAATCCTTTGCAATTCGGACCGAATGAGGATTATCAACGCTATCCTCGTACATTAGAGCAGGATGCACAAATTTGCGAAGAACTCGGAGTTAATGCCATTTTTGCACCAACTCCGGAAGAAATGGGAGTACCTTTGAAGAATATAAAAGGGTCTAAAGTTACACAAGTTACTCCGCCATCTGCTATGATATCTGGCTTGTGTGGTCGTTCTCGGCTAGGACATTTTCACGGCGTAGCGACGATCGTGACCAAGCTTTTTAACTTGGTTTCGCCTGACCGTGCTTACTTCGGTGAAAAAGACTTTCAGCAACTGGCTACAATCCAAAAAGTAGTGGCTGATTTACATTTGCCTGTGGAAATTGTTCCCTGTCCCACAGTACGCTTAGCTAATGGTCTGGCTTTAAGTTCCCGTAATCAATATTTGAATGCGTCCGAGAAAGAGCAAGCAACGGTTATATATCGCAGTTTGCAAAAAGCTAAGAATGCATTTTGTGCCGGGGAAAAAAATAGTAGCAGACTTATCGCTTTAGTGCAACAAGAGTTGGCAAAGGTCAGCATTTTATCTGTTGAATATATCGAATTGGTTGAACCGACTACTTTAATGCCAATAGAAAAAGTTAAGGAGAAAGGAATGCTCGCGATCGCAACTAGAATTGGTTCTACTCGTCTAATTGATAACGTTATCTTGCGCGATCGTCAGCCGATAGTCGCCATTGATGGACCTGCTGGAGCAGGTAAATCTACCGTTGCTCGTCAAGTTGCTGCTCAGCTAGAATTAGTGTATTTAGATACAGGAGCAATGTATCGGGCAATGACTTGGTTAGTGCTACAAAGAGGGATTACTCTCGATGATGAATGCGCAATTGCTGAATTAGCCGATAAGTATGAGATTGAACTTACCCCGACTTCCAATTTACAATCACCAGTCAAAGTTTGGATTGACGGAAATGATGTGACTCAAGTGATTCGTACTCCTGAAGTAACAGCAAATGTTTCGGCGATCGCGGCTCAAACATCTGTACGGAAATCATTAGTCAGACAACAAAAAAATTGGGGAAAGAAAGGTGGCTTAGTTGCTGAAGGTAGAGATATTGGAACTCATGTTTTCCCCGATGCAGAAATAAAAATATTTCTCACAGCTTCTGTTAAGGAGCGCGCTCGTCGTCGTCAACTTGACTACGAGACACAAGGTCTGTCTTCAATTAATTTAAAACAATTAGAAAAAGACATTGCAGAACGTGACTGGAAGGATAGTACTCGTACAGTTTCTCCTTTACGAAAAGCAGAAGATGCTGTGGAATTACAAACAGATGGTCTAAGTATTTCGGAAGTGACAGGAAAAATTGTGTATCAATATCAAAAACATCTATCTAATTTGTAGAATAAGAATAATAACGTTCTTTATCGATTCTTGTTGCTCCCTTTATGGTAACACTTTGATTAGTTTCACTTTTATGAACTAAAATTGGTCATAATTGGCACGCAAGTGTTTACTTCAAGACTTCATGATTAGGAGTAAGAGATAGATCGTAATTCGACTGACTTACACTTCAATTACAAATACACTACTGATTTCCTAAAGAGACCTAATTAGATCATCAGGGTTTACTTAAAGTCAGTAATAATACACATCACCACCATTCTATTAACATATCTATGAAAAAATTGGTATTAGACTAGTTTCGCTTTACTTTGTTTTGATTTAACTCTTTTGATTCAACAGGGAACTATCTGCAACCTTATTTGCCTGATAGAATTAATTTATTTTCTTGTTTGGACTAAATTCTTCAAAGCAAGATTGTCAATATATCAGTCACAGAAATTAGACAAAAAATGATAGAGCAGCTGGGTTGCTGACTATGAAATATTTTTGTCAAATATTCTGTTAAGCTATCTTGTTTAGCTGTTTGCCTAGCCATTTTGTACAAGGTTAGTCACAATACTTTTTGTCGAACATTGTGTTTTCTAGTGTACTCACTCTGGGTGATTTGAGTGTTGGAAGCAGGCATTGACCAATAAAGCAAAAGTCTTTGATAAAGATTTACCGGTGCCCCAAAGTTATTGACGGGGCACTAAATATTTAGAGTTATAAACCGCACAGACGAAAAATTTTCTTCCTCAGGCATATGGGAAGAACTTTACGGTTTAGTTGAACTGTTTTTGCAGTTTACGCTTAGTTTGCTATTAGTGTAAACTTTCCTTTTTAACAAGATTAAAGTGTAACGAAACGCTTTAAGTTGTTGTGAAAAAGAGTTAGCGTTTACTATTTGTATCACTCTTGGCTTGAAAGGGTATCAGTCTTTGGAGGGATGATTGGGGATAAAAAAATATAAAAAAATATAAATCAAGGGGCAAATGTAACATAAAAAAATATTGATTTGTATCCCCAGAACCTTGCCAATACTATATTTGAGGTATTTAAGGACCGAAAACAGTGGATTTGTAAAAGTCAATGAATCTAGAGTACTAATTAAAAACTATTGCACTATCGATCGCTTCACGGAAGAATAGAGTTTAATTAAAAAGTTATATGTCCCCAATCGTGGAATTAAGGTGATTCTTGAAATGTAACTGTTGTTTGATACGTACAGTTTTTACAAGACTTTAGGCCTTGACGTCACCTTTGGCTAATATCACTGTAAATGAACAGTAACAATTGCAAGCAAAAAAACAAGATTATATTCTTGTTCGCCACTTCAATAGCGGCTTCTGTTCGAATACAACAAGGTTTAAGCCTTGTCAACTTTTCACTGCGCTGCACACAGGCGCGGTTCTCAAACTACCGGAGGATTTTAGATGAAAGCATCTGCAAAATTCGATTTTGACGATGAGAAATATAATGCACTGCCTTCTCGAGTAATTCCCTGGTGTCAGATGATAAATCCTCGATACGGCAAAGATGGCATACAACATCATGGTTTGGCAATTAAGCTTGATAATGCCCATTCCGTAGACTTTCAACCAGACGATAACTGGCAAGAGGTGGAGCATGAATTCAGTTCTGGGGTTGAAAATGTACTTATTACAGCAACTCCAAAATTAGTACTAGTGCGTCGAGGACCATTATCTGTTAAAGATAGGGAAACAGGAGTCAAACTTGGTACCCTCAAGGAAAATTACGATGCTTTTCTAGCAGATAAGCTCAGGTTTAAAACTTTCACGCGTTATTTAGTCTTCCTTGTGGGAGAAAATAAAAAATTTCTACATAAAACTCCATTACAACTTACTCTTAGTGGTGCCGCAGGAGCTAGCTTCAGTAAAGCTTATTGTGAATATCAACAAGGTAAACCCAGTACTGGTTTTATTGCCGAATTAGAAAAAGCTTATGCTGGATATCGTCAACAGCCCTGGATACCTAAAGGTCCATTGTTCCATGCCCATGGAATTTTTTCTCCGATTATCGAATGTGAAGAAAGGGGAATCGCCACTAATACGGTCTTAGTTGCTTCAACGGTAGATTACAAACATCCAACAATTGCGACTCTCACCCAATATTTAATTGCTTCTGATTCAGAAGAATCAGCGATGATTTCTCAAGCTTTTGAGGAATACAAAGATTTTGCTAAAACTCCACCGAAAGCAGAAACTCAGAAAGTAGCGATGGCAAGTGTTTCTAGCTCATATATTTATCCAGATGAAGATGATTTTGGTTATCCGCCGTATTAAATAAAATTTAAATTATTATCAATTGACGGTTGATGCTTGGAAGTGAAAAAATATTCCATGTGGTTGGTCGTGCGTAAAACATAAATGTGAGATATCGTCTTTGTGCTTACGCTCTGCCCACAGTAATACTTTTATTAACAAAAATTAATTTCAATGGGTTGCGCACCCCTTCAGAAGATTTGCTGATAAGTGCGGGCAAAAACGCTTAGGCTAATAGGGCTCAAAATGGATTATCGGGATGCTGGGGTTGATGTTGAAGCAGGTAGAGAGTTTGTTGGACAAATTAGTAGCTTAGTTCGTAGTACAAACCGTCCTGGAGTTATTGGCGGTTTAGGTGGTTTTAGTGGTTGTTTTCAATTACCGACTGGTTTTCAAGAGCCAGTGTTGGTTTCTGGAACTGATGGTGTAGGTACAAAACTGAAAATAGCTCAGGCTGTCGCTCGACATGACACCGTGGGTATAGATCTGGTAGCAATGTGTGTCAATGATGTATTGACTTCTGGAGCTGAACCATTATTCTTCTTAGATTACCTGGCAACAGGAAAATTAGATAAATTACAGTTACAGCAGGTAGTTTCTGGAATTGCTGCAGGTTGCAAACAAGCAAATTGTGCCTTGTTGGGAGGTGAAACGGCAGAAATGCCAGGTTTTTACCCTGGAGGTGAATATGATGTTGCTGGGTTTTGTGTGGGAATTGTTGAAAAGAGCGAGATGCTTGACGGTTCTCAAGTGAAGCTTGGAGATGTTGCTGTTGCTCTTCAAAGCAGTGGTATACACAGTAATGGTTTGAGTTTGGTCAGAAAAATTATTGACGAACAGGGATTTTCTTGGAGCAATCGTCCAGAATCATTAGGAAATAAAAGTTTAGGAGAAGTTTTTTTAACCCCCACAAAGATATACGTTGACGCTGTTTTGGGAGCAAGGAAATCTGGTTTGAAGATTAATGGGATGGCTCATATTACAGGTGGTGGGCTTCCAGAAAATTTACCGCGTTGTTTGGATCGAAACCAAGGAATTAAGATCGATCCCAATAGTTGGTCTGTACCTTCTGTATTTCAATGGCTAGCAGATGTAGGGTCCGTAAGTTCCCAGGCCATGTATAATACTTTCAACATGGGTATTGGTTTCGTATTAATAGTTCCTGCGGAGAGTGCAGAACGAGCGATTAGTTATTTTCAGTCAAAAGAAATTTCTGCTTTTGCTATAGGCGAAGTAATTTCTGGTTCTGGGGAACTGGTGGGATTAGATTGTTGACACTCCCCAATGACCAAAACCTGGGTATTTTAGTGGATATATATCTGACAGCTTTGTAATTACCTATTACCCCTTTGGCGATGAATTTCTTCCCAAATTACTAAGTCTTCGGGGCGATCTATATCAGCTAAGGTTGGTAAATGACCTACAGCTAAATCGAGTTTTTTTGTAATATCCATAGTTTGTTGGAATACTTTTTCGGTTCCCCAATCAATATCTACGAACAATTCTGGAATTGATCGACACAAAGCAATTAAATAATAACCACCATCGATCGCTGGACCTAAAACCAAATCCTTGTCTGTTAGATGCTCAAAAGCCTGCTTCAAAATTCCCAGTTCGATACTAGGGCAGTCGGTACCAATAATAATTGATTTTTCTGCTCCATTTTGAAAAGCTTCCGATAGTGATCGCGCCATCCGCATTCCTAGATCGCCTTCTCCTTGTGGTTGGTAAACAATATCGGAACCTAACCAATCTTTCATTAATTGCGCATTACCACCAGCGAAACGTAACTCTAGTGATAAAGGTATTTGTTTTTGTAGCTGTTTTACCTTTGAGAGAATATACTCTGTCATTTCACGCTGAAGATTTGCAGCACCTTGAGGACCCAAAGCTGGTATTAATCGAGTTTTTGTTTTCCCTGCTTCTGGGTAGCGACTAAAAATAATCAAGTGCTGCTGTATTATTTCTGGTGGTTTTTGCACGCAATAACCTAATATATAAATTTCAAAATTATTTGAGATGAGATATGAGAGACGTACCACAATACGTCTCAAAAAAATAATAACAACATCGCGTAAAACCGTTTTATGTTCTCTGTTTCCTGTTCCCTTCTAATAACAAAAATCACCTTTACGATTGGGTTTATCCCGTTCTTTTGCTCTACGCATTGCGCCTAATATTGTTGAGACAAAGACACAACGTTTAGTTGTTCCACCATATTTTCCAGATAAAGTAATTCTTCCCAAGGGTGGTTTTCTCACGCTACCTCGATAATCAAATTGAATTTGTCTAAGACCTTGACCCTTAAGTAGTTGTAGAGTTGTTTCTTTATCCAAGCGGATATTAGGATCTAAACTATTCCAATTTATTCCAGAGGGGTTCGCAGAAACATGATGTACAGCCCATTGAACAATACCATTTTGTTCGCGAAAACTGGCTTGCCAAGTTTCTTTATTTTTTTGGGCTTGACTTTGGGCTTTTCGTAAAGCAAAGTAAACTCGATCTTGAGCAACGTCAAGATGGCGATTATTTAGGAAAGATAACCAACTTGGTACTGCGATCGCGCTTAAAATTCCAATTATTACAACTACAATTAATACCTCTAGCACTGTAAAACCGCTGCTAGAAGAAACTTTGTGTAGACATTTCCCCATTTCAGATATTCCACCGTGATAAATGCACCAATTTGGTAGATACAGTGCTGGTGAATATCCCTGATAATTTTATTGATAGTTAACTATTGAAGGTTTAGGTTAACTACAATTAGCGTCTAATATACTTTATTTTTTTACACACTTTCAAACCATGACATAGCAAAAGTTTTAGCCATAGCTAAAAAACATATTATTTTTATTCCTTGGGAGAGAGTTTAATACTTTTGACTTTTGATATCAAATCCTATTTTTAAAACCTCTTTATATTTTTTGGCATTTCCCCCCACATCCCCTACACTTCCCCTGTCATTCTTAAAAAATCAACCCGGATCTTGTCTGACTTCTCTTCCTGGGACGCTTACTTATTGAAATAACCATTTTTCCAAAGGTAAAAAGGACTAACAAAACTACTAACAAATAATTGCATTTCGCAGGCTGCTACTAATTCTGTTTTAACTTTAAATCTATGTTTACATAGATGTAGAAGTATTTTCTTAAAATCGTTCAGCATATAAGCAGTAAAAGCAAGTGGTTTTACCCAAGGCTGAATATTAATTGTTCGAGTGACATAACGACTGAGTCCTATACCCCGAAAAAATGGTAATAAATATTCTTTTTGCAAGCGCCACTTGGGTATTTTATGATAAATTTCCATTTCTGGGTTATACCAAATTTCCCAGTTTGCTTTTTGAATATAAGACAACATTTCTAAATCTTCGCCGGTGAGCATATTACCTGTAACTCTACCAGTCAAAATAGGTTTTTCTGGAATGCTTTCTAGGCAAGCTTGACGACGAACAACTAATCCTGCAGAAGGAGGAAGCAGTTTTGTTTTTGGTTCGTAAAATAAAGGTAAATTACCTCTTTCTGTAATCGCTAAAAATGGAGCTATTCGCTGAAAATTCTCTGGTGGTTCTATTTCCCAGTCTGGGTGAATTTGACTAGCAAATGCTCCTGCTTGAGGATGTATTTTTGCAAAATTATGAGCTTTTTCTACCCAATTTGAAACTGGATAATTATCGTCATCTAAAAAGCCAATAAGTTCGCTATTTGCTTCATCAATAGCACGTTTACGAGCATATGCAGCACCTTGTTTAGGTTCAAAGCAATATTTCAAAGGAAAATTATATTGCCAATTTTTCTGATAATCTTGAACAATTTTTGCGGTGTTATCATTACTGTTGTTATCAATAACAACAATCTCCCAATTAATATCTTCAGTGTTAATTTGTTGTTTTAATTTATCTAAAAGTCCTGGTAAGCGACTTTCTCCATTATAGGTAGGAATAGCAATAGTAAAATCTGTCTTGTTGTCAAATTTATTTTGAAAAGAAGTTTTATTTTCCATGGCACCATTAACTAAAAATAATATCTATAATCAAGTATTGACTATAGATGTTATTTTTGTATTCAGTGTCTTTTCTTAAATATTATTGTATAAAACTTTATATACTATTTTAATTATTCACAGTCTGTATCTTTTGCAGTTCTCATCCCTCCTAAAATAGTCTGTACAATTATACATCTTTTAACATCACTGGCTTGGGTTGATTTTCCTGCTTTAGGTATAGCAACAACTATCTTTATCCCATCATTTATTTCTGATTCTGATAAACCACCAATTTGGTTAAATGTAATTGCTTGTGGTTTTGTCTTATTATATTTATTTGCATAGGATATAGTTTTAGTAGATTTATTTTCGTCGGTAATATTACTACCTAGGATTATATTTTCTGTACCAACACCTACTTCTTTACCGAGAATTTCCCAATATTGATCCGGCTCGGAATCATTTGGATGAATAGCTATTTGTGCTACTTTTTTCCCATTTTTAGTATCTGTTGTTAAGCTGACGCTGTAAGGAAGTTTAGTCTTTTTCGCTTTTCTTTGAGCTGTTTGTAGTGCAGCTAAAATCTCATCATTAACTTTATTTATTTGTTGTCGATTAACAAAACTAAACCAACTAGGACCTACAATTGCTGAGAGAATTCCTATAATTACTAGAGCTACTAAAACTTCCAAAATTGTAAAACCACCAGAACTTAACTGATTTTTACTATCAGATTTTAAATCAAATAGTAACTGATTTATGATATTTTGGTTATGATATTTTATATTTATGTTGTTATGATGAAGAAAATTAGTTATTTTATTCATTGCCTATAATCTCTTTTTTTAAGATAATTAAAGTGAATTGTAATAAATATCTTTAATTACTTGCTATTAGTGAGAGTAAATTATCTAGTTTATTTACTTTTATTCGACACCAATAAATCCTCGACCTTTAACATTAATGCTTGCACTTGGAAAATAAGATTTGACATCATCTTTATAGCCATAATTATTTTCCTCTATCCGTGCTAATGCATTTCCTCTCAAGAAAATTTTTGCTGTTGTATTATCAATATCTACACAAGCATAGAAACTAGCATTGTTAAGAACCCCATTTAATGCGGGAACTTTGAGAGAATCTTTATTTTTTTTACTTTTAGGAAAAATAGATTTGCAGTCTATAGTTTTAAAACCTTGACTTGAATCAACATAGTCAACCAATACATCAGCACTTTGACTTCTGCTATAGATACCATCTTTTTTCCAAGCATTCATTTTTTGTTCGAGGGTTCCTTGAATACTTAAATCAAATTTAGCAAAACCTGGATCTGGTTTCTGGATATATTCAGAAGTTACTTTAGTATTATATTCATCATCGGGCTCAATCCCATCATTCAGTTCAAATCTAGCAATGCGATATTGATTAGACCAAATATTCTTTGCATCATTTGTTTTGTTATCTTGTATCAAATAATAAGTAACTAAAGAATAAACAAAAGCATCATTTTTTGTCTTACTACTTGTAACTTTTTTCAGTTCTATTGCTTCCTTCTCAAATTTACGCTTCCAAAAAACAAGAACCGGGACTCGATCGCTTGAACTATAATCCAGTAGCTGATTTCTTATAGCTTTTATTCCATCAGCATCATATATATAAATTGCCTGTTGTAAATCTTGAGCAATATAATCTAAAGCTGTTTGAATTTCCTGTTCGGAATTAATTTTGGCTTGTTCTTTGCGATCTGTATCGAGAATATTAATCATGAATCCTAGTAATGGTGTAATTACCAGTACTGCTAGAATCATGGCTACCATCAATTCTATTAGGGTAAAACCTGCTGTTTTATTGACTTGTTTAAATTTTTTATGTTTAAGTTGAGCGTTGAGAAAAAAATTGAGTTTATTAAAATGAGATTTATTGAGCATTTCAATGCTTTTCATATTTGAAAAATTAAGTTTATATTGAATTATTTTATTTACACTTGGAATATGTATTTTTACTGTCTTCCAATCGCGAGCAAAAATCTGCAAATGTTGTGTTTCTGGATGCAATATCTGTAGTCATTTCTAGTAGAGGTGCTTTTAAATTACCGAATCCTCCACTAAAAGCGGATTGTGTAGCTTTTTTCTTTTGGTCGCTTTTTTCTAATGATTTACTATCTTTGAAAGCATCTGCTCTGTAAACTCTAATCCCTAAACGGTAACCTCTATTTGCTTCATCAGTATTAGGGTTATAAGCAAACGCTTGGACAAGTATGTCCCCCGATTCATCTTTTGTACATTTCCCATCACCACTACCATCGATACAATACAGTTGATAGGTTTTATCGGTGGGAGCAGAACAGTAATCATTATCTTTTCGGCAATTTAAACTACCAGATGGAGCCTTGACTTCAGCAATTAAATTATTATCTTTTTTCGTGATTGGTGGCGATTCAATAGATCCAGAAGTAACACCATCAATGTATGTTTTAGCTGCTTGGGTTGCAAGTTCCACCCTTCTGGAGTTAACTCTGCTGGCAGTAGAAATTACAATTACAGGTGCGATCGCAGTTAACAAAATGGCAACAACAATAATCGCAATCAGTGATTCGATAATAGTAAAACCAGTATCATCTGTTTGTGGGTTAACTCGTTGTTGAATTTGGATCATGGCGTTTTGATGTGAGGACTGCGGTAACTTGTGAGTCTAAAACTGTTAAAAAATCTATATCGTGATTTCCAAAACTTTAGCTACGTGAGTACTTTTTACAAAAGTCTTGTGGACGTTGACTGGTGGGAATAGCTGTTCCTGTACGACTAATTGTGCTAGTACCCGTAGAACTATTGACAGTAACTTTGATTGTTTGAGCACATAACAGTGTTTTGACCCATTCATCATCCCGACCGACTTCTCTAAAAAATTCATTAGGTTCCCCTGCAGGCGGTAACGTGAATGTTTCTGTAAACAAATCTGGTAGTTGGGATAATAAGCCAACATCAAAACCCCACTGACGGGAAGGTGGTGTATAGAAGGGTGTCATACCTTCACCTATGAGACCTGTTCCAGTATTACTATTCCTGTAAGCCTGTCGGTAATCATTACCAAATAGAGCAGTACTACCTTTGGGTGTTTTTCCATTCAGTTGAACAACCTGCCAAGGTCCAGTAGCATAAGCACTGCGTTTATATTGGATTAGAGAACCACTGAGATTATGATTAGTGTTGTTCCAGGTTTCTAGATAGCGTACAAAGTTTTCCAAACCACCGTTTGATTCGCTTGGTCTTCCTGGGGTGTCTCCACCAGCAATAATTAAGTTAGTTGTAGTATCTGTAGCTTGCTGCAACCAGTTTCCATCTGTAGCAACTCCCCTGTCTCTATCTGTTGGGAGATTGGTTCTATCATTACCAGGGTCACCACTTCCACTAGTCCACTTGTCACGCGGTAATTGAATTTGTAGTACTGGGACTAATATTGGTTGTTCGTTAGGATCGGTTCCATTCAAAGCATTACCGTTAATACTTTTATAGAACAGGAATTGACCATTCCCGTAATTGGTATCTGTGGGTATTTTTTTATTCGGTAAGGTTTTAGCAGTCCTAAACCAGAGAGCATTGTCTTTGATTCTTGGTAATTTGTTTGCGGTCCAACTTTGTCCTGTAACGGCATTTTTAGGAAATGCTTGGATATTACCAGCAGTATCAATTCCTAAAGGAACTGGATGACCTTGAGTGTCAAGTATCAAGTTTCCGGTACTGCTATCCCGAGCGAAAGCTACACGACGAGCGTAACTTTGCAATGTATTCTCTGCTAAATCGACGGTTGTACCTGCTAAGTCAATCGTTGCTTTATTGTATTTTTGACCAATTCTAGATGTGGCTGTGGTTCCTCCAGAGCTAATAGCTTTGCCATCAACCGTCCAATCATCTGCAGTACAAGTGTAAACAGGAACTTTTATGCAAACTTCCGTTAGGTACTCATTAAACTTCACCCGTCTCTGGATCGGAGTCACAAAGTTATTGACATAGGAACTACCTTGAAGTCCAGTTTTGCTAGTATTGAAATCTTTGGGTAAGCCCTGGGAAGTACCAGCACTGTTATACCAAGCACTGCTAGTAGTGAAACTATTATCGAAAAATCCTTGTTTTAAACGAACTGCGGTGATGCTGATTTGGTCTTTTTCTCTAACAGTGTCTTTTGTATCGCCATCACCGTTAAGATCGACCTTTAAAGTAATTTCACTTAAAGCATCTGTAGCATCACCATCGTTATTAAAATCAAAGTTAGGAATAATAGCAGTTCCGGCATTATTTCTCAGGTCGTAATCTCCCTCATTACGAAACCCAAAACGAAAGTTATCTGAAAGTACTGTGACCGCATCTGCAACGACTGATGCTGCGCGCCAACTATCTCCTGTAGTACACTTAGGAAGCCTTTTATCATTTTTGCGGCAAGCAAAATTATTATCAAGGGTTTTATTGCGGATATAGAACCTACTCCAGTTTATCTTGCCAGTTTTACTATCTCGTAACTGATCGACAAATTCCTCAACTGGATTGCTAGCGTTTCCACCTTTAGCATGAAGGTTAAAATCACCTTTGATATACGTAGGTAAATTACTTGCTAATATTAATCCTTTTTCTTCTTGTCTAAACTTAACATCACGATCGAGACGGCTACCATTTATCAGCATGATGCCACTCGGACGGCGAGTCGGGTCTAATCTGTAGTCAGTGGGACTAATTAATTCTCTTTGTTCGGTTTTATTATCTGGAGTGTCACTGAGATCGGCTAAAGCATCATTTCTCGTAGCATAAACAATACCACTATTGGGAATTAAATATTCTTGTTTTCCACCACCGCTATGGCTACCAGAGATTTTTTTCTGGCGTATTTTATCAACATCTAATACCGTTACCCTTACCTCTAAGGGTTGGCGCTGCTCAATACTCCTGGTATAGTCTTCTCCTAATTCTGCAAGTTTTAAGTTTGTGTCAATCGATTTAATCTGGCGAGCATCTAAAAATGCTGTTTCGTAAATGGCTCCATGGGGTATTGGCGGAGAGGTACTAGGAGATTTATCCTTAAGAATATCGAGAGCACAAACTGCTGCATCTATTGCCGAATAATCTGCTGCTGTCCGCTTTGTACTGGATTTTTCTAATGCTCTTCGCAGAGGTTCGTTAACAAAACGCCCATCTGGAAATACCATTCTTGCTTGTCGTTCTAATTCTGCTGCATACTTACCCCTTCCACCAAAGGTATACACAACACCATTATTAGATTTACCTTGGGTAGTGCTAGAGTCAGCATCTGGATTCTTCCATCTAGCTTTTACCTTGCTATTATTTTGAGCTGTAACTGAGTTTGTTGGATCGTAATAGCTACTAACACAGGCTATAGGTTGTTGATCCTGACCATAGTCCTTGGCGTAATGATAAACAGCAGTTGCTCTCATTAAGAGATCGCCTTGACGGGTTTCACCATTTCCTGTCGTCATTGGCATAGAATCAGACCAGACAATGATTGGGTCTTTACTCTTAAATTTGAGGCTATTAACTTTAATTCTTTTAGAATCAATACTGCTAGGGTCAACAAAATTTGTATCCCACTGTGGTTCGGGTAAAAACGACTTATCAACTCGCTTGTAGGTGACGCCATCAACATAGATACCTGCGCCAGTTACAATGCGTATTCCACCAATATTGTCGAGTAAATCTTTCGGTTTTTCCGTTGCTTTTTCTTCAAAAAAACCATCCCGATCAGTAGCACCAGCCAAACTGACCAATTGCTCAATTTTGGTGGCGCGGGTACGATACTTATCCTTATCATTTGTGTAATCATCCCATTCGGTACGAGGTGTACTGGGATAATCTACAGATTGAGGTGTGTTGGTACCAACAAAATCTTTAATAGTCTTATCAAACCACAGAGCAGGTAAATTATTTCCGACTAAAATGCGATCGCCAAGTAATTTCTCTTCTTCCCTATACTCTTCTTTGAGTTTGTTGGGTTCGGTAGCGGGTAATTTCTTCGGTTGAAGTGATAATCCCGTATTAGCGCTAGTAGGATAAATCCAAGTATCTTGAGGTCGTAGTAAATCACCAGTACCTTGAAGCTGAGCAGTTCCAGGATTACCTCCTAAAGGAACTTTTTTAAAAGTAACTTTGCGAGTTCGCTTTCTAAAGTAAGATTCTAACTCTTCTCGACGAACTTCATTTCTATTTAAACCAGGATTATTTTCCAGCCGAGTAGTGACATTATCTCTTACTTCAGAAGGGTCTTGGGTACTAGATTTAGTAATCTGTTTATTTACTAACAAGTTAACTCTTTGAGCATAAGCTTGAGTATTAAAAGCAATCTCTGCAGAAGAATTATTAGCAGATTTATCACCACTATTAAAAGTCTTTTGGGTCGGCTTATTTCCTGGTCTAAATAAATCTATATCGACACCACCTCTTGTACCGACACCAGTAATACGACCAAAACCAACATTTCCACCAACAATTATTTTGCTATTCTGGGCGTTATAAAAACAGGAATCTGGGTCGCTAACTTGATAAAATCGGATATCATTAAAAATTTTAGCTGTCAATAAATTACTGTTAGTAAATATCCTCCCATTAAGACTTAGTCCAGCACCAGGGGTTATTTCTAAATCATCTTCGTAAACAACAGCATTATTACTCAGAGGAATCCGTTCTTGATCTTGCTGAAATTCAATCGCAGAAAAGCCCTTATTCCCTTTATAAGCTTCGTACTTTGTTGTTGTTAACTTTGCAGTTTTGAGATATGCATCATCAATTGGTACTGTGGTCGAGTAAACAAAAAAGCTTTTCTTGAGGGTTCCATCTAATCGGTACCAACCCGAACCACTAACTAAACTTGCACTTGTACCTGCAGCTCCACCACAACTTTTACCTGCACCCATCGGACGCGCTCTCGCATCAAGAGGAGTACGAGCCCGGTTAAACTTAGCTTCATCATTACGACTGGGGCTACGGAACAAGACACCATACAAAGTTAGGCTGTCATACTTACCATTATTATCTGTATCAACAGGAAATCTCCAAGCAGTTTTGATGACTTCTCTGTTTTCTAATTCGGTACTATTTTTATCATTAATTCCACTTTTGCCGTCAAGATTGTAGCTTACTTCTAAAGGTGTCTCATCACCAAAAGTATATTTAGTCAGATTTTTAGTAAAAGCATCGTACAAAGAACTATCAGAAGGTGTGGAGCGCGGTAGAGTTGGATCGGTAAATAACTGATTTATTTTTGCTTTAGCCCGCTCAATTGATGGCATTGCAGCACTTAATACTGCTTGATTTACACGAACATTACTAGCATTTTCAGCCCGTTTGAAAGAGCGAAATAAAATCGCAGTGGTCAGTAATATAACCACCAAAGTTACCATCGCTACAGTTGGTAAAACAAAACCAGCATTTACCCAATCTGCTTGTCTTCTACTGACCAAGAAAGTCCGCAACAACCAAGCACGTTGTTCTCTAATTTCTAATGTAGATTTTTGATAATTTTTTTGATAGAAGCTTTTGATCAATTTGACTAATTTGCTATTGGGATGCATAACTACCTTCTGGTCAAAAAAACGATGCGATAAATGATATTACTTTTTCAAAAATTCTTTTTCTTATTTTTATACTCGTGCAATCAAACTGACCTGAAAATAAAATTTGCAGGCAAAATCAAGTTTAATTTGTATGATGATTTTTAGTAATGAATGGATTATTTAGTGGATGAACAATTTTGAACGAACTATAGGAATAATATTTGATTTGTGAATATTAGAGACGTAGTATGGTACATCTCTCTAAAATACTCATGCTAAAAATGAATGATTTAAGATTGCTATATCGGATTATTTAATTTGTAGCTGAAACAGAGTATAAATGTCATCAATTAATCCCAAAAAAAGCAAAAATTTACTTTAAATTATAAGTAAATGAAGTTGCTATTGGGAGAGTAAACTTATGTTACCCATTTGCAGCGAGAAATATATCAGTTAGGGGAAATAAAATTTTGGTAATTGGTAATTGGTAATTGCTGTATTTGAATCGACCTAACTTAAAAAATTATCGATGTCTGAACATAATGTGGTGATAGTTGTGAAAAACTTATTCATTTTTTTGGCTATGATTTGCATTTTGGGCTGCGCAGAAACAAACTCAGCTAATGTGCAACAACAAAATAAAAAGCAAAATGTTACGAAGAAAAAAGTTAATGAAGCTAAGGTGGTATCTGTTAAAGCTCAGGGAAAACCACAAAACTATACCTTTAATGTGGGGATTTCCAGCCCCGATACAGGTTGCGAACAATATGCTAACTGGTGGGAAGTACTAAATGAAGAAGGTAAACTTCTCTATCGTCGTATCTTGGCACACAGTCATGTTAAAGAGCAACCTTTTGAACGTTCGGGTGGACCTGTGACCGTGAGCGATAACGAAATAGTAATAATCCGAGCACACATGAATAATTCAGGTTATGGGACAACTGTTTTCAAAGGTTCAGTAAAAGATGGTTTTAAACCAACTCAACTGAAAGCCAATTTTGCTTCCGAGGTGAAATCCCAACAACCACAACCGAGTGGATGTGCTTTTTAGTGTCTTTTAGAAATCAGAAGACAGGAGTCAAAATTAGAATGTTCTTTACTCCTGACAGTATTTTAGCTGTATTTCATTTGCTTATAATCCAATAAATATAGTTCCCAATCGCTATATGCTGCTAAGAAGGCGCGGCTAGCGCCACGCAGTGCTATCCCTAATCCCCAATCCCGGAAATACCAAAAACACCCGCATCGGTACTCCGCACAGGTGTTCTGGTTTGTTCTGGTTTGTTTGATGATAACTGGCGAAAAATTGCCAGTAATTTAGGTACGAGATTGGAAATGATTGAACCTTAATAGTGGTTAAGATTAATCCCAGCTTCTTTAGCCATTGCATCAATACCTTTCTTTTCTAAAGTTTTGATTGCTTTGGTAGAAAGTTTTAGTTTTACCCAACGATTACCTTTAGCCCACCAAACACGTTTGTTTTGTAGGTTGACCTGCTGAAGACGCTTGGTACGACGGTGAGAGTGGGAAATTGCAAAAGCATTATTTGCTTTCTTCCCAGTAAGTTGACAGCGACGAGACATAAAATCTATCTCCTTGTTTTTTACACGATCTACTATTTTATCTAAAGAAGCAAGTAATTAGGGAAAACAAGTAGACAGTTATCAATTTTGGTTGAATTTTGGGTATTTAATTCACCCAATATCATTTTCGTGGCGGTATATGACAGCTTTTGCTTGAATAAGCAACCATAATTAGCCAATTAACTCATCCGCCGATATAAGAATAACGGTGCGTTATGGCTAACGCCTAACACACCCTACAAAATCGGATATATTTCAACTGTCAGTCATGAATTATCCTACTTAATTGCTTCTTTTGTAAGTTTGGTCAGCACTTCATTAGAACGAAGCACAAAAGATTTCATCCCATCAGCATCAAAGCCCTTCTGTGACATTAATGCCAAATCGTAAACATGTTGGCAAACCATATCTACCAATTGTTGAGTGGGAGAAGAACCATCACCTTGAATAATACTACCTTGGTTGAGATTTGCTAGGTTTTGAATTAATGGGTGGGATGTATTTACCAGTAAAACGTGTTCTTCTGGAAATTCTACGTTTTGCTGTTGCATCATAGCGTTCATTTCCCGCAGACGGCGCAGAATTTCGGGTAAAAGAACCATTGCTGGCGGTGTACCTTGAGGATTATCAGATTTTAAAGCTTCGGTACGAATATTCAGTTTTGGTTTGTTGAGTGCTTTCTCAAATAGCTCTTTGATTTGCTCGCTGCGAGTTTTATTTGTGTTGGGGTCAACGATTTCTTTGTCTTTCTCTTGATCTAGGAGGGTATTATCTAAGTCTGAGTCTACCCGAGTAAATTTAACATCTGTATATTCCCGCTCCAAAAAGCTGATAAAGTGAGTGTCAATGAATGAGTCCATAAATAGAACTTCCAAGCCTTGACCCTTATGCAATTCTACATAGGTGGCTTGTGCTGCTTCATCTGTGCAATAGAATACTCGGTTTTCGTGCTTTTCTTTGTTTCGTTCTAAGTATTCTTTAATGTTAGTGTAAGGTAATTTGTTAGCAGGGGTAACATCTTGCCAAGCATCACCTTCTTCTGTGGGAACTTGAACTGTGGTAGTGTCTGCTGATTCTTCTTGGTATGTGCTACGGAATATTACTATATCTTGGACTTGTTTCTTGAATTTTTCGTCGTTAAGAACGCCAAATTTAACGAAAGTACCGAGATCCTTCCAAGCACCGACATATTTTTCGCGATCGTCGCGGTACAATTCCTTGAGGTTATCTCCGACCTTTTTAGCGATATAGTCACCAATTCTTCTTACGGTGCGATCGCCTTGTAAAGCACTACGGGAAACGTTGAGAGGAATATCAGTACTATCAATTACACCCCGCATGGGTAACAAAAACTGGGGAATAATTTCTTCGCAATTATCACTGACAAAAACTTGGTTAGAGAATAGTTTGATTTGTCCTTTATTAACTTCAACATCAGGCTTGAGTTTAGGAAAATAGAGAATACCATTAACAATGAAGGGATAATCGGTATTTAAATGTACCCAAAGTAACGGTTCTTCTTCAAAGGGATAGAGATACTTGTAAAACTCCAAGTAATCTTCTTTGTTTAGACTGTTGGGTGATTCTCGCCAAGGAGCTTTTTGCTTGTTGAGGACTTCCCCATCCATTTTGATGGGTACCGGCATAAAATCACAGTAAGTCTTAACAAGATTTTTGATGCGTGCAGGTTCTAAAAATTCCTCTTCCTCTTCCATGAGGTGCAGAGTTATTGTAGTACCGCGATCTGTGCGAGATGAATCGTCCAAGGTGAAAGCAGGAGAACCATCGCAAGTCCAATGGACAGCTTTTTCCCCTTCTTTGTAAGAAAATGTATCAATTTCAACCTGCTTTGCGACCATGAAGGATGAGTAGAAACCCAAGCCGAAATGACCTATAATCGCCTGATTTGAATCTGTTTTATACTTCTGAATAAATTCTTCAGCACTGGAGAATGCAACCTGATTGATATATTTTTTTACTTCATCAGCACTCATCCCAATCCCATTATCGGATATGGAAAGAGTTTTCTTATCCTTATCAACAGCAATTTGAATTTCTGGTTCGCCAATTTCACCCGAATATTCTCCAGAGCGCGATACCATGTCCAGTTTAGCGATCGCGTCTACGGCGTTGGATACTAATTCCCGCAAAAAGATTTGATGATCGGAATAAAGTGATTTCTTGATAATCGGGAATATATTCTCAGTATGAATGCTGATCGTGCCTTGCTCTAACATATAACAGCCATGATAATTACGAATATTTTGATTTTGACTCAATTATTAACACTCTGACAGCTTGATGTTGCTGATACCCAGAAATAATATTTTGAGTCAATAAAGAATTTTAAAACTGAAATGCTGTATTTGCTTTTAGTTTAAGGGTTTGTTTGCCGTCTATTAACAATTCGGATTTCACTACTCGCGTATGCTCATAAAAAAATATGTCCTCCTAGCAGGGAAAGTGGAGGAGTTCTACTGGAGCACCTAATTTCTCCAAGAACACTCAAAAACTTTGATAGGACTCAATTTTCGAGATGTGAATAAAATAAGCTCTCATAGCCGAGGACTTGAAAAAGAATAATCTCATAACAGCAACAGTGTTATGTTCCATGCTGTAATGTTACAAATATTAACTTTAAATCTTAATATTTAGCCAAGAGAAGCCGTCGGTCTGATTGAATTAATCCGATTGAATTAAACAGATGGCGTTAAATTATTTATTAGATTTTTAACTTTATGTGCGGAAACTTTCCAATTTAAACGTGCTTGATACTCATTAAATGAAGAGATTGCTAATTCTTTATAGCTTGAGTAGTTAGTGAATAAATTATAAATATAGGTACAATATTCTTCTGTTTTGGCATCCAATGAAAATGTTTTACCGTTTTTACCGTCTTTGATAATTGTAGGTATTCCACCGACGCTACTTGCAATAGATGGGACGCCAAAAGAATTCGCCTCGCAGAATACTAAACCAAATGCTTCAGCTCTTGATGGCAAAATCAGAAAATGGGATTCGCATAATAATTTTTCTATCTTTTTTAAGCCTTCTAGATTTGATTTGCTGATAAATCCCAAATTATTCACAAAATCCGGTAAAGGTTCATTTGTTTGAGGTTTGCAACCAACAATATTTAATTCCGTTTCTAAACCAATAGCATTTAATTGTTTTGCAACTGCTAGAGCAATATCTCCACCTTTACGAACCCAATCGACGCCAATAAAAAGTAATTTGCATTTTGAGGTGTCTTTTTGTTGAATAATGTGATGAATGTCTTCAGGTGTTCGCTTGGACTCCAGGTTAGCTCCCCAAGGAACTACTTTAACTTTATTCTCTGGAATTCCATAGGTTTGCGATGCCATTTTAGCAGCCCATTCAGATGTATAAACAACTAGCTCGCACCTTTTCAGGGCTTCTGATTCAATTTTGTAGATATTTTGAATATTTTCCTGGCATAAGTTACTCATGTAGCTGTAAAAATTGATTAAGCCACTCAGAGTAGTATCTGTCCATAAAACAATTGGTTTTTTGACATCAAGGTATGCTGTTGGAACTGTGCTTTCTGACGATAAAATAACATCCACATCTAGATTACTTAATGCATTTTTTATTTGATGAGCATAATTTTTAACGACCAATGGCTCTGCCCAACGATAATAGTCTTTATTGTATAAATTACGATATAGACTCCATTTAGCTCTGGTTAAAAACGTATATTTTTTCCTCAAAGGTCCAATATATTCAATAGATGTAGAATCATCGAGCAAATTTTTTGCAATGTAAAAACCAGCAGAACAAATTCCTTGTACATCTTTTGTCCAAGATGTTTGGTTTATTAGGTCGTATGATGTTACGCATGCTATTTTCATATTTGTTATTTTAAAAATTTTAATAAAAATGAAAATTAAATTATATATATAGTGTGATTAAAAATAATTAAGTATAAATATAATATTATAAATTATATTAAATATTGAATTTTATATAACCTAATAAAGTACTTGTATTGGCTAGATGAGGAAACTTTTGCAGTAAATTATTACTAACATTATTTGGAAAAATAAGAATAATAATTATTTTCAAAAAAGCCTTATATATAATAGGTTTAAATAAAATATATGGGTCGTATTTAATTATTAAACATAGATATTTTAGTGTTATTGGATTTAAATTTGCCAAAAGTGGAGGTACATCTAACGCTTTATAGATCAGATACTTGTATAAATTTGCTAAACGATGTCGCTTCAAATGTTGAAAGGATGATGCTTGTGTCCGAGCAAATGCTTTCTCAATTACTAACAAGTTTGATTTTTCCTGTCCCACGACGTTAGAGGACATGGAAAAAGGTAGAACACGATATAAAATTTGTACTTTGGGAATAGCGACGAAATGATATTTAGCAGCTAATTTTAGCCACATATCCGTATCTTGAGTATTTGTTAGTGAACCATCAAAGCCTCCTAATTCCCTTAAAACTTTAGTACGTATGGTTACGTTAGAACCACTACCGATAAATTCACTCAATAATAGTTTTGAATAAACATCTCCGCTCCACTGAGCACGGCTACATCGGCGTAAAAATATGCTGTTTTCATCAATAGCATCTGTCCAACTATAAGCAACAACGGCTTGTGGGTTTTCCTGTAGTGCTTTGCAGTGATCTGCTAATTTATCTTTAGTCCAAAGGTCATCAGCATCAATGAAACTAATAAATTCGCCAGAAGCATATTTTAAGCCACGATTACGATTAACTGCTACATTAGCTTTTGGATAGGAATAAGTCTGAATTCGTGGGTCTTTAAATTGAGAAATAATTTCTAAGGTGGAGTCAGTTGACGCTGAATTAATGATGATTAATTCAAAGTCCATAATCGTTTGATTCAGTACTGACTGAATTGTTTCTTGAATAGTTTTTTCGCCATTATATACTGGGATAATTACAGAAACTAGTACCATCTATTATAATTATGATGTAAATAATTCTTATGTAAATAGATACAATGAATCTTTATTTTCAATGATTCTATAATTATTTATTATATATATCTTTTAACAAACTAATCATCCGTGATTGTCTCAAATTTTTATTATTTTTTGTAAGTTAACAATCAATAAATCAGACTAAACATTTTTATTAAATATTAGTTCTTTAAATTTAAATTTTGCCAAATGAAATGGGCTAAAAAAAGTACCAATTAAACGTTCCATTTCACAGATATTAACTATATTATTTTCGCAATTAATAGAAATAAAATCTTGAATATTGGGAAATAATCTCGGACAAATATTAGCGATGAAATGGATAATTATTTTGCATAAATCATTAATCAGATAAAACACAAAAGCTATAGGTCTTTCCCACCACTGCAGTAATAACATTCTTAAGTGGAAGCGCCCTAAACCTATACTGCGCATTAGCTGCGTCAAATAAGTTTTCTCTAATCGCCAAGATGGAATCAGATGATCGATTTCCATGGTTGGGTTATACCAAATTTCCCAACCAGCTCTATAAATATGTAGCAGCACTTCAGCATCTTCACCTCCTGCCATAATAGAATTTCCAGATCTACTAACTAGAAGTAAGCGTGAAGGAACGTATTTTTCCCAGACTTCACGTCTAACAACTAACCCCGCACCTGGAGGAAGTCCTTTTTGGCGAGGTTCGTACAACATAGGCTCAACACCTCGATCCACAATCGCTAAATAAAAAATAATCTTTTTAAGTTCCTCGGAAGGTTCGGTCTCAAACAAACCATGAATTCTACTACTGAAGGCTCCTGCTTTGGGGTTTTTTTTCGCAAATTCACAAGCTGCTTTTACCCAGTTAGAATATGGTAAATTATCATCATCAATAAAACCAATAAGGTCGCCTTTTGCTTCTGAAATTGCTTTTTTTCTGGCAAACTGAACTCCTTGTTGACTTTCAAAGCAATAGCGTAAAGGAACATTTTTTAACCAATTTACTTGATATTCTCGAATAATTTTCGCTGTATTATCTGTGCTGTTGTTGTCAACAATTAGAACTTCCCATTTAATATTTTTTGTATCTATTTGATTTTTTAATTTTTCTAAAACTTGAGGTAAACGTTTCTCGCCGTTATAAGTCGTAATAGCGATAGTTAAATCAAGAGACATTATTTTTTAGATCGTTTATATTTTTTATTGACTTTATTTGTGGTTACGCTTTAGCGTCATTAACATATCATCTAGACACAAACCAATTACAAACTTAAATAATTTATTCAAGTCAAAATAAATTTATGATATTTATCATTTTTTATGGTGCTATAGTGCGTTACGTCGTAATTATAAAGACGAACAGAAAATATATTTTCTCGCGCGCTTAACACACCCTAAAAAATTTATTATCTTTATTAATATTTTTGTTAAGTACGTTAGTAAGAAAAATCATAACTTGTTTGTAATAGCGCTTTAGCGCTAAAGCGCTACTACTAGCCAAATACAGATATTTTATATTTATTTACATAGTTTACTTTTTTCTCGCCTACTCACTTACTGCGTTAGATTATGCTCAAAACAATGCTTTACGGCACGATGACAAAGGTTACCTAAAAAAGATATTCTTTTGCGCGCCTCACACACCCTACAAAATGGAATATTTATTTATTCTAAGTACTTTAAACTAAGGTATTTCATTATAAATCTGTAGATATTCCGATTCTGTTGACTTATATTTATATTCTTCCCTTATAAGCCAAAAGATTAACAACAAATTATAGAGACGTCCCACAAATACTACAGTTTTGCTACTGAGTGGAACGTCTCTAAAAATCAATTTACTTTCAGAACTTATTTTTCAATAAAGTGTATTTCGCTCGAATTTTCGAGTTCACACCTTACAATCTTTACATCAACTAATCAATCTGACAGGATTTGAATTCACAGAAATTTTAGCTGCTACTTTTTTTTTCCGAAAACTCAGACCTTTATCTTCTTTATTTATTACAATCGTGTCACCAGCAATAAAGGTATTTTCTAAAATTTTTGTCGCGATCGGGTTTTCCACTTCTCTTTGAATTGCTCTTTTTATTGGACGAGCACCGTAAACCGGATCGTAACCGACATTAACTAAGTAATCGCAGGCTGCTTTGGAAATTTCTAAGGAAATCTTTTGATCTGCGAGCAGACTTTCTACCCGCTTGAGTTGAATGCGAATAATTTTCGCCATTTCGTTGCGACCCAAAGGATGAAAGATAATTAGATCGTCAATCCGGTTGAGAAATTCCGGACGGAAGTGCGATCGCAAAGAATCTGTAACTCGATTTCGCATTTGTTCGTATTGGGATTCATCACCGGAAACATCCAGAATGTGTTCGCTACCAATATTACTGGTCATGACGATGACAGTATTGCGAAAATCTACAACTCTTCCTTGGGAATCAGTAATTCTACCGTCATCTAATACTTGTAAAAGAATATTAAATACGTCAGGGTGAGCTTTTTCTACTTCATCGAGTAAGACTACTGAGTAAGGACGGCGACGAATAGCTTCGGAAAGTTGACCCCCTTCTTCGTAACCAACATATCCGGGAGGTGCACCAACTAAACGGGAAACCGCATGCTTTTCCATATACTCAGACATATCCAAACGCACCAAGGCGTCATCAGCATCAAACAAAAATGCAGCTAAAGCCCTTGCTAACTCAGTTTTACCCACACCTGTTGGTCCCATAAATAAAAATGAGCCGATGGGGCGAGATGGGTCTTTCATTCCCGCACGGGCGCGGCGAATTGCAGCAGAAACAGTCTCAACGGCTTCACTTTGACCGACAACTCTTAGCTGTAAGTGCTGTTCCAACTGTAATAATTTCTGTCTTTCCGATTCCAAAAGACGATTTACAGGAATCCCCGTCCATTTTGCAACGATTTCAGCAATATCAGCTTCGGTGACCTGTTCCCGTAATAAACTAGAATCTTGGGATTGAATTTTGAGTAACTGCGCTTCTTTATCTTCTAATTCCCGTTGTACTACTTCTAATTTTCCATACTTTAATTGGGCTGCAGTGTTAAGATCGTAGTCGCGTTCTGCTTGTTCAATTTGGACTCTGAGATTCTCTTCTTCTTTTTTAAGGGTACTAATTGCTTCTAAAAGTTTCTTTTCACCTTGCCATTGCTCGTTAAATTCTTGCTGTTTTTCAGTTAACGATCCGATTTCTCTCTCGATTCGTTCTAACCTTTCTTTAGTTTGTGGCGTTGCTATTTCTTCTCCTGCTAAGGAAAGTTTTTCCATTTCTAGCTGCATTAATCGCCGCTCAATGTTTTCCAACTCAGTTGGTTTGGAAGTAATTTCCATTTTTAATTGTGCTGCGGCTTCGTCTACTAAGTCGATCGCTTTATCCGGTAAAAACCGATCAGCAATATACCTTGCTGATAATGTTGCAGCTGCGACTAAAGCTGAATCAGAAATTTTGACGTTATGGTGTACTTCATAACGTTCTTTCAAACCCCTCAAAATCGAAATAGTATTTTCTACATTGGGTTGTTTTACCAGTATTTGCTGAAAACGTCTTTCTAAAGCTGCATCTTTTTCAATGTACTTGCGGTATTCATCTAATGTTGTTGCTCCAATACAACGCAACTCACCCCGCGCCAACATGGGTTTAAGTAAATTACCCGCATCCATTGACCCTTGTTTGCCAGAGCCAGCACCAACAACAGTATGTAATTCGTCAATAAATAAAACTATTTGACCGTTTGATTCTGTAACTTCCCTTAGTACTGATTTTAGGCGGTCTTCAAATTCACCCCGATATTTGGCACCAGCAATTAAACTACCAATATCCAAAGTAATTAATTGACGGTTTTTTAAAGATTCGGGAACATCACCTTTAACGATCCGCTGCGCCAAAGCTTCAGCGATCGCAGTTTTGCCTACCCCTGGTTCGCCAATTAAAACTGGATTATTCTTACTACGACGGGATAATACCTGAATTACTCGGCGAATTTCTTCATCACGCCCAATTACCGGGTCAAGCTTTCCTAATTTTGCTTGTTCTGTCAAGTCCAAACCAAATTTTTGCAGGGCTTCATAGCGAGACTCTGGATTTTGATCTGTAACTTTTTGACTACCGCGAATTGCTTTGATTGCAGCCTCCAGACTAGATACATCCGCATTCATGCTTTTGAACATCCGCCGCCCAATACGTTCATCTTCGGCAAACCCCATTAAGACATGTTCTATGGAGATGTAAGCGTCCTGCATTCTCTCCCTAGCCGCATCTGCATTATCTAGCATCCTATCTAAGCTGCGACTAAGATAGAGCTGATCGGATTTGCCTACTTTAGGTTGACGCCGTGTAAAATCTTCCAATTGCTGTTGCATTCTGGAAACATCAACACCCGAACGATTGAGAATTCGTGAAGCTAGGCTGTTGTCTTGTTCCAAAAGGGCAATTATTAAATGTTCGACATCGAGCTGCTGTTGTTGATAAGCACGAACAATATCTTGGGATTTAACTATCCCTTCCCAAGCTTTATCAGTAAATTTATCTGGATCTGTGGGCTGCATATGAATGAATTTAGGATATCATTTAGGCGGATTTTGGGAGCACTTTCATGAGAACGAGGAAAAACTTACCCCTTTAAACTCAGGTAAAGTGGTATGAAATTCGATTGCGACAGTGGGACTTACCTTAACTTATTATCCAAACATTATGAGTGCGTATCCACTTGTATATACGGTTGCAATCTGAAATCTAGATTCTGAGATTGAGATTTGAGTGAGGATTTAGATTTTAGGATTTAGATCCAATCTAACAATTTGAGCGAACTTTATTTAAGAAAAGTAAGTTAGGAGTAAGAAATCAGGATTGACCATACTCTAACGAGCGTTAACGCATCGGCGCTCAAGCATCGTATGAGTTAAAAGTTAGAAGTTAGGAGCAAATAATAAAAAGTAAGAATTCAGAACTAAGAAAAATTTGAATTAAGAAAGAAATTATAAAGTTTTTTTTGGTTTTTTTGAAATATAAAGAGCACAAAAATATCTTTAAAGTAATTTAAAAGGAAATAACCGTTCTCAAAGTACTTTGCCAAATTATACTATTTGAGCTATCGTTATCCGCGTTATCAACAAAAGTGAAGGTGGGGGTAACACTGATATTATCGCTCAGTTGCAAATTATAAAATGCTTCTAAATTAATTTGATTGGCATCACCTAAGCCATTGGTAGCAAAAGGTTGACCTATGGCAATCCCGGCAATTGTACCGGGAATCACAATATTTCGAAAGCCCACACCTATTGCCCAACTTACAGGATTTAAATCTAAATCTGTGTTAGTAACAGTACTAAATCCCTGATATTTACCGAATCCCAAGCGAGCAAAAATACCAGTATTGTAATTAAGGGAATATTCAGCATTTACGCCAAAAGCTTCAATATCAATATTATTAATTGAGGCATTAGTATATTGTAACCGAATAGTTAGTTGCTTACTGGGAACATATTCTAGTTCCACACTTGATTGACGGGGGTCACCAAACAGACCTCCATCCGAATCAGAATCAGGTTCGCTACTGTTCCCAGCAATATAAAGCGATCGCAAGGTAAATTTTCCTCCTCCAGGATTCCAGCTAATAGCTGCTCCCGCACCCCCGTTACGATCTATTTGGTTTTGGACTATTAGAGGATTATTCAAAAAAAAGCTGGAACTAAAATCTACTGCTTCATTGTTAGCGTAACTGTTACGATCAATAAAGTCTCGTGGTGACATTTTTGCCCCCAGAGTTACAGCTAAATCAGATGTGGGACGCAAGGTGTAGTACAAACGTCGCAATCTAAAATTGCTTTCGACATCTGCGTAGTCAAGCCCACCACCATTCGCAATGAAGCCACTAGTCCCTAAAAGATTGCCATTTTCTTCTTGCTTTAAACCAATAGCGTCTTGGCTATCACTACCTGCTTCAAATTGAGTAATGAGTAAATCATTTGGTCTAAAACTAGTTCTCAAATTTACACGGGAACGACTAAGCAAAATACCATTAGCTCCCGAGCCACCAGTTAAACCAAAAATCTGTTCGCCACTTAGTTTAGTAGTGGTGGAGAATTGATTTCCTTCCAACCTATCTATGCTATCGCTAATTTTTTCTATACGAGATAATCCATCCAAGGCTGCCCGATATTCTAACCTTAGGCGACGCAAAATTATCATATCTTGACGGACATAATCCTGACCTGTAAGGTCAGCCACCACACTTTCCATCTTGTCAACGGTTGCTGACAAAATTTCCGCAAATTCATAGCGTGTGAGGGGACGTTTACCGCGAAAGGTTCCATCGGGATAGCCAGAAATTACCTGGTATCGCTCAACCAAAGATTTAAGTGCTTGATAAGCCCAATCTGTAGGGTAAACATCTGATAATCCCGATACTGAGGGTTGATTAGTTTTTGGAATGCGCTCATTACCAGGAGTAATTTGAGACTTGATTTCGGTTTTTACCCCTAAATTATTTACTTCATTTGAATTATTTGCTTTATCGGATGGGAACGATAATCCTGCTGAGTTATGGGGAGGTGGGTAAGCGCGATCGATAGGGGAAGAAAATTGTTTTTCTAGTTTTTCAGGAGCATCGGTTGCTGTTGTAGTAATTGCTGATGTAGTCGATGAGAACTCTGTTTGTAACAGACTTAAATCTTTTTCTGGTGGGGATATTTCTGAGTGAGGAATATCTTTACCGGTCAATAATTCTCCTGCTGTTGCAGTATCAGCGATCTGTTCTGGTGGAAGTGTGTTTTGTACTACGATACTTGCTCGTGATACTGAACAGTTTGAAATAACACCACCAGTTAATACACTTCCTAGCACTATCAAACGTCTAATCGTCTTGTTATGACTATTAATAGAGCTTTGTACTGATTCCTTATCAATATTTTCCGAATTTACTAGCAAAAGAAAGACTTCCCCTGGCGATTGCTTACCCCTCAAATTCATCACCCACACTTTTTAATCAAAACTACTGCTTTTAGTCCCTACTTTGTGGTAACAACTGTTTCGCTTCGATTACTAGTTTGGATGAGTTCAACTTTGTACCCATTTGGGTCCTGAACAAAAGCAATCACAGTAGAACCATGTTTCATAGGTCCCGGTTCGCGTACTACTTTTCCACCAAGTTTTTTAATGGTTTCGCATGTAGTATAAATATCATCAACTCCAATCGCAATATGACCGTAAGCATCTCCTATATCGTAACTATCAACACCCCAGTTATAAGTAAGCTCTAATACCGTATTGTTTTTCTCCTCACCATAACCAACAAAGGCTAGAGTAAATTTACCTCCCGGATAATCTTTCTGTCGGATTAATTTCATTCCCAGGATGTCACAGTAAAATTTCAATGATTCCTCTAGATCGGCAACCCGCAGCATCGTGTGCAGTAAACGCATCTTCAATCCCTTATCTTGACTTAATGAAATATTTTCATCTTTGAATATTTTACAAATTGGGGGTGAGAGAAGAAATAAATTTGAGTTTATCTCCCGACTAAATATTTGAGGGTCGGAGTCGAATATAGGTTTTTTCTCTCTGAAGACGTAGCAATGCTATGTCTCTTAAGCTGGTCAAAAGCAATTAAGTAAACCAGCAGAAGAGTAGTTTACTACATCCATCCCCAATTGATTAAAAACATTTCCACCCACCGAAGGCTTACGACAATTCAAGTCCTCCCCTGTAACCAGTTACTAGTCGGCTGCCATTCTTAAAAATATGAACCTCTATTTGATCGCTAGCCCAATTTATTTGGTCTTTTAAAGCAGGATTAAAGATGCGAACCTGTTGATTCCGAGAGGAAACGGGAGAATTGGGGGAGTTAATAGCTAAAGATTCAATGTAGGGCCCATCAATTAGAATATCCAATTGCTGCAATAATAATTTGGCACCTGTTGGTGCATTTTGAGATTGTAATTGTTCTAGGGTAAATCCTGTAAAAGACATTACATTTAAGCCTTTTGCTTTAATTTTGGCAGCTAATTCAGCTAGTGCGGGAGCTTGCAAAAAAGGTTCGCCACCGGAAAAAGTAACTCCTTGATTGCGCGGTTTACTGAGAATTTTATTGACCAAATCATCAATTGATATTAATTGATTGGTATCAAATGACCAAGATTCAGGATTAAAACAACCGGGACACTCTCGCCAGCATCCCTGCACCCAAATTACTGCTCGACATCCAGGACCATTAACTTCTGACTCATCCACATAACCCATAATGTTGAGATGTCCAGGGGGAATTTCCGATTCTTTGACCTTGGGATCGAAGTTTGAATTAAAATTCTGTTGATTCATGATTTTGCTCTGTTGTGGGGATTGGGGATTGGGGATTAGGAATTGGGGATTGGGGATTAGGGATTGGCGTTAGCGGAAGCGTGGCGTTAGCCATAAGCACTGCGTGCCGCCTTGCGGCATATGGCGATTGGGGATTAGGGATTGGGGATTAGGAATTAGGGATTGGGGATTGGCGTTAGCGGAAGCATGGCGTTAGCCATAAGCACTGCGTGCCGCCTTGCGGCATATGGCGATTGGGGATTAGGGATTGGGGATTTGAGATTGATAATTTGGAATTGGGCATAGAAGAGATGAAGTATTTGTTTTCTTCCCAGTCGCCAGTCGCCAGTCGCCAGTCACTAGTCGCCAATCTCCACGACCCAAAATCTTCCTTAATATCCTGCTTAGATTTAGCAAGAAGCACCTATGCTAACGGTTGAGTCATTTCATCGAGGCTTTTTTCTCGATTGGCTATTTCATGCACTTATACAAAGGAAAAATTACGGATGATTAATACCGCCATTGAAACTATTGTTGCCCGGGAAATTTTGGATTCGCGGGGTAGACCAACAGTAGAAGCGGAAGTTTATCTGGTTGATGGTGCCGTAGGGTTGGCACAAGTTCCCAGTGGTGCTTCTACCGGAACTTTTGAAGCCCATGAGTTAAGAGATGGAGATAAAAACCGCTATGGTGGTAAAGGTGTACTTAAAGCAGTGCAGAATATCCAAGAAACACTAGCTCCAAAGTTGTTACAAATGGATGCCCTCAACCAGGAATTATTGGATCGAACAATGATTTCTCTTGATGGTTCTCCAAATAAATCTAATTTAGGTGCTAATGCGATCTTAGCGGTTTCCTTAGCTGCTGCCAAAGCTAGTGCTTTATCATTGGGAGTGCCACTATATCGTTATTTGGGCGGACCGCTAGCAAATTTATTACCGGTACCATTGATGAATGTAATTAATGGTGGTGCCCACGCTGCAAATAATGTTGATTTTCAAGAATTTATGATTGTCCCGGTAGGTGCAGGTTCCTTCCGGGAAGCTTTACGTTGGGGTGCTGAAGTATTTGCGACCTTAAGTAAAGTTTTGGACGAGAAGAATTTGCTTACAGGTGTGGGAGATGAAGGTGGTTTTGCACCCAACCTGGAGTCCAATCAAGTTGCTTTGGAATTATTAATTGCTGCGATCGAGAAAGCTGGATATAAGCCAGGAGAACAGGTTGCTTTAGCCTTGGATGTTGCTGCGAGTGAATTTTATAAAGACGGGCAGTATGTTTATGATGGTAAACCTCATTCTCCTGAGGAATTTGTCGGTTATTTGGGTCAGTTATCTCAACAATATCCAATTGTTTCCATTGAAGATGGTTTACACGAAGAAGATTGGCAAAGTTGGAAGTTATTAACCCAAAAAATTGGTTCTAAAGTGCAATTGGTGGGAGATGACTTATTTGTGACCAATGCAACTCGCCTCCAAAAAGGAATTGAGGAAGAATCTGCCAATGCAATTTTGATTAAACTCAACCAAATCGGTTCTTTGACAGAAACCTTGGAAACAATTAACTTAGCGACTCGCAACAGTTTCCGTTCAGTTATCAGTCACCGTTCTGGTGAAACAGAAGATACAACAATTGCCGATCTAGCTGTAGCTACTCGTGCTGGTCAAATCAAAACTGGTTCTCTTTGTCGTAGCGAACGAGTAGCAAAATATAACCGCTTATTACGAATTGAAGACGAACTTGGCGATCGCGCTGTTTATGCTGGTACCGTAGGGCTCGGACCGAGGTAAGGGGGACTGGGGATTGGCGACCAGGGATTAGGGATTGGGAAAAGAGACAAAGGTAAAATATTTATCTTCTTCTCAGTCGCCAGTCGCCAGTCGCCAGTCGCCCATCGCCAATTCCCTTCAAGGATAAAAACCCAACTTAGGTAAACCTTGAGTTTCTTCCCAACCCATCATGATGTTAAAACACTGAATTGCTTGTCCGGCTTTGCCTTTTATGAGGTTATCAATCACTGACATCACGATCGCGCGCCCAGTACGGGAATCAACTTCAATGCCTATATAACAAAGGTTACTACCTCCAGCCCATTTTGTTTGGGGGTAAATTCCGGGTTCGCAAATATTTACCCAAGGGCAGTTACGATAAAAAGCTCTGTAAATGGTGATCAAGTCATCTCTTACTAAACCTGGATCCCTTAGTCTGGCATATACCGTCGCTAAAACTCCTCTGACCATGGGAATTAGGTGAGGAGTAAACTGCACAGTAATTTCATGACGTGCTAATTCACTACAAACCTGCTCTATCTCTGGTGTATGCCGATGGTGGGCAATTCCGTAGGCTGTGAGGGAATTATCTGCTTCTGCTAATAGTAATTCTGTACTTGGATTTCTTCCTCCACTGGAAGTACCTGATTTCGCATCAATAATCGCAGTCTCTGGTACGATTAAACCCTGTTTAAGAAGGGGAGAAAGGGCTAATAAACTGGCAGTAGGATCGCAACCCGGACAACCAATTAATTGAGCTTCAGAAATGCGATCGCGATAAAGTTCTGGCAACCCATAAACTGCATTTTCTGCAACGGAAGTATCATGTCTTTCCTTCCCATACCATCGGGTGTATACTGTCAGATCGCTAAATCGGTAGTCGGCGCTCAAGTCAATTACTTTACAACCCTTGTCTAATAATTGAGGTACCATCTGGCAAGCTAAACCATTTGGTAGAGAAAGAAATACAGCTTCACACTTCCTGGCAATTTTATCCAATTCTGGAGGCTCAATGGATAAATCTACAACATGAGATAAATGCGGATAAATATCCCCAAAACTTTTACCGTTAACATTTCCAGAACTCTTGTCCCCACCCAAGTAAACTATTTCTACCTGTGGGTGGTCAATTAGTAATCGAATCAACTGTACTCCGCCATAGCCTGACGCGCCAATAACTCCTACAGGTACGCGCCGAAAATTACCCATGATATGAAATCCTTAATCAGTAGTTGGTTAACTTGTTGACTTGCTGCTTTTTTCTCAACCGTTCGCCAACCTTTTGTCTGGTAGATGCTGATTAGGAAAACGGCTGATAAATATAGCAGAATTCAGGAGTCAGAAGACAGGAGTCAGGAGTAGGGTGTATTTTACGACTGAATTCCAGCTTTTGCTCTGTACCTTTGTGACTCCCAATCTGCGATAAATTTCCTTAATAAATATCCCTGAGGTTTTTGCCGGGGTTGTAGTTTTCAGTTTCTTGAAGGAGGAGGTCGGAAAACATCTGGGTCGCCCGACTGTGTTTGCTTATTATGCTCAGCCACGAAAAGTATTTTCAAAACCTAATCCCAAGAATTAATTGTCAATTGTGATTTTAATGAACTTTGCCCCATGGTATTAGAAATGAAGTTTTGCCGCTTCATCTCAAAGTCATGTTATCGAATCATTGCTATTTTGCTTCCATAGTCAACCAAAGAAGCTACAATAAACGAATAAGTTTTTGTTAAAAAAGTTTACATTCGTCGGTCGCTGGAAATAGTAAGTGTCGCAGTCTAAGACTACCTTTAATCAAAATTTTGAGTTTGACTCTATAGAATCCGCTTTATCTGACCTGAAAGCTGGTCGCATTATTGTGGTTGTCGATGACGAAAATCGTGAAAATGAAGGCGACTTAATTTGCGCTGCTCAATTTGCGACGCCAGACACCATAAATTTTATGGCGGTGGAAGCACGGGGGTTAATTTGTTTGTCAATGACAGGCGATCGTCTAGACCAACTAGATTTGCCATTGATGGTAACTAATATTACCGATCCCAATCAAACTGCTTTTACTGTTAGTATTGATGCCTCTCCTGAATTAGGTGTAACCACCGGGATTTCTGCAGAAGACCGTGCCCGGACAATTCAAATTGCCCTCAATCCTGCTACCAAACCAGAAGATTTACGCCGTCCCGGACATATTTTTCCTCTGCGTGCAAAGAAAGGTGGGGTACTTAAACGGGCAGGACATACAGAAGCGGCTGTAGATTTATCTCGATTAGCAGGGTTATATCCTGCAGGGGTAATTTGTGAGATTCAGAACCCTGACGGTTCGATGGCGCGATTACCAGAGTTAATTGAATATGCTTCTAGACATCAGCTAAAAATAATTAGCATTGCCGATTTAATTAGTTATCGTCTGCAACATGATCGCTTAATTATTCGAGAAACCGTTGCTGAATTACCAACCCAGTTTGGTTTATTCAAAATCTACGCCTATCGTCACACCCTAGATAACTCAGAGCATGTCGCGATTGTTAAAGGTGACCCAGAACAGTTTGAAAAACAACCTGTAATGGTAAGAATGCATTCGGAATGTTTAACTGGGGATGCTATTGGTTCTTTGCGCTGTGACTGTCGGATGCAACTCCAAGCAGCATTAAAAATGATTGAGGATGCAGGGCAAGGCGTTGTGGTATACCTACGTCAAGAAGGTAGGGGTATCGGTTTAATTAATAAGCTCAAGGCTTACTCTTTGCAGGATCTTGGTCTCGATACAGTGGAAGCAAACAAACGTTTGGGATTTCCTGCTGACTTGCGCGATTATGGTATGGGGGCACAAATCCTTATGGACTTGGGTGTCCATAAAATGCGTTTGATTACTAATAATCCCCGTAAGATTGCCGGTGTTAAGGGCTATGGTCTAGAAGTTGTTGACAGAGTACCGTTGCTGATTGAATCAAACGACTACAATTCAATTTATTTAGCAACTAAGGCGAAAAAACTAGGTCACATGCTGCTGCAAACTTACTTGGTTACAGTAGCACTCCATTGGCAAGATAACCCAGAAGCAATTACGGAACGCTACGAGCGTTTGGAAAAATTACGACATTTAGCAAAAATTAACCACTTATTATTGCAAGAAGAAGCACGTCCGGTAGCAAATGCTTTGTTTGATAAACCCTCATTAATCGTCCATTTGGGTTTCGATCAAGCTAATATTGCTAGTCCTGATTGGTATCAACAACAAGGTCACCCTTATATTCAAGCAATTGGTGCAATTCTCGATCAATTGGTTAATTTACCTTACATTCAAAAATTAGAATTTCTGATTTCCTCAGGAGTAGATCCCCTAAGTTATTTGCAGGTGGGCTTAGATCGATATCATTTCCCTGAGGGTACTTTACCTTCTTCGATTTGCTGCGAACGCTTAGAAACTCAGAAAATTTATAGTTTTGGCGAGTAGTTGAGCTTAGTAAGTTTTCTTGCTGTGGTACTGAGTCACACCTGCGGTGTTCATCCGTTAGTATGCTTTCAAACGTGCTCATCATAGTATCTATTTTTATGAAATAGATATCAGAAAGAAATAGAGATGTAGCTGTGCTATGTCTCTATAAATGAAACAAAAACAACTCAAACAAGAATAAATTCAACAAAAATAAACTCAACAAAAATAAATAAAATTAGGCAGGATCGTAAATTTCTATCTGGCGTTTTACAGCTTCCTGTTCTTGTTTCTGAGAACTTGCTAGCACAGGTTGGCGATACTGATGTAATAAATCGAAAAACTTATTAAAATCAAAACTCCTGGGATCAATTCTTTGACCGGAACGATCTACTGCATAGTGTGTAGTAATACGTTCGTCAGGAATATCACTTTGAGCTAGTAACCAAGCGAGAGATTTGTATTGCAGATCGGTATAGCCGCTATGGGTTTTATAAGAATATTTACCATGAGCTTCGACTGGTGTTTCTAAAGAAACATGGTAAGCAAAGTTATTTACTGACGGCGGTAGATTTGGATTTGTTTTAACCGTTTCTATACCATTACTTCCCTCAAAAACTGAGTTTCCCGCACCGTAAGCACGTTTTTCTGGAGGGACTAAATATACTACGGTTCCATCTAACGTAATTAAAGCGTGGTAGCTAACTTGTTGACTATCATTAGTATGGTGAGTTTTGAAAGTATTAATCGCACTGGATGCAGAATTACTAGTTTCATGAATTACCACGATTGGTTGATGTCGGAGAGGTAATCCATTCACATCAACTGGGTAGCGATCGCCATAGTTACTTGGATCTGCCAAAGCAATTGTATATTTCGGCTTGTATTCCTGAAAATATTGTGTGGTTTGATATTTGATTGTAGGTAACTGCTGGACTTGACTTCTATTTTGGTTGTAATATTTATTTTTCTCGTAGGATTTATTTTGCTCGTAAGATTTATTTTCCTGCTGAGATAATTTTTGTTTATTTGATATTTTATTTTCAGTTATCTTATTGTCAGTACGAGAATTATCAATAGGTTTGTTTTGTTTTAATTTATTCTCTGAAGATTTTACTTTTAAATTAGGATTATTTGCTGAATTCGACGATATGTTATCTTTTGGTGCTTCTTTCTTTCGAATTGGATGAGAAAAAAGCTGTGTTTGTGAAGGATTCCAAGCTGTTTCTATTGTATTTTGTGGCTGAACTTCTGCTATTTTTTCTTCTGTCTTACTTTTATTCCCCACCAGAACAGCTAGAAGCAAAGAAGTTATTAATAAACTGATAATTAATAATCTTTTTAACCAAATATTAAAATTCATCTTTATTAAGATTAATATGGCTATTTTTCTAATATTATTGCTTTTGTTTCTATGAAGATAGGTTAATCTTATACCTCAGAAAAATCTCTAGGTAGCATAAATTTATTATTCGTTTTTTAACTCGTTTTGATTATGATTTTATTTTAATCTCACCTAAGTAAATGTAAAAAGAAATACTCAAAAAAACTGTAAATTATTTATATAAAAATAAAATTATTTTGTAATATAGACTGTCAACTATGTATATTAACACACAAAATTAGATGCAAAATATTTATCAAGAAACCTTAAATAAATAAAACTTGCTGTTCGCGTAGCGTTAGCTAAAAAAGTTTTTTCCAAAACATGAGGAATTAGGAGCTAGGAGAAGAATAGACCGCCCATGCGCGGCGTAAAGTCACCTAACGAATCTAAACATTAATATATGGCACTAATATATAGCACTACGTAATAATCTTAGGACATTGGTAAATCTGGCAAAGCTTTGATGTGCAAGCTTTTTACTTCTTACTTGCGCTTAGCGCTATAGTGGGGTGTATGCACAGAAGAATAGTGTAGAGAATTTGTGCACTACATAGATTTTGACTGACCATTAATCCTTGGAACGACACACCTTCTGATGTGAGCAAAGCCTATAGATAGCTGCCCCGGAGGTTAATATAACATTATTTGATTTTCAGAGACTTTTTAGTAACAGTGTAACCAGTTGTAACCCAGAGTAAAGCTCTTGCACCGTCACGAATTGATGTCGCAACAGGTTCGGACTGTTTTCGGGAAGGAACTGGTACCGCTTTAAAATTAATTCCTCTGCTACCCAATATAATCTCGCCGATGACTTTAGCCCGGCCCATATGGTATTTAGAGGTAATTAAATAGATACTTCTTATCCCGCGCCTTTCTAGATCGTCAACCAATGTTGTGAAGTTACTAACCGTATCCACTGCTTCATGATCCAGATAGAGACGTTTTACATCAACTCCAGCTTTAACAAATACTTGCTTTGTAGCTCCGTTGGGACTTCCGCCAGAAATTAAAATTGGTAAATTGGGATATTTACGAGCAAAGCCAGCGGTAAATTTTTCGCGTTCTAGTTTTCTAGTCGAACCACCTAATACTAAAATCGCTTGGGGTTGAATCAAATTATTACGAATCTCTTTGTATCCCCATAGTGATAGCAACATGAGGAAAAGTAAGGGAAGTTGGAAAGAAAGAACGTTAGGAAGTTTTTTATTCAAGGTTCTATAACTTCAGCCTATCCAAGGTTTTTAGATCGCGAGCAAAGCTCGGCAAATAGTCTTAAGTATATAAAATATGAGCCTAATTGACTAAGGTGTTTAACCCCTGACAATAATTGATTTATATAAAGTAGAAACTAAGAAAATAGACACTGACTGGAAATATTAAATATCCAGTAGCGTTAATAACTTCATTCTTGAACAGCAAAATTACGGTAAATTCAGCCTTAAATGACAAGCTCAAGTTTACCTAATATCAACTGCCAAGAGTATTTCACAAGTTCAAACGATTTTCAATAACCGCACCCTACAAGATTGAATTTAAATCAAATTGAGCGCCAAACAATTATCGAAATAAATACACGAATGAGGTACCCAATTGTATCGACAATTGGAATCATAATGAAGTTTGGAAAACTACTTTATTTGATTTTTCTTCACTACGGGACTGGCCAGATTCGAACCGGCGACCTACCGCTTAGGAGGCGGTTGCTCTATCCAGCTGAGCTACAGCCCCAATTACTATCACACTTAACTACTATCACGCTTAATATAATAGCACTTAAGATGAAGATGACCATGGGTCATTCCAAGAGCCGCCGCCTATTTCTAATCCACACAAGGAACTGCGTGCCGTCAGGATAGTTTTTATTTTTTTACTATTTATTTCTCGCAATTCTAATCCTAATTTCCCTTGCATGGTATCGCGACAGCAAAATATCAAGCCATCTTGTGTCGGTGCGCGTAGTGGAGTTCCGGGCAAATCAGTCGTTCCAATTAACTTTATCTCGTAGTTGTCGTTTTTGGCACTCATTTCCCATTTACCCCAAGGTTGAATATCCCAAGTTACATGGGAATTCCAAGGAACAAATTCATAGAATTTCCCTTGGTAATGTAAGCCAATCATGGCGACAGATTCCATCCACCACAAAACGCCACGTTTTCCACCACCTGCTGTTAATGCTAAGTCGGATTCGTTGTCAAAACTATTACAGTTCAGCCAAAACCATTTTTGAGGAAAAGCACCACCCCAATTTTTTTCGCCGTAGGCTGGAGCGTCAGTAAATTCATAGAGTTTACCATTCCAGTCTATTACACCACTGGCTAAGCCATGGGCCATCAAAATTTGCCAACCCGGTTCAAATATTTGTAAAAATGATAGCCATCCAGCAGTTGATTGTTGAATATTCCCTTGGTTACCCCAGCCATACACTGGTTTGATTTCGTACTCCCAGTAGCAGTAATTATTCGTGCTGCGATCGCGAATTAAACCCTGATTTAAGGTTGCTGTTGCTTGATATCCTTCTTTGATATGATTTTTAAATTCTTCGGGGGAAAGATAACAGGGTTTTGAAGAATTATTTTTTGAGGTAATATTTCTTGACCCCATAGTTCTGAAACCTGTATTGCTCGGGTAAAAATCTGTTTTTCCCCAGTGACCCAAAGCTAGTACATCAGGACTTCCCCAAAATTGATTCACATTAGGAAATGTTCGTACTAAATATTCATCATTGGGTCCAAGAATTTGTGCTCCACCACCACTGTGCTCTTGATCGCCAATGGGATCTTCTATGGAGTACATGAAAGCAAAAGTTTGCTTCTCTGTAGGTAAAGTAACGCGGTAATACCAACCTTCAAAGAATCGGCGAGCAGTACCGTCCCAATGATAACCACTATGAGGTGTTTGAGTTGACAATAAGGAAGCTGTGAAAGGAACTATCATAGAAAAAGATTAACAAGATTGATTATTATTATTTCCCCTATATGAAAAAGCACCTGGATATAAAAAGTGCTTACTATATCTTGGGATTGGAACCAGGTGCATCTTTCGCCCAGGTTAAGCAAGCTTACCGTCAGTTAGTAAAGATTTGGCATCCTGACTGTTTTTCTGACCTCGATAAAAAACAACAAGCAGAGCAAAAAATTAAAACTATTAATGAGGCTTACGAGTTACTCAAATCTTATCAAGCAGACTCATCCAATCGGCCCAAATTTTCTTCTCAGCAGCAAACAAATAAATCTCAAACAGATAAATCTAAACCTCAAACAGATACAACTCAATCGGGTAAAGAAGAAAAAAGTGAACCTCAAACAGAGAAAAAAACAACTAAAGTATATGTTTATCGTTCTAACGCCCAAACCTTTTATCAGTCAGGAGTAGATAAGGCTAATAGGGGCAGATACGAAGAGGCGATCGCAGATTTTACTAGAGCAATTCACCTCAACGCTCATTATGTTGAAGCATATAAATATCGTGCTTTTGTTTGTCATAAGTTGGGATACAAACATAGAGCTAATGCCGATTTAAATCAAGCTGCTAGGATCGAAGAAAATTTTCAATTTAATCGAACTAAAAGCTCTAGTTCAGATTTAAACTCGACCTGGAGGGAAGCAGTACGTTATCGAAAGAAATCATTTCTAGAAAGATTATGGGATAACTTCAAAGCATTTTGGAAAAAATTTTTTTTGGGAAAATTTTAAGTCTGGGAAATTGAGTAATTAATTTTAATTAATCAGTTCGACAGCGTCTCTGGGTGTCAGTGCTACACTCGATTCGCTGCTGACGTTTTCGAATAATAGTTTCTAAATTCGGTCTTCCAGTTAGAGCAAGTCGCCATTCAGCCCAAATACCATAAATGAGATTTGCGATTGCACCAATTATAGGTAATTTGGTAATTGCATAAACCCAACCCATTCCCAAAGCTTCATAAACGCGGCGAAAGACTTCCACATTTTTAATTACTGTACCGTCGGGTAATACTCCATGAATCCGTCCCATCGCAGCTTCAAAATCAACTCCACCATTTTCCTCTGGGTTGTAATCATCATCTGCAATATCTACAAATGCTACTAAATTTCTCCCAGCATCGCGTTTTTGTAAAAAGTTAACTTCACGGACGCACAGGGGACATTGACCATCGTAAAGTAGCTTAATTTCCCATGAAGGTGAAGACTGATTCAAGTTTTGGTCTGAGTCATAGATGACAGTATTTGGTGAAGACATATTTTTTCAGTCTGCTTAAACAGCACGCTTTTAAAAGTGAGGAAATATTCCTCACAATTAAATTGTCTCAAATTATTAAGGAAAATAAATAAAAATATCTAAATATATAGTTAAGTTACAAGTTTTTTGGGGTGAATTCTAGTTGTTTGTCCCATTAATTTTGAAATATTGAGATTGAGACTACATATTTCGAACTTCTCTTGGATAGATTTCGTGAAATATAAACAGAAGTTACCCAATTTACAAGTATTTAAACTGTTTTACAGCCTATTAATTTGAAAACTCACAATACAAGCAACCTACCAAAGGCTTGTAACTCATAGCTTATAGATTGCTCCCAAACATATCTATAATTATCCATGACAAATATCTATACATAAATTGTTACAAATTTTAGTATGATGAAATCATAAGCAAAATGAGTATTTATTCTTATTCACATGACAGCGGAACAATTTCCTTGGCTTACCGCGATTATCTTGTTACCACTCCTTGCAGCTCTCCTCATTCCCTTGCTGCCTGATAAGAATGGTAAATATGTACGTTGGTATGCCTTAGGCGTAGGTATAGCAGATTTTGTCTTAATGTGTGTTGCCTTTTGGCAAAATTACGATTCCAGTAGTGCGACTTTCCAACTAACAGAAAATTATGCTTGGGTTCCACAATTAGGAATAGACTGGGCAGTTTCGGTTGATGGTCTATCTGTTCCCTTGGTGCTTTTGGCAGGTTTTGTCACAACACTTTCCATGTTTTCAGCTTGGCAGGTTGACCGTAGACCCCGTTTATTTTACTTCTTAATGTTGGTGCTATATGCGGCACAGATTGGGGTCTTTGTAGCTCAAGACTTGTTGCTATTTTTCATCATGTGGGAAGTAGAACTAGTTCCTGTTTACTTACTGGTATGTATTTGGGGCGGTGCTAGACGTCGTTATGCAGCAACAAAGTTTATTCTCTACACTGCAGCAGCTTCCATATTTATTTTAGTCGCAGCGATCGCAATGGCATTTTATGGTGGCGGTGATGTGACCTTCGATATGGCTGCTCTGAAGATGAAGGATTTTCCACTGGCTTTAGAATTACTGCTGTATGCAGGTTTATTAATTGCTTTTGGCGTCAAACTAGCTATCTTCCCATTGCATACATGGTTACCGGATGCTCATGGCGAAGCTTCTACTCCAGTGTCAATGATTTTGGCGGGCGTACTCCTCAAAATGGGTGGATATGGATTAATTCGCCTTAACTTAGAGCTTCTTTCCGACGCACATATTTACTTTGCACCTGTTTTAGCAATTCTTGGTGTAGTTAACATTATCTACGGCGCGTTGAATTCTTTTGCTCAGACAAATATGAAGCGTCGTTTAGCATATTCCTCTGTTTCCCATATGGGTTTTGTTCTACTGGGTATTGCATCCTTCACTGACTTGGGAATCAATGGAGCAATGTTGCAGATGGTTTCCCATGGTTTGATTGCTGGAGTGCTATTCTTCTTAGCTGGTGTGACCTACGACCGCACCCATACAATGGCAATGAAAGAAATGGGCGGTCTAGCGTTAGCAATGCCAAGAGTATTCGCTTTATTTACTATAGGTGCAATGGGGTCTTTAGCCCTCCCTGGAATGAGTGGCTTTGTCGGTGAACTTTCTGTCTTTATCGGCTTGACAAGTAGTGATATCTATAGTTCAACATTCTGTACTGTAACTGTTTTTCTCGCAGCAGTAGGAATTATCCTGACACCGATTTATCTTCTCTCAATGCTCAGAGAAGTATTTTATGGTACAGGGAAAATGACCTGTGACATTACCAATGCCTTGCTCGAAAACAAGGAAGATGAAGGAGCAGTATGTTTCGGTACGGATTGTCTTTTACCTACTCAGTCTGTTTATCGCGATGCTAGTACCCGTGAAGTGTTTATTGCGACCTGCTTCTTGGCATTGATTATTGGTATTGGATTTTATCCTAAGTTTGTCATGCAGATGTATGACGTCAAAACAGTCGCTATAAATACTCAAGTTCGCGAATCTTATACCTTAGTTGCTGAAAGAAATCCTAATGTTTACGCAAAAGGATTTTTGACAGAGGAACTTGCTAAAGCTGAAATGTCTTCTGTTTTGGGGACTTTAGATTAACCCGTTTGCAATCCTAGTTTATTACTTGTACCTGCGTTATTCGCTGAATTTTAATTTACAACAGTGAAACCAGAAAAAAATAAACTTCAAAATATAAGCTTCAAAACAGAAACTTCAAAATAGAAACTTAGAAAAAATGTTCCAGACGCAGGTTAAAGACAAAGAGAGAAGAGAGTAGGAACACTAAGTTAACTTCGATGTTGAAAACTAAGCGGTTGCTTTTCGGGAGTGAAAGGCGATCGCTTTGCGCATGCACTTTGTGCTTATCGCTATTTTAATTCAATACGGTTCAGATAAGACTAAATCGGTTGGTAGAGACGTTGCATGCAACGTCTCTACATGCCCAAAATAATCATGGTTCAACCTTAACTGAACCGTATTGTATTTTAATTGATGTTTATTTAAATCTAGATTTTTCTCTAATTGCTAAACTGAATGCATCTCCCTTGGTTGTGAAATTCCTATTATGGCTCGTTGGTTCAATACTGCTGGTCCTTGTAAAGCTGATATCCACTACATGTTACCGCCAACGCTTCGGTTACCCAATTTAAAGCGTTTGATTGACCAACAAAGTTATTTTGTGATTTATGCACCCCGCCAAACTGGTAAAACTACTGCGATGTTGGCGCTAGCAAAACAACTAACAGAAAGCGGCAAATATTTTGCTATTATGGTTTCTGCAGAAGTTGGGGCACCTTTTAGTAATGACCCAGGTGAAGCTGAACTTGCTATTCTCAGTGCTTGGCGATTACGTACTCAGTTATATTTACCCGCAGATTTACACCTTCCTAATAATGTAGAACAAGGGAGTTCAGGACAGCGAATTCAAGCTACTTTACGAAACTGGTCACAAGCATCACCAAGACCTTTAGTGTTATTTATTGATGAAATCGACTCCTTACAAGATGAAGCCTTAATTTCAGTTTTGCGACAACTACGTGACGGTTACCCTATTCGTCCTGAAAATTTTCCACTTTCAATTGGGTTAGTTGGTTTACGAGATGTCAGAGATTACAAGGTCGCAAGTGGGGGTAGTAACAGATTAAATACTGCGAGTCCATTTAATATAAAAGTCCGCTCCCTAACCCTGAGGAATTTTACTGCTACAGAAGTTGGAGAGCTATACCAACAACACACTGATGATACCGGACAAGTTTTTACAGAGTCGGCAATCGAAACAGCCTTTGATTTGACTCAGGGACAGCCTTGGTTAGTAAATGCTTTGGCTAAAGAAGTAGTTGAAGAGATGGTAACAGATACGAATGTCGCCATTACATTGGAGCATATTCATAAAGCCAAGGAAATTTTAATTAAAAGACAAGATACTCATCTTGATTCCCTTGCAGAGAAATTACGAGAACCAAGGGTAAAAACAATTATTGAACCGATATTATCAGGACAAACATTGGGGGTAACCTCATCAGATGACCGACAATATTTGCTGGATTTGGGTTTGTTAAGAAGAGATCCTGCGGGAGGATTGATAATTGCAAATCCGATTTACAGAGAAGTTATTCCTCGCGTGTTAGTACAAGGAACTCAAGATACTTTACCTCACATCAGTCCTAGTTGGTTAACTCCATCTGGAGAATTGGATACAGATGCTTTACTAAAGGCGTTTATAGCATTTTGGCGACAGCATGGCGAACCGTTGCTTGGTAGTGCTGCTTAGCATGAGATTGCCCCACATTTAGTATTAATGGCATTTTTGCATCGCGTTGTGAATGGGGATGGAACCTTAGAACGGGAATATGCAATTGGGTGTGATCGCATGGATTTATGCTTGAAATATGGGAAGGTTACTTTAGGAATCGAACTAAAAACTTGGCGAGATAAAAAAGGAGATCCGTTGGAGTCGGGTCTGGAACAGTTAGATTCTTATTTGGCGCGGTTAGGAGTAAATTTTGGTTGGTTGGTGATTTTTGATTTGCGTGGGAAGGCTTTACCCATAGAGGAGCGTTTGAGTACTGAAGTTGCAATTAGTGAAAATGGGTGTTCTATTACCGTTGTTAGGGCGTGAAGTATAAATTAAACAGGACTTACGCAACGTTAGCATCGCGTGTCCGCAGGACATAGATTTGTCATTGCGACCGAAACGCAGTGTAGGGAAGCAATCTCATAGATTTTGGCGATTACGTCGCTGTCGCTCGTAATGACGTAGTTACGTTCATTTTGCGTAAGTCCTGTTAAATTTTAGATATCTTCACGAAAGTCAAGCGGTAATCTGGATGTTGTCATCAAAAATATTGGCTGAAGTGCGTAACACTTAGGGGAAATAAATCGTAAAACTTTCGTGTTTCCAAAAAAAGAACTACTAAGTCCATTATTGGGGCAGAAATACAGCAAAATAATTAAACTTGATAGCAAGCTTATAGAGTATTCAGAAGGCTGTTTGAAATAGAAATCTACTTTCTCTACAAAAATAAGACAAGACTAAAGTAACAATGGATACTTGTACTCCTACACAACAAAATGTTAAATAACTGTTACTTGATTGATTCAAAAAGTAAATTGAGCAGGTGATAGTGTTTAATGCAACAAGTTTAGCAAGTAAAAATAACTAATAATATAACTTGTAAGTTAATAAATTAACTTACATCACTATACTTTTGTGTTTAATTTTGATAGGCACTATTATCTTATTTTCTAAAGAAAACAGAAATTATATTTAGGAGTTTTAAGATGAGTTTATATATTTATGACCCCAGAATACACTTATTTGCTTTTTCTGCTAAAGAAAATGTCAATAATCGCAAAATAATTAATAAAAATTGGATTTGGGATAAGTGTAATGAAATTATTTCTAGAACAACTTTAAGTCAAAAATTTGATATCTTTCACCAAATCAATATTGATGCAGACACTACAAACTTAATTAAAATTTTCCAAGATGAAGATATTTTTCATCCAATTTTTTTTGATGAAAATGCTGAAATTATTCCTGAACAACCCAATAAAGATAAAGACTTAATTTTATTGCATACTAATAATAGTAGTGTTTATGCCATACAAATTGATGAAAACTATGGATTATGTATTAATTTTAATTTAAATCATCCAAGAATAGCGACTCAAACAGTTGAGGTAAATCAATTACGATTTCTAAATCCAGAAAATGTTTTAATTTTAGGTAACGAAGCAAATGACAGCAATCAATTTGTAGGTCAAACATTATTAATTACTGCTCAACTTTTAGAGCAAGATGAGCATAAAACAAATAAAGAGCTTAGAATTATTGCTAAACAATGTATTAAGGCTCTCTTTCCCGATAAGCACTATCCTTTTAATAGACAAGGTCAATTATTTAATAGTCCCATTTTTGAATACGGTAGTCTTAGACGTAAAAGCTTAGAGCGTTATCAACATATTCTAGTTTGGTTATTTTACAATCGACAGGAAAGAGAAAAATTTTATAAAAATTATAATGATTTTTTAGACTTATTTTTATACAGGGCTAGAATAACAAGTGCTTTTAAAGAAATTCGCCGTCAAGAAAATTTAATCGCAAAAGACCTTAAAGAAATTAACGATCAGATTGACAGTTTGCATTCTCATAAAAATAATATTAATCCGACAGAAGAAGAATTATTCTATTTTAAAAATAAGCTTACTAAGCTTCCAAAAATGGCAAGAGAGTATGGCAGAAAAATTGGTTGCATGTATGAATTTGAGTCCAGTTCAGTTGTTAAAGATAACTCTAAACTTTATCATGATAAGCTTACGGAGTTAGAGAAAAATACAGAAAATTTCAGCGATAAAGACATTAATTTTCTGAAAACTTTTATTGATAAAAACTGTAAAGACTTTCTAGAAAATACCGCAGCGAAACTGAAATATTTTGTATACAGTTCTACACTAACAGATAGTGCAATCGCATCAGTCAGAGGTCAAATTGCAATTGAACAAACAGAACTAGAAATTCAGCGACAAAAACGTGAAGCAAAAAGCCAATATAAACAGCAAATCACAATTCTAGCCATAGGTAGTGGTATTGCAGCCGGAGAAATTTTTGCATCCAGTTACGATCTAATAGATGAAGAGAAATTACCTCTAATAACTTCATACTATATTCATCCCTTTTTCTTATCTATTTTTTACAGTTTATTATTCGGCTCCTTTGTAGCAATACTTATTTGGACAACACCTCACATATGGAAGTTTGTAAATCAGAAATGGGAGTTGACAAAGATTAAAACTATTTCAAGATTTAAAGTTATTAAGAGACTCCTACTTAATACAAAGAACAGAAGAAATAATTACCCCCGCTAGTATCCTTTTGCTTGTCTATTTGTGTTCCCTATATTCACTCACTTCAGCAATCTACTACCTACCTACAATTTCCAATGCTTTACAACTAGGGTTTATTGGATATATTTCTGACTCCTATAGACAAAGGTAGTAAATTACGAATTTCTTCCCTGACACTCATCAGGATTTTACCAAGATGATTTTGTCCGCTTCTATCCGCACCACATCCCCAAAAATAATCCCTAGCGGAATCTTCCACTAATAATCGATCTCCGGTACTTAACAATATATCCCTGATATCGGCATGGGTAATAAATTTGGTCAAGACAGCTTTTCGCATGACTTCGGTTTTGCGTATGTCCCACTCCGGATGTGGTTTACGTGTCGAACAACGTCCTAAACTTGCTGCTTCTTCTGGGGTACCTACTTTATGAATTACTGGTATTACAGCTTCATACTCAGTGTCAACAAATTTTTGTGCTTGGTAGTAGTGTTCCACCGTTGACCAGTAAGCACCTTGAATGAAGATTGCATGTTCCGAAAAGTTGGAAAAACAGCCGTAAGGTTGCCAAACTTTGTAAAAATAAATAGCCATGTAAAATGTGTTTGTTATGAATCGATTTCTAAGATTTTGCAGACAGTCGCAAAGTTTCGGGAGATAAAAATTAAGGGTTTTAAGTTCGAGATTTGAGATTCAAGGTTGTAAATTCAAGATTTTAGATTCAAGATTTTAAATATAAAGATTTTTACATCATCACCGCTATCGTACATCTATTTTTTCTTATCGCAAAAACCACCAGTTAAACGGTTACTTTTCAATCTATTAACATTTTAGTTATTAAATATAATAATAGATAATTTTTGTAAAGATGTAATAATTTATATCAAACTTCAGATATTTGATAATGGGTAATAGCTCATTGGTCATAGGTGAAGAGAAGCAATTACCATACCATGGACTGAGGAGTCTTCATAGTAAATATCCTCTAAAACCGTATGTTTGCAAGCAACTATGAAATAAGTGGCTATGAAAAAAGTAATTGGGGCTGGGTTCTTTCGCAGTGGCAAAAACAAATAGGAGAATGGATTCAGTATCAATTACAGCGCTTTGATCGCACTTTACCTAATTGGTCACCTAATTGGTCGATTAGTAAAAACTTTGTAGATTTTCTCGGTATTTTATATTGGATTATTTTGGGCTTATTTTTCATTTGGGTCATTTGGCGTTTATGGCGAGAGTTTAGCCCTTATATTTATGCTTGGTTAGCTGATGAGCGTTTTTCACCCGAACAAAATGGAGAAAAATCTACCCCGGATTTATCTGTAGAATCATTAATTTCGCGATCGCAAAGTTTGTATCGTCAGGGAAATTACTCGGAAGCTTGTCGCTGTTTGTATGTTGCAATGCTACAAAAATTGCATGAAAAGAAAATTTTACGTCATAAATCTAGTCGCACCGATGGAGAATATTTACAGTTACTACAATTGTCTGTCACTCCGATGCAACCCTATGAAACTTTAATTACGACTCATGAGCAATTATGTTTCAATAATGCAGAAATTCAAGCGGAAAATTACCAACAATGTCAGCAAGCATATCGGGAAATTGAAGATTAATGAAACGTTCAAATCGCCTTGCTTGGTTTGGAGGAATTGTCATTCTTGCGATCGTTATTTTGACTTTGTTTAGCGCTCCTTCAGCGAACAAAATCCGTCAAGGTTCAACCTATAGTCGCTCTCCTGATGGTTATGGTGCTTGGTATGCTTATATGCAACAGCAAGGAATTAATATTCAACGCTGGCAAAAACCTTTTGCACAATTAAAGCAAAATAAAGTAAATCAACCAAAGCAAAAAAGTTTAAAAATAGAAAATTTAAAGTCAGAAGATTTAAATTCAGAAGATTTAAATTCAGAAAGTCTAACATTAAAAGAAATTCCAACTACTTTATTACAAATTTATGGTGCTGTAGTACCATCAGAACCCAATGACTTGGAACGAAAATGGGTTGAAGCTGGTAATACTTTAATTGTCCTTGGCGTTCGTCAACCTCCCACCAGTGCAAATTTTTCTACCTTTCAGAAATCTTCTCAGGGTGAGATCAAAATCGAAACTACCAGACGTTATCAATCTGAGGGAAGAAAACCTACCAGTCAAAAACCTAAGGAAAAAGTACAAATATCTCTAGGCGATCGCTTTGGGGCTATAGTTTGGGAACAGAAATTTGGTAAAGGAAAAATTATTTATTCTACTACTCCTTATTTAGCTGCTAATGCTTATCAAGATTATCAAAGTAATTATCAATATTTAGCGGAATTAGTAAATCAAAAAGGTCATAAGCTATTTGTAGATGAATATATTCACGGTTATAGAGATAGTAAACAAAATGAAACTAAGAAAAATAGCGGTGCTGCTCAAATATGGGAATATTTAGCAAATACACCAGTTTTTCCCATATCTATCCAAGCGGGAGTTTTACTTTTAGTATTGGTATTTGCTCAGAATCGTCGGCTAGGAAAAGCTATTTTTTTAGATAAACCTGTTGTTGATAATAGTGAAGCTTATATCCAAGCTTTAGCAGGAGTACTACAAAAAGCTGAATCTGCTAATTTTGTTGTAGAAATGGTCGGTAAACAAGAACTAATTCAGCTACAAAAAAAGTTGGGATTAGTTACCAGTCGCAGTGATGTAAATTCTCAAATAGATCGTGAAGAATTACTAAAAGCTTGGCGAAATCATACAGGAACCTCTGACACTCAGCTAAGTAAGATTTTACAGATTTATTCTCAATATTCTCAAAGTTCTCAAGACTCTCAAAAGCGTTCAATTAAAGATAAAGAATTAATAGATTGGTTAAATAATTGGGAGCAAATCAAACAAGTTTTGTCTGAAAAAGGAACAGGGAAAAGGGAACAGGGAAAGGAAAAAAGCTTTATAACTCCTTAACTCTTAATTATTTACTCTTTACTCCTTACTCATTACACCTGTAGAGACGTAGCATGCTACGTCTCTACGTCATTACTGTGCGCTGTCGCGCCCCGCAATACCTACGGTACGCTACCGCTAGCCGCTAACATTACTCCTAACCTCTGACTCCTGGGAAAACTTAAAATATAAGATACCAGGTGTTCAAATGTACCGCCTTAATAAACAAGCCTAAAAGCATTTAAATAATCTTCCTGTCTGGTTTTTAGGGTATTATCCCCAGACATATTGCACCATGTTTGGCTGTGTTTGGAAATTTACTTTTGATGAGTTTAAAGTTGCGCGAGAACGCGCAGCACGGTTAGAAGCGATCGCATTTCAAGATACAAACGCTTTAAAACCACTCAAAGCAGTGGAGGAAAGTATTAAAGAAGCAAAAAAACAATATCAACAAGCAAAAAATATTTCAGATCGAGAACAAGCGATCGCTGCATGGCAAATATCAATTAATCAGTTAAATTTAATACCTCAACAAACCCTAGCAGGAAAAACAGCAAAAGCTAAGCTCAAAGTCTATCAACAAGAATTTCAAAATGCTGTGGTTTCTTCCTTTATCAGTGCTGCTGAAGAATTTAATACCGAAGCGGAAAAAATTACAGCTACACAACCTCAAGTTGCTGCAGAGTTATTAAAACAAGCTGTCACACATTTGAATAAAGTACCTACAGATAATCCCCGCTATTTGGAAGCACAAAAACTGTCAGCGATTTACCAAGTAAAAACAAAAACACTTGCTAATTCTAATGGTGGTAATTATATTAAAGCAGCAAAAGGATTTGCGATCGCAGCGGCTAAAGCATCACAAAACCCACCTCATAGGGCTGAAACTTGGGGAGAAATCGCTAAATTATGGCAAAAAGCAATTGAAAAACTGGAAAAAATTCAAGTTAGAGAACCGAGTTACAGTGAAGCACAAAATTTACTAGCAACATACCAGACAAATTTAGGTACGATTAAAACTCGCCAAAAGTTGGAAATTGAAGCTCAACAAAAACTACAGCAAGCTCACAGACAAATTCAAAATTTAATTGCAAATTCTGGGTCGAATCCTCAACAATTTAAGGCTCAAATTCAAGGTGTAATCAATCAATTGAAAACGATAAGTGCGGGAACTACTGCTTATAAAGAAGCGGAACAGTTATTAAAGTCAGCATATGACAAACTAAAACAAACTTGAAATTGATATTAATTATTAGCCAAAATCATAGTTCCCTGTAGAGACGTTGCAGAGCCTGCGGCGTCGGCGTTAGCCTCTGCAACGTCTCTACGTTTTTGGGATTTACCGAAAAATACTTAATTCGTGGAGTAGTAATATATCAATGTGCTAGCAATTAATCTACACTAAGCCTTATCCTTGAGTCTCCTCTATGAAAAAGCTGCTTAGAAATCCTTTATTTTTATTTATATTTGGTGCGATCGCGGCTACGGTCATTGGCTATTTAATCAATCAATTACCTAACATTCCTAATTTTCCTCACAAAACCGAAATACTGTTTGCTGCTGTATTTATCTTCACTATATTGACTGCTTTAGTTGCATATCAGCAAGCACAACAACAACCGGAAGATGCACCTGCAGATATTGACCCCACAATTCGTCCCAGATTACTCGAAGCAGAAGGTACAAAAGTCAAACAAAGGTTGCGTGATTCTTTACATGACTTGCTAATGCTCGATTTGAGACGGGAGGAACAACCGCAGCAAGTTGCTCGGAAACCGCTTCAGACTTTGTATACAGTATCGGTTAACAACACCATAAGTCAGCCGAAGGTGAAGGTACTCGACAAAATAATAGATGTATTGCGACGGGATGATATTGGTGGACGTTTATTAATTTTAGGAAAACCAGGAAGCGGAAAAACCACAACCCTACTAGATTTAGCTGAAGAATTACTCGAGCGAGCAAAAAATAATCACAGCGAACCTATACCGATAATTTTTGAACTTTCAGCTTGGCGCGATGATAGTGTAAATTTTTTAGGTTGGTTAATTATTCAACTCAAGGAAGAATATAATCTTACACCGGGGATAAGTCGATTTTGGTTAGAACGGGGTGAAGTTTTACCGTTATTGGATGGTTTGGATGAATTGGGTTTAGAAAAACAGAGAAAATGTATTCGAGCAATCAATAAATATTTAAGTGAAGATGCGAAGCGGGATTTGGTAGTTTGCTGTCGAGAAGAAGAATATATTGCAGGGGAGGAACAACTTGCGGAGTTGCATGGTGCTGTCTGTTTGCAACCGTTGAGCAATAAACAAATTCAAAATTATTTAGAAGTATTTGACCGAGGAGATTTGTGGCACAGTATAGAAAATAATGCTGAGTTTTTGGAGTTAGCAAAAACTCCTTTGTTATTGTCAATGATGGTTGTTGCTTATCAAGGACAAGCAATACACACAAAGGAAGAATTATTTGATTCTTATATTGAGCGCAGGTTTGAGTTAAATCCTGTGAATCAAGAGGAGCCACAGCGTAGAAAAACAATTCACTTTTTGAAGTTTTTAGCTAACCGCTTGAAAGAAACGCAGACGGAATTTTTAATTGAAAATATTCAGCCTGATTGGCTACTAAGTAGTAGGCAAAAATTTTTTCACAGACTCATTGTCGGGCTGATTTTCGGGCTGATTGTCGGGCTGATTGTCGGGCTGATTTTCGGGCTGATTTTCGGGCTGATTTTCGGGCTGATTTTCGGGCTGAGTTACGGGCTGAATTACGGACTGATTAAGATTGAAACAGTAGAGGAAATAAGATTTTCTTTTAAACCTGAAAAACGAAAACAATATATCAAAAATTTGATTGACGGGCTGATTGTCGGGTTGATTTACGGACTGATTTGTGGGCTGATTTTAGGACCGATTTACGGGCTGATTTTTGTGCCAATTTTCGGGCTGATTTTCGGGCTAATTTTCGGGCTGATTTTCGGGCTAAAAGATGAGATTTTAAATAAATCTTTTCCCAATCAAGGTATTTGGACTTCTGCTAAAAATACGCTTATTTTCACAGTTTTATGTAGCTCAATTTTTACTTTTGTACAGGTTTGGTTAAAATCATCATTATCCCAGTTTATTAGAGTTGATAATATAGATTTTATTTTGAAATTATCTCAATTCCTTGTAGTATTTTTAGTATTTTTCTATGGAGGTGGACTAGCCTGCATAAAACACTTTTCCCTCCGCTTAGTACTTTGGCACAATGATTACATCCCTTGGAATTATGCCCAATTCCTCGACCGTGCTGCAGAACGTCGTATCATCCAAAAAGTAGGTGGTAGCTATCGCTTCATTCACCGTTTACTACTCGATCATTTCGCCGATATGCCTATTTCTACAAGTTCACTAAAATAGATAAAGAAATTAAATTTATAGTTTATTAATATTATATGGCGGTGCGTTAATGTGTGGCGATAAAGGCGACCAAAAAACATTCTCTTGCGTATATATAGCGTTTTCCATTTGAATCAAATACATTTTATATTCCTATTCTGTAGAGACGTTGCATGCAACGTCTCTACAAAGTGTCATGCACTCAACCGAAAACCACTATAAATCCTTGTATATGACTTTTAATCGCAACGGTGCATTACGGTGCAATTGGAGATTATCTCATAAATCCAAGATTTATTTTTGCACCTAACAGCACCCTACAATTATTTTATTTTTGATTTATAAATACACTTTCTTAAAGTATTAGACAATTAAATAATTAGAAAAATAATTAGGGATTTCCAAACAATAATTTATACCATAACCCTTAGCTGTAGGGACGCACCAACGTGCGCCCAAAAATATATAATTCAACCAATTTATACCCTAAATAATGGTATATCTCCTTATTTGGAATTCCCCTTGGCATGCGACGATACAAAACTTAAAATATACGGAAAATAAACGGATAGTGGAAAGGTTCGTCAGGATTACCCAAACAACTTAACAAAGCCCAAATTGTTAATCCCCAGTGAAGTAAAAAACCGAGAGCCAGTAAGGGGAAAAATAAAATTCCACCTAACCCAAAAGTAAGCCAAGATATAACACCCACCGGTACGCCAATTACAGTCGCCCAAAACCAAACATTGAGGTGAAAATTCATCGATTCTTTGGCGTTACTTCGAACAACCGGATCGTCAGAAATAATATTGATTCCAAATGGTACAGCGAATGACAAAAACGCCGTGCTAAAAAAGATTGCTGCGTGACACAAACAAGATAACAATCGACGTTTATCGCGATTATAGGTAATTTCTTGCATTCAGGAACTCCTTAGTCTATTTTCTATGGTCTATTTTTTATTAACTTGCTCTCCTAATTGCAATTTTAACGGGCAGATACTTAAGTTGAATATTGGAGTTTGCCGTACTCAAGAAAATGTTAACCTTTAACAAAATTCAGCAATTTAGCTCAGAGGCAGTTATTAACTTTACACTAAATCTCTGTGCAGAAGAGCGTACTCGATCGCGTCATCGTTTCGCTACTGAAGAAGGGGAAATTGTATGTTTGCGTTTACCTAGAGGAACTGTACTGCAAGATAGTGATATTCTCGTAGATGATACTAAAAAATATTTAGCAAAAATTATAGCTAAACCAGAAGAAGTTTTGACTGTATATGCCGAGCAAAACATTGATTTAATTAGAGCAGCTTACCATTTAGGTAACCGTCATGTTCCTTTAGAAATCACTACAAATTATTTGAGATTGTCACCGGACCCAGTATTGCGTAAAATGCTGGAGACATTGAACTTGAAAATCAAAAAAGAAACCGTCCCATTTCAACCACAAAAAGGTGCTTATGAACACCAATTACGGCATGCGCACTGAGGATGAGTACACATTTAATAATAATAATTTATTACGTCTTTTACAGTTAGCTAGCCCAACTTTACCTGTCGGAGCATACAGTTATTCTGAAGGTTTGGAAACTTTAGTTGAAGTCAACACAATTCACGATCGCGATAGTCTTAAGCAGTGGTTGACTGCAGAATTAAAATACGGTGCAATTCGTTTAGAAACAGCTATTGTTGTAAGAAGTTACAAATGTGCAAGTGCAGGAGATTGCCAAGCATTATATGATTGGAATGTATGGCTATCAGCAGCAAGAGAAACTGAGGAATTACGTAATTCTAGTTGGCAAATGGGACGAAGTCTTTCTCAACTGATGAGTAAACTTCAGCCCCAGGTTAAACCATTAATTGAAGCTGTGGGAGAACCTTGTAATTATGCGATCGCCTTTGGGGTCGCAGCAGCATTTTGGCAAATTCAAATACAAGCAGTCTTGTTGGGTTACCTTCAAAGTTGGTTAACTAATTTAATTGCTGCAGGAATAAAACTTATCCCCCTAGGACAAACAACCGGACAGCAATTATTAGTGGAATTTCAACCCTTATTAATAGAAACAATTAAAACAGTTATAGAGTTGGAAGATGACGAACTTTCTTGTTGCAGCTTGGGCTTATCTTTAGCAAGCATGACGCACGAAACGCAGTATAGTAGGCTGTTTAGGAGTTAATAGTAATTGGTAATTGGTAATTGGTAATTGGTAATTGGTAATGAGCAGGTAACTTTTCCTGTTCCTTATTTCCTGTTCCCTTTTAACTGTAGCCCGTAAGGGCGTGGCGTTAGCCATAAACTGGTAACTGTTAGCGGATCCGTAGGTAGCGCAGCTATAGCTATAGGGTGCGCGACAGCATATTAACTGACAACTGGTAACTGATAACTGATAACTGACAACCGATCATGAATGCATTTCGAGTTGGAGTCGCTGGACCCGTTGGTTCTGGGAAAACAGCCCTAGTTGATGCTTTATGCAAAACAATGCGTCAGTCCCATAATTTGGCTGTCGTAACCAACGATATTTACACTCAAGAAGACGCACAATTTCTAGTTCGTTCTCAAGCTTTAGATCGAGAACGCATATTGGGAGTGGAAACTGGTGGTTGTCCCCATACAGCTATCCGTGAAGATGCTTCAATGAATTTAGCTGCTATTGAAGATTTAGAAGTACGCTTTACCGATCTAGATTTAGTGTTTTTGGAAAGTGGTGGCGATAATTTAGCTGCAACTTTCAGTCCAGAATTAGTAGATTTAACAATTTACGTGATTGATGTTGCTGCTGGGGATAAAATCCCTCGTAAGGGTGGTCCAGGAATTACTAAGTCAGATTTGTTGGTTATCAATAAAACTGATTTAGCTCCTTATGTGGGTGCAGATCTCAAAGTCATGGAGACGGATACACTAAGGATGCGGGGTAACAAACCTTTTGTATTTACTAACTTAAAAACTCAAGATGGACTCTCACAGGTAGTTAAATTCATCTCTGATAGTCTTTGCTAATCACTAATTCAAGTAGTACTTTAACGGCGAAATACCATTGTAATTCGTAATTATTGTCAGAAATTTATACAATGGATTACTTAATACCTGAGAGGCTTGCAGGGCAGAGGTTATTGTGTGTTTTGACCGCGATTATCCTAATTCTGACTAATTATTAAAATATTTTTCTATTTATCCGTCTCTAATTTTCTACTTACTTCCATTTTAAAAATTAGCAAAGAGGTTACAAAATGGCTAATACAGTTATTTTCGGCTTCATAAATTAGCCTTATCAGCTATTCTAAGCAATAGTCACAATTAATCTTTAACTGTAGTAGTCATCAAGCCTCTATGAATCATCATAGCCTCAAAGCAACTAAAGAAACAGTACATCTAGGTGGTTTTTCTCATCTTTTAAAGCCAGCTTTGACAGTAGAATCAGGCGATAAGATTGATGTGGAAACTTACACTGGCTACTATATTCATGATAAAGCTCCTGCTGATTTTATTACGCCAGAGTTTACAGAAATCTGTAAAAATTTAACTCCGGAACGCAAAGTTGCAGGAGGTCCCCACTTACTGACTGGACCAATTTATATTCAAGATGCACAACCAGGTGATGTTTTAGAAGTAAAGCTAGAAGCAATTGAGCCAAGTTTACCGATTGGTTTTAATGCAATTCGCAAAGGATGTGGTGCTTTACCACAACAATTCGGACAACCAAATTTAAGGTTCATTCCCCTAGACTTAGATAATAAGATTGCTGAATTTCCCCAAAATAGTGGAATTAAAATTCCTTTAAAGCCATTTTTCGGTATCCTTGGTGTCGCGACTCCCCAAAGCGATCGCAATTCCATTCCTCCTGGTAATTATGGCGGAAACATTGACAACCGACATCTACAAGCGGGTTCGCGAATATTTCTACCTGTGTTTGTCGAAGGTGGACTATTTTCTATTGGTGACGGACATTCAGCACAAGGTGACGGGGAAGTAAATGTTACCGCAATTGAAACTTCTATGAAAGGTACTATTGAGCTTAAGCTTCATAAAGATTTCCATTTAACAACACCACTCGCTGAAACCGCAGAACATATCATCACAATGGGTTTTGGTGAAACTCTAGACGAAGCATTCAAATTAGCTTTGCAAAATACAATCGAATTTCTCACATGTTTTACTAATCTATCCCCTGAAGATGCTTATGTTTTGTGCAGCATAGCTGTTAATTTTCATATCACTCAGGTTGTTAATAGTCCCAACAAAGGGGTACATGGGATGTTAGCAAAATCAATGATGCCTGGGAATTTTCTTGATTTAACCTAAATCATACTAGATCCTCAATTGACATGGATTGATAGTTTATGAATTTATAGTTTCTGAGTTGATTGTTTCTGAGTTGATTGTTCCTGAGTTGATTATTTCTGAGTTGATTGTTTTTGAACTTATAGTTTGTAGATTTATAATTTTGAATTTATAGTTTATGAGTTGATAGTTTTTAAATTTATAGTGTGTGAATTTATAAGTACCAATGAACGTAATTAGTTTATTGTTATTGAAAAGCTGGTTAATCTTGCTTGGTGGTGGATTATTATCAGGTATCTTAGCTGGTTTTCTGGGAATTGGTGGTGGTACAGTCTTGGTTCCACTACAAAAAGCATTAGGATTTACTACTATTGAAGCCGTTGCGACTAGCAGTCTTGCAATTGTAATTACAGCAACCTCTGGTAGCATTCAGAATTGGCGCATGGGTTTTATTTCATTCAAACAAGTACTTTATCTAGGATTACCGGCGCTATTTACTGCTCAATTAGGAGTATTTTTGGCAAACATTATTCCAGAATTTGTTTTGTTAATTTGCTTTGGCTTATTGTTGCTCGCTAATATTTATTTAGTGCAACTGCGCAAAAGTCTGAAAAAAGCAAATAATGAAAATATAAAACAAGAAGTTAAAGTTACACAGTCGCAAATAATATATCCAAAAAATTCACATTCAGAAATAACACAAATAGAAGCTATTAGTTCGGAAGCTATTAGTTCAAAAGCTATAAATTCAAAAGCTATAAGTTCAGAAACTGCAAGCTCAGAACGAAGAAAGCGAAAAAGTGTAAAATTAAAAATCAATTCCACAGCTGCAAGATTTATCACAGGAGGTTTAGCTGGTACCCTCGCAGGATTATTTGGAATTGGTGGTGGGGTAATTATGGTACCCCTACAAATGCTTTTGCTAGAAGAAACTATCAAAGTCGCAATTCAAAATAGTTTGGGCGTCATTGTTATTACGGCAATTTCTGCTAGCATCGGTCATGGGATCAGTGGTAATATTTTATTTGTGCAGGGTTTAATTCTTGGTTTTGGTGGACTACTTGGAGCCCAGATTAGTACTAGGTTTTTACCAAAATTTTCCGACAAAGTTATTAGTCTTTATTTCAGGATATTGTTAGTATCTCTTTCAATTTATATGTTTTGGCAAGCATTAGAAGTTTATAAATATCAACAAATTAAAGATAATTTTATCTAATTAACTGATTATCTAATTTATTAAAAATCTAATTGCTCGAATATATAATAAGTTAGACATCAATTAGTTAAACACCTAATTAATCAATTTCCTGAAACATAAGGAGATGTAGCTAAAACTTCTGCTCCCCTCTTCATCCCTTGAATATCTGAAGACGACCAACAATGAACTGCTTGACAATGATGAGCAACCAATAATCCCCACAAACATTTTTTGACAGTTAAAACAGGTACTACTAAGTTTGCACGAACTTTTAAACTCTGAAGAAATTCACGATGACATTCATGAATGGATTCAGTTTCAATATCATTTATTGCTCGCACTCTACCTTGCAAATACATCGCAGCATATTCATTATTGAAGCATTCATCTGGACCTGTGGAACCAAGGATTGAATACTCATCTTTACTTAAAGACTCAAAAATTACCTGACCGTGCCATTGACTATAAAAGTAGTATAAAACGACTCTATCAACTTGGAGTAATTCTCGAAGATTTTTGATTGTTTTGATAATTAACTCATCTCTTTCTATTCTTTGGTTGACTTGATTAAGAACCTTTTCTAAACCTACATCTATATACCTATTGCGTTCGGGTTGATTAAGATTTTCCATCGTATTAGGTAGGTAAAGTTTGATGAGTTATGTTAATGCTACGTTTACACTGTGAACGTTTAGATTGTGACACAAGTAATTCACCCCTAAAAAATTGTTTGAGATGAACAGTGAATTGTTAGTTCTAGACTTACAAACAACTCTCAATTACAAATAAATATCAAGTTCATGAATTTTAACTGTTATAAAAATACCAATATATGTCCTCAGTAGTTGTATTTTTTACAGTTTTTTTATGAATTATTATTTGCGTAAGTATTAGCGTTAGTAAGTATTAGTGTTGGTAGGTACTAGTTTTGGTAAAAATTAATTTTAAGTTATGATTTGATGATAATGAATAATCACTAATAAATTCGAATAAATACATTCCAATAATATAAATTTTGTGAGTTCACTATTTTAGTATCGTCATGAATAACTGAGTGGATTTAACTCCACTCAGCCATTAATTTATCGGTCTACTGAACCCATAATTACATCAATACTACCGAGGATCACAACGATATCCGCCACTTTTACACCTTTTAGTAAATGGGGCAAAATCTGGAGATTGTTGAAATCTGCTGCACGAATCTTCCAGCGCCAAGGGAAGACATTATTATCACCTACCAAATAAATTCCGACTTCACCTTTACCACTTTCCACGCGAGAGTATATTTCGCCGTTGGGAATCTTGAAGGTAGGTGCGACTTTTTTACTGATGTACTGATAGTCTGGACCATTCCATTCAGACTTTTTGCCTTCCATCATCCGTTTTGCTTCCAGGTTTTCGTAAGGACCACCAGGAAGACCTTTTATTGCTTGACGGAGAATCTTAACGGATTCGCGCATCTCACGCATCCGTACCATATAACGGGCTAAGCAGTCACCGGTTGTTTCCCACTGTACATCCCAATCGAAGTCGTCGTAACATTCGTAATGATCTACTTTGCGTAAATCCCATTTCACCCCAGAAGCCCGTAGCATTGGACCTGAGAGTCCCCAGTTAATAGCTTCTTCACGGGTAATAACACCTATACCTTCGATCCGACGACGGAAAATAGGATTATTAGTGACTAATTTTTCATATTCATCTACCTTAGGTAGGAAATAATCGCAAAAATCTATACATTTGTCGATCCAACCATATGGTAAATCAGCAGCGACACCGCCAATGCGGAAGTAGTTGTTATTTACCATGCGATAACCTGTAGCAGCTTCCCACAGGTCATAAATCATTTCCCGTTCGCGGAATTGATAGAAGAAAGGGGTTTGAGCGCCAACATCAGCCAGGAATGGTCCAAACCACAGCAAGTGGTTCGCAATCCGGTTTAATTCCAGCATGATGACGCGGATGTAGCTAGCACGCTTAGGAACAGAAACATTTGCTAACTTTTCTGGAGCGTTTACGGTCACAGCTTCATTAAACATCCCTGCTGCGTAGTCCCAACGACTTACATAGGGAACATACTGGACATTTGTCCGACTTTCAGCAATTTTTTCCATTCCCCGGTGCAAATAGCCCAGCACCGGTTCGCAATCAACTACATCCTCGCCATCGAGGGTGACAATCAGTCTTAGAACCCCGTGCATTGAGGGATGGTGCGGTCCCATATTCAGCACCATCGGTTCTGTTCTGGTTTCAATTCTTGCCATTAAAAGAGTTCTCTCCCCTAAATGAACGGTTTTTCACTCACCCCTAGGTCTTAATTTGCTTTAAGCTCGGATTTTTAGTAACAAAGTAATGTTGATATTTTTGTTACATAATCACCAAATTCAACAGATGAGTTCTGCAGAATTTAGGGGTTTAAGTTTGATTGACTAACTCTAATTATATTGATGCATAACTTTTTAATTGTCTTTGTCATTTGTCCTTTATCATTTTTTAGATGAGCAGCGACCAGTAAGTCCCGAACACCGATGAGTAAACAATAAACAACAAACAATCACAAGTGACAATTGACCAATGACCAATGAATTTTCTCACATTTCGGTTTTAAGTCGAGAAGTAATTAGCGGTTTAGAGATCTGTCAAGGAGGACATTATTTAGATGCAACTGTGGGTGGTGGTGGTCATAGTTGTTTAATTTTAGAAGCAGCACCAGATGTAAGAGTAACTGCGATTGACCAAGATGAAGATGCTCTGGCAGCAGCCAAAAAAGTTTTAGTAGAATACGCTCAAAGGATAACGTTTATTTCTAGCAATTTTGCCAATTATCAGTTCCCCATAGCCAAGTTCAATGGTATTATCGCCGATCTTGGGGTGAGTTCTTATCATTTAGATTCGCCAGAGCGGGGTTTTAGCTTTCGTTATGAAGGTGATTTAGATATGCGGATGGATCGACGTCAATCTCTAACAGCAGCGGAAATAATCAACCATTGGGATGAGAAAACCCTAGCTAATATTTTCTTTGAATACGGTGAAGAAAGATTATCGCGACGTCTTGCGAGGAGGATAGTCGAACAACGTCCATTTCAAACTACCACCCAATTAGCTCAAGCAATAGCTTCTGGGGTTAATGCAAAATATCGTCACGGAAGAATTCATCCAGCTACTCGGGTTTTCCAAGCTCTGCGAATTGCAGTTAATGAGGAATTGAAGTCTTTAGAAACTTTTATTGAAAAAGCGCCACATTCTCTAGTTCCCGGTGGGAGAATCGCAATTATTAGTTTTCACAGCTTGGAAGACCGTATAGTCAAACATCGTTTTCGGGATTCACCACTTCTCAAGGTTTTGACCAAAAAACCAATTCTTGCATCAGAAGAGGAAATTAAAATGAATTCCCGTTCACGTTCGGCTAAATTGAGAATTGCTGAAAGAATTAAGGATAATTAGTTAGTATAAATTAGAAATTTTAGTTCTGCAGTTGCTATGTAGTACAATATTCCTAATTCATGTCTTCTAAAATCTTTTTTCTCAATTTCTCATATTTATCTTGACTTAAACGATAAATTTCTGGTCTGGGTTTAGCAACAATATATCCTTGAATTGAGTTAACGCCAATTTCTTTCAGACGATATAAGCTAATTGGTGTCATTTCATCTACGCCTTCAATAATTACACTAGGTGGATTTAAATCATTTCCCGTTACTAATTCAAGAATAGAACGGATAAGAAGGTCGCTCTTATCATGATATAAAATATTTCTATCAATCTTTAAATGAGATGGTTTCAATCCAGCAAAACGAGATATTGAAGAATAACCAACACCAAAATCATCGATTGCAAACTTAATTTTTAACTGTCTGACATATGTTAGTAATTTTTTCTTAAAAAAAGCTAAGGGGTCTTTCAAACTAATTCCATTACTGTACTGTGGTAATTGTGTTTTTTCCGATATTTCCAAAATTAGGTCGCTAGCGGTGATAAAATTGTCTTTGATAATCTGACGAACTGTTTTGAAATAGGAACTGCTAATTAAGGATTCTGGGTATACGTTCACTGATAATGGTGCTATATCTTTCGCTCTATTTTCTCTTGCTTTTTTTCTCGCATCTCGATAACTTAGAACGGCAGTCTTTAAAAAATAACTATCTAGTTCAATAGTAAACCTTGCTCCCCACATTTCAGCAGCCTGAAATAGGTCAATGGGAGCTGTTAAAGTTTCAGGATTCCTAGCTAAAGCCTCCCAACTACTGATAAATAGTTTGTTAGGGTCTAGATTAAGAATTGGCTCAAAATGAACAATCATTTCTTGAAGACGATCGCAGAATAATTGGAATCTCCGATTATATAAACGGGCTGCGACAAATCCAAAATCTCTCTTTAAATCATCAATTATAGCTGCTTCGACTAGTAAATAATTAAATGATAATTTTTGGCAAGCATGATAAAAACTTGATAAAATTCTTCCGTATATATCTCCTAAAAGATAAGAATTTTGAGGTACACCACAAACTACTATTACCTCTGCCTGTGGTAAAACTTTCAAAGGCACCATCACAAATGCTTTGACAATTCCATTTTTATCTTCATGCAATCTGTAGATACCGTGATAGGCAGGATTAAAGATTGATAATCGCGAAATATTAGGTAAAATATCTGAATTTAAAGTATTGTAATAGAAATCATCTCCTATATGATTGGCAAGATTGCTATGGGATTTTAAATACCATTTATCTTGATTGTCAATACCTAGAATAAAAACAAAGTCTGCTTCGGAGGTTTGTCTAATTATATTTAAGATCTGATGTTCTGAATCCCCATTAAAATTATTAGCATTACTGCTTCTTAAATCTATAAGTTGCCGGATTAGTTTTCTGATTAATTCTTCATATGGTTCCAGAAAGTTATGCAACTGAAATGTTTTTGATTCTAGACTATACAAATCTCCTGATGGTTTTGCTATTCCTAAGCTAACTTCTGTTAAGTTCATGTTTTGAACTTCTTTATGTTGTTCTTCTGTTGTCAAATTACTTGTTTGAGCAATAAAAATATCAAAGCCTTTATCCTTCAATACAATGATTTTTGGCTTCATACTCAAAGCATTCTCTTCAATTTTGTTGCAAGTATATTGATGGAGTTCGCGTGCAGTAATTTTACCATCTCGATCTAGATCGCTAGCCCCAGTTTCTATTCCTTCTACCAAGTAATGTGTGTAGACTGAAATATCTCCTCCTTGCTGCTCAAAGGAATATTGAGTCGAACTTGAAGATGCAAGAACAACTCGACCTTCAGCACCTAGTTGACCCTCTAAATCTACATATCCATCGTCTTTTGTTACTAATGAAAGGTCAAATGCTCCACTAAAACAACAATCAAGGATTATTACCTGTCGCTTAGAACGACTGTTATTTATCTGATCGTGAACAAAACTTGCAGCAACAGCAGTTGATTTGATTAGTTGATTATTTGGATTTTTACGAGTGATTCTGGTTGAGAAATATAATCTACCACGATCATCTTTGATTCCATGTCCAGAAAAATACAACAGCAGCAAATCTTCCTTATTAAGACCGGAAAAAAAAGTTTCTATTTCCTCCCTCATAGATTGAGCATCAGGATTTGCAAGGATTTTGACTTCATTAAACCCACCTATCTTTGAATCCTGTAAAACTCGCTGCATTGCTTTCACATCTTTTATCGCTCCAGGAAGAGGGGTAAATCCAGACTCATATTCACTTATCCCAATCAGTAATGCTACTTTCTTAGGATTGCTGTTTGTGACCATATCTATACATCTAAAAAATCTTGTGTTGCTTGCACTACTAATGCAAGTTTTTTTCTTATATTTGCTTCAATTTCTAATTCTTTTCCCGTGGGGAACTTTAACTTTTATCTTGATAGTTTTGTTACCCAAGCAGTCTTGCTAAGGTGTGTTTGGAACTGCCATGATGACAGCTATTAGATTCACTAACTTCATATTTATGCAGCTATTAAACTGCTTATAATAGCATACACTGATGCTCTTGTGTTATTTTTTGACTATAGAATAATTTTTTCCACCAATACTCGATCCGACCTACTGGCTCTGAAAAAATAGTGATTGTATGGAGATAGATGTTTTGCTTTGATTTAACAGTTTATTTTTTTGTTCACTTAACTTAATTCGCAATTTGGGCGCTCAATGCTCAATTTTTCTAGGTAACTCAACGCAAAAACTAGAGCCTTCACCTGGTTCGCTCCGAACGTAAATCTTACCTTGCATGATATCCACCAAGGATTTGCTAATAGCTAGACCCAAACCCGTACCACCATATTTGCGGGTAGTTGTTTGATCTACTTGGCGAAATAGTTCAAAAATATACTTTAAATCGGTTTCAGAAATACCGATACCTGTATCTTCAATTGCGATCGCAATCTTTTCTTGGTTAATCTCCCAAGCTTTAATTCTAATGCTACCAGCTTCAGTAAATTTAATTGCGTTCAATAAAAGTTTGACTAGAAGTTGTTTTAAGCGAATTTTGTCATTGAATACGATGGGATTTATGAGTTCGATTTGAAAATTTAAGTTTAAATTTTTTCGTTCCGCTAAAGGACGATGTTCTGAAACAAGGGTAACAATCAAATTCGTCAAGTTAAGCTCTTCAAGATGAAAAGATAAATTACCAGTTTCTACTTTAGCGAAGCAAAGCATATCATCAATTACTGTCAGTAGATGATTGCCATTATTCAAAATCCTTTGCACCATTTCTAGCTGTTGTTTTGATAAACTATAGCTGCGTTGGCGTAATAAAACTTGTGCTAAACCTAATATTACATTTAAAGGAGTCAGCAATTCATGGGATGTTGTCGCCAAAAATTGATATTTTTGCTGGGTAACTTCTAAAAGCTCAAGATTCTGCAACTGGATATGATGTCTGCTTTTTTCTAAATTTTGATTTCGCTTTTTTAATAACTCATTTTCTTGGGCTAAACTGCTTTCTCGTTTAACTAGAGATTCGATAGTTCTAGCATTATTAATTGCGATCGCTACCACTTCACTAATCCCTGCAAGCAAGTTTTGCTGTTTGCGATCTAAAATAATAGATTTTTCTCTGCTACCAACACCCAGTACCCCCAAAGGTCCTGTTTGGGCTGAATCTATTGTCAAAGCATAAACATTACGAGGAGGTATATCCCCAGAAGATAAATAATTTAGCTCCTTATAATTATTTGTCGCAATTTGACCTGAATCTGCTACAATTACTCCATCTTTATTATCATCAGCCTGAAGTATCAAAGGAATCCCAGTTACGAACACTTTTTTCAACAAACATGTTTCATCATTGATTTGCTGAAAAAGTTGGAACTGTTCCAAACTAATACCAAAACTTGCAGTCCAATCCAAACTATCTGCTTGAGCACTATACAAACAAATAAAACAAAATTGAGCACCGTCAATAACTTTGCCAATTTCACTTACCATTAGCCTAAATAAACCGGTTGAGTCAGTTAATCGCTCGTTAAAAAGATTGGTTAACCTTTGGAGTTTTTCCGGTTTGTAAAGTTGCTGTTGGGATATTGATTTTGCCCTCACAATACCTTACTGTTATTTGCTAAGAATCATTGTTATTTGTTGGTGATATTCTCAAATACCACCAATAAAAATTCATGAGTTTGGAACTTACGCTTTTTTAAGCGACATTTTAAGAATTTTCAATAGAAATTTGTTCACAAACCTTCTCAATCGTTTTTTGGGAAGATTTGTTGAAATGGTTTGGATAACTTTCCAATTAACCTACAGACAAAATAACAATAAAATCAACATTGATAGATAAAATCAGAAATCTAACCAAGTAAGTATTGTATCTTTTTTGCCAGGTACAGGTGTTAAAAATAAGACAGGGACAAGATTTTTCTGTTCAAAGTGTACGAATGAAATAATTTATAATTACCTTAGTTTATCAGCTTGCAATGGTTATCCCAAGGTGCTTATTATTTTTTCCGTATTGACTACAGTAATCATAGTAACTAAAATTACTGTTTTGCCTTCCTAGGAAAATTAATAAAGCTGAGTTGTTCCCATCATAAAGAACAAATTCTAATTTGTTGATAAGTATAAATTTTTTTTAAACTTTGTTCTCTAACAAGTATTAAAAGTTGGTAATCGGGTAATAGCACAATGTGACCAGAATTCATATTTTTGAGCGTAAAATTTGGTTAAGATACCTTCGGGTTACAAACGATAGAAATTCTCAATCATCCATGAAAATCCATTAAATGCTCTAAGACTTTTGATGCTATTGGTGTAGTTACAAGAATTTCATGTTTTAAATCACCCCATTTTGTTCCAGATTGAGTTTTGAACTGTGCAATAATTTCTGGTATTTGTGAGGATACAATCAATCTTACTGGTTGCAGTTGACCAAGAAGTCTTGCGTGACGATATTGGGGTGATTTCTGTAAAGCTGTATCTAGCTTTTGTGCGATTTCAGCTGCGGAGCTTGTAGTTATAGTATTGGAATCTATAATATTGGCATCTATCTCCAATTTGTCTAACAATAAGATGTAATGTTCTTGTGGTTCTTTGACCGGAACTAAGCTTTTAAAGCTTGCGCTTTCCAAGGGTAAACTCTCTAAAGTTTCACGTACAAACTGAGAATTTAACTTTTCCCCCACTAGATCGCTAATTTCTTGAGTTCGTCCGAGAAATTCTAAGCAGGGTGTAGATTGATAAAAATGGGTCACGCGGATGCGATCGCCAATACGATAACGATAGAGTCCTCCTTTTTGGGAAATAATTATTTCGTAAGTGTTTCCCTGTTTTAATTGGTGGAGTTGAAAAATATGATTGTTTTCATCTTCAAACTCGAAAAATACTTCATTTAACACTGGGACATATCCCCTAGCTGGAATTAAAGGAATTGTCATTGGTGCTTCCGTTGCGAGGAGTCCTTTTCCTTGTACTAAGACTCCGGGGAATAAGGAGCGTAGAAATTCTGCACCATCAGCAGCGTTAACGCTATCCCAGCAAGAAATTAACTTTAATTGTTTCCAAAGTAAGTTCCAAGGAATTTGTTCTGGTTTGTTATCTGTTTTTTGTGAAAGTAGTATGGAATGTCTTTGGGGTGATATCTTATTTTTTAAATCTGCGCATAGTTGCTGACGATGAGTTTGAATGTAGTCAAGAATAACTTTGAGAAAAGTTGGACTCCAGACTGAAATAATTTCTAAATTTTCTGTTGCTAATAATGCAAGTGCAAGTTTATGTTTAAATTCATCCGCACTTTGGATATTTTTTATTCCTGGTACACTAACCAAAAAAGGACTCAATAACCAGCGCAACCAGTTATCTAAATATTCTGAATCATCTTCTAAACCAATTTTCGCTCTATTTTCTCCTGATGAATTAGTTTTAGTTGTAAGATTAGGCGAAATACAAAAATATATCTTACCTGTAGAAAATCGAGGTCCATTTATAATTAGATCGTAAGCCCAAATACAAAACATTTGGTTAAAGGAACGACGCAGAGATTTAGTGTAGGGAATAAATTTTGCAGCACCGCGACTTCCAGATGTTTTCTCATAGAAGATTACAGGTTCGTTTGTCAGTAAATACTTTTGAGTTTGCTGTTGTTTGATAATCCATTCTTTAATGTCGTCATATTCCACAATTGGAATACGTTCCCAATCATCAATTGAATTTATATTTAAAGATTTACCATACTCACTTTTAATTAGATTTTTAACTATATCTTGTTTTACTTTTTGTTGTGCAAATTTTGGGTTTGATAATGCTTTAACAAATTTGTGGTTAATGGGGTAAATAAGTTTGCTAAATAATTTAATTAGGATTTGCATTAGTTGGTAATTGGTAATTGGTAATGGGTAATTGGTAATGGGTAATTGGTAATGGGTAATTGGTAATGGGTAATGGGTAACTTGCAGCAATTTTATTTAGTCCAAAAGACCACCTTGAAATAAATTTCAACACTAAAGTGTTGCTGCTCTAGCGAACAAGGCTCAAATAGTAAGTAGCTTAAAACCCACTGTAAACCTTATTCAGTCTGATTCATCAGACTTTTCCTATTAGCCTGGGAATTTAGTTCTTTTCATCGATTATGATGGGTTGTAGAGACGTTGCATGCAACGTCTCTACCGAGTTTTGTGGTAAAACAAAGCCAATGGCTAACGTCACGCTAGAGCCTGCGGCGTCGGCTGAGCCTCTAGCTGCGCTACCTTACGGATCCGCTAACAAAACTAATGAAAATAACTGCTAGGTGGAATGTTGAACTTTATATTAGTTCAGTATTAAATTGTTTATTCGGATATACATGGCTATTCACGGGTACAAATTCTTCATCTTCAATTACAACTCCAGGACCCAAGTAAGAACCTGCACCAATAAAAGCATAATTACCAATTTTGACTTTTTTGACATATAGTAATAAATTTTGCTTTTTTGGTTTAATTGCATGGGATAAAATTCCGCAACCATGACCAAAAACAACGCGATCGCCAATTTCGAGTAATCCTCGATCTGCAATTTCTATTTTTGGCGTCCAGTAAATACCTTCACCTACCTTTGAACCCCACAGACGCAACCATAAAGAGAAAGCACCAGGAATTAAACGTAATGCTGCTTCCAAAGCTGGAAAGGTAATGTATATATTTTGAATTTGATGACTCCCCCACCAAGGTGAATATTCTGTACCTTGTAAATAGCTGATTCCTTCTTTTAGGGGATAGAAATAATTGTGTATTTTATATGTTAGTAGGGGAAATCCGTAAACAGAAAGTATAAGAGCAATAATACTAAAGATTCCTGGAGAAAAACAAAGCCACAGGAAAGAAGCAAGCGCTGCAAACATTACCAAAGCTGGGAAGAATGAGAGTATTGTACTCAGGAGTGTCATAGAATTTTGAATAGAAAGTATCTCAATTATCCACTAATGGTTAATCTGACAACTTGCAGTAATTTGATTTAACCCAAAACCCCACATTTAAATAAATTTCCAAATGACAAAAACCACCCAATCTATTCACTGTTTTTCAATGAAGACTAGGTGGTTTTTAATATCGGGAAAAAGCTTCAAGCATTTCTACACTTTAGCTTTTTTGTTTGACTACATTTTTGTAAAAAATGCTAAAACATGCATCACAAAATAGTTTTATTGTGATACACTTATTTTATTCCTGTATTAAACACCCTCGTTGAATTTGACGGCAACGGGGGTTTTTTTATTGTCTGTCTTTAAAAACAAAGACATTAATAGCCACTAAGATGAAATGACCCTACAAGAATTACATCAGGCGTATTACCTATAAATATGCTTTTCCTGTTAGAACCAATGCGATACATGGAAGCAAGAGTTCTATGTGTCGCGTTAATCTGAAATATGACTTATCCCTAATGTAGCACAAGTTAGAGCAAAAAATGTAAGGCTTGCAAACCAGGAATTGTCATTGCGAGATCATAAAGTTTTGGGACACAATCTCATTGTCTGTGGTGCGAATTCGGCAAGTTATAGCAACCGCCAGGTTAGCTAGGACGCTAAAGTCAAGACATGCTCCATGGCTTCTCGCAGTGTTCCAAAATTCTCGAGTTGTT